>PMML01000064.1:0-3774 GCA_003162695.1 Ignavibacteriota bacterium | reverse complement strand
TGACTCCGGAGATGGGAACGGCATTGTTCTATGGTCCGACGCGCCGGTGGCAGCATATTGGCGACAGCTTTCTAAAGTCATCGGAAGCACGATTCCGATTTAAGGATTACCGCGGCTTTATTGATTTGAATTGTATTATGGATAAGCGTGGAAATCTATATCCGCTTGAATTCACCTGCAGATTTGGAGTTCCGCAAACAGACATAATGACGGCGCTGATTAAGGGTGACAACACACGGTATGGTGAGTTTTTGTTGTCTGTGGCAAACGGTCGCATCGAACAGGATCTGGCTTATAGAAGTGAATATGCAGTTGGTATCAATTTGGTGGTCGTTGGTTTCCCCTTTCACGAACGGTTCCCGGATATCATTCACAAGGGTTCGCCAATTCATGGTCTTGATGGGTTGAAATCGCATCATACGCTTGGCTCTGTCAAGCTTGATCAGGGTGTTCCTGTGACTGATGGTGCTTGGATAATGAATATTACCGGAACTGGTGTCAGTATGAACGATGCGAGAACAATGGCTGTGCAGCAGGCAAAGACTATCTCGTTTCAGAACATGATCTGGCGACAAGACATAGGTGCTGGTTACGATGACGTGAAAGAATCTCTCTACAAGTTTGGTGTTATTCCAGAGGAATTTGCACGATGATAGACGACGTTGATCAATACAATGACTTGGTAATGCATTATCATGGTAAGGTTGGTCTTGTCGATCGATTAGACTATAAACTTTCCACACTGTCTTCGGATTTCAAGAACGCAAGAATGTTTACGTTCACGCATGAGAATGAAATATCTCTTATTCCAATCGTTGAGTTTCGTGACACCATAGAGGTTGTTGGACAATATTTTGGTGAAGGATATCGCCTTGCGGTTTGTAGGCGGCACTGGCCTATGATTGTTGAATCCTTGAAAGAGCAATCCGGAAAGCCACTGAATATAGACTATGTCGGCGAACGGTATATAGGAATGAAAGAAGCGACGAAACAAAGTGCGGTTCTAACATTATCGAGACCCGATGCGATGCAGGAGTATAGGGCGATGTTCGTCAATAGCGATGATCATCGCATTCTTCGTGTTGTGGATAAGTATGATGATTGCACTCAGATTCGATCTTTTACAAGCCCTACTGCAGCCGACTTTAACTTTATGTTTGACCTGTCAATAGAACGCTTGGGAGATGAATCCTATTTCAATCGACTGGGGCCACGTGAGACTTTTACGAATTTATCTAAATGGTTGACTGGACGGGGATGGTTTCAAGGTATAAGATACAGTATCGACGGCGATGAAATGGGTATCGCGTTCTTTGCGATTGATGTTGTTACGAGAACGCTCTACTACCTCAATGGATTCTTTATGAATGGGTATGATGGATTTGGCAAGTTCATGTATTGTTCTTTTGTTCATTTGGCAGATGTATTGGGATTGAAAGAGATCAACGCCTTGTCGCCGGTATACAGAATCAAGAAAGATATGCGGTTTAAGCCGCGTCCACTGTATTGCCTTTGACTTGAACCAAAAGCATTAACAATGTTATATTATTAATCAATAACCACAAAGCAAAGAGGATTGAAATGAGAGAGAATGAAGAAGATTTGTTTGAACAATCGCAAGAACCCGAAAAGGTTGTCGTGAGTGATGAGATNNACCTCTGCATTAGAGACAATGATAGACCGGCATGTTCCTGATATTTGGAATCACATTTATTTTGTGAACTGGTATTTGTGTACATGTCCTAAGTTCTGGTCGAATGAAGCCGGTGTCGAGGTTCAGCGAACGCTGATGACGGTGCAGAAACGATTCAAAGACGATGGAAAAGGTGGAATCGAGCCGGAAGAAATTCCGTCATGGTCGCAAGATCTTCATACCGTAGCAGGTCGTGAAGCCGCAGGCGCTGGTGAATGGGGTAAGGTCGATCGACGCTTTGGCGGGGATGAAGTTGGAATTGTTACGAGAATATTGATGTATAAACGATTAGGCAAGTTGTCGCCGGACGGTGGAATGGATGATTTCTGGAAGGCGATGGCAGTTGTTAAAGCACACAAGGCCGTAACGGAAGGAGAGCAAGAGTAATGTATTTAGTAAACGACCAACAGGTTGAACAAATGAATACGCGCATAGCAAAGGTTGCACGGAGTGGAATGTTTGTTCTTGGCAAGCAGACCGCCGAATTTGAAAGCTATTGCGAACAGAATCTTCTGAAAAAGAAAGACAGGTTTCAGCATACGCTCTTGGTCTCCAATGGAACGGTGGCGATTGAATTGGCATTAACGGCCTTGGCTCGACGCAATGACATTAAGGGTGGTGGCGTGTTGATGCCGGTGATGACTGTACCCATGGTGAAGTGGGCAATCGATAAAGCTGGATTCACACCTATTATGGTAGACGTAGATCCAAATACACACTGCATGGATGTGAAAAAAGTGGAAAACGTTGTCGACGGATGCTCGATTCCAATCTTTGGAATTGTTTTTGTTTATACGGGTGGAATCATTCCCTATGATATTGACATGTTGGCTTCATTTGCCAAAGAGAGAGAGATTTTCTTTGTGGAAGATATTTCACATGCATATCAGACGACACGCGATGAAACCCGCTTACGTCCGTGGCAATGGAAAGCGGGTTGCAATGGTGACGCGGTTTGTGGGTCTATGTTTGCTACGAAGACGCTTTCGGTTGGTGAGGGTGGAATCGTTGGATTCAAGGACGAAGGTGTTTATGATGTCGCAACGATTATTCGCAATCAGGGTCGGAATGCAAAAGGTGAACAGGTTCTTGATAATTGTTACAATTACAGAGCCAGCGAGTACACGGCGGCAATTGCCAGAGTAAAAGCCGAATGGCTTTATGCTGAGATTGCATATCGACAAATCGCGGCAAACTTTATTCGACGAGAACTTGCAAGATTTAGCGACTGTTCGTTCTTGGATGCGAATATTGAACATGATTATTATAAGTTGATTGTCCACGTTAAAGATGGACGAACAATTGAGGCGGAATTGCGAAGACGCGGTTATCCTGTCTCTGGTGCTGTTCATCGAGATTTACTATGTGCGAAGGATGCGGAATCATTNNTATGCGGGTAACTATTAATCAGCCGTTGCCGTTTGCACCGGCATATTTAATCAATCGAATGCTTCGGTCGGATCTGTGCATTAGTCTTGGTTCAGCGCAGTTTGTCCGTGGTCAGCATAATCGCTATAAGATTCTGAGCCGCGGCGCGACTCAGGAACTCGTGATTCCGGTGAAGCATTATGGAACGCAAAAGGTTGAACTCGTAAAAGCGGAAATTGATTACTCGCATAATTGGACCCGTAAACACCTTCGGTCGATTCAACAGGTGTATTCCAAGACTCCGTTCTTTGATGAGATATATGAGATGGTGGAAAAGCATTTCGCGCAAAAGTATCCGACCATCGGAGAGTTCGCTCTTTTTTCTATGCTTAGAGTGTATGATATATTAAACGTTGAATGGAATGTGAAGCCAGATCAATCGCTTGGTCTGCCGGTATTGCATGACCCATCGGCTTGGATGCTTAGTCTCGCCAACATGGTGCTGGCAGATGAATATTTCTGTGGTCAGTGGGCGATTGAAAACTATCTGAGAGTGGAAGATTTTAAGAAGGATGGAATTAACGTAATCGGTCAAAAATGGTATCCTGATACTGTGGGTGCAGAGGTCTCGGTGTTGGATGCACTGTTTAAACACGGCAAGTTGGCGCTTGCTTTATTGAACACACATTAACAAGGAGCACTGCAATGAAATG
>PMML01000121.1:50820-86071 GCA_003162695.1 Ignavibacteriota bacterium | reverse complement strand
ATGGCATAGTCTATGGTATAATTGGTTTTTGCTTGTTTCTAAATCCAACAATGGGAAATTCCAAACCTTGTCGAGGATTATGGAGCATAATAATACAGGGAATTGCTTAAAGACTCTCAGTCGCGGAATTATTTTTGCAGCAATGGCTCGAAGACAAATTTTAGGCCTCTTGTATATCCTTCCGGCTTCGATCCTGCATGGTATGCATCATCGAGAACACGAAATTCGAAACGAAAATTTTTATAGTGGCGCTTCTGAATGACCGCACCCAAAGACTTGATACTTTCCAGAAATGCCGGCCGGTCGGCAAATTCTTTTTCCGCTCCCGTCATATACAGCGATACCGGGAACTCGGAACGATGTTGATGGAATGTTTCTTCAACACGGAAGAGCCAGTCATTATCCCAGCCTGCGGCGGGACTGATTGAGATATACGCATTGAACAGGGCCGGCTTCGTAAACATCGCATATAAGGTAAAGAGCCCGCCCATAGAGCTTCCTCCCAGGACGCGGAAAGTCGTGTCGATGCGGTATGTGCTTTCAATAAATGGAATGAACTCCTTTTCTATAACATTAAGGAATTCGGGAGCTCCGCCTGTTCGATTGTCTTGCTTCATATAGGTCGGGGAGTAATCATACATACGCAGCTTCCCGTAATCAAGATTCTTCCCTTTATACGAAAAACCCACAAGAAAACATTCGCCGATTGTTTTATCGAATATTTCGTCGCCGTAGATTTCCGATAAAAGCGGAAAATCATAGAAGCCGTCGCAGAAATATACAACGGGATAATGTTTGGCAGGATTCTGTTTATAGCTGTACGGAATGTTTACAATGAGTTCATAATCTTGATTTGTAATCTTCGAATGAACTTCACGAATTTCCGTTCCATCGAGTTTGTAGCAAGGGAATGTGTTCGATGAGTCTTGACTATACACGGCGCTGAGACAGGATATCAGTAATCCGGTATGGATGATTGTTTTTGTCTGCCAGTTCATAAAAAACTCTTCTTCTTCAGCTGCCGATTGTCGATTGCCGCGTTCCTGCCGTTTCAGACACTCTCGCAAAGCATCGCGGCTGAGGATCTACGGTTTAGAAAGAATAAACGCTTCCAGATCTTCAAGAGACCGTCCTTTTGTCTCGGGCAGTACCTTCCAAACAAAAATAAAAAACGGAACCATCATAACGGCGAAAAACATAAATGCATTTCCGCCGCCGAGTCTTGTCAACACGGTCGGGAATGTCAATGCAATGAGAGCATTCATAATCCAGTGTGTAAAAGACCCAAGGGCTTGTCCTTTTGACCTTACCTTATTCGGAAAGATTTCCGAGAGAAAAACCCATATCACCGCACCCTGTGAGAACGCAAACGATGCAATAAATCCCACGATGCAGATCAATATTCCTATCCCGCCGGAAGTGTTGCTGTAGAAGTTCACCGCGGCACCGGCGAGCGAGAAGAACATGCCGACTGCGCCGATCAGCAGGAGCGTTTTCCGGCCAAGCCTATCGATAAAGAACATTGCTGCGATGGTCAATAAGAGATTGGTGACTCCTACGGCCACCGTGTTGAGCATGGCAACGTTCGTGGCGAGCCCGGTTTTCTCAAAGATTAAAGGAGCGTAGTACATGATAACGTTGATTCCAGAGAGCTGATTGAAAATCGCGAGCAGAACGGCGCACATAATCACAAAGCGGTATTTTTTCTGAAAGAGCTTCGAAGATTTTCCGCCGGATTCTTCCTTCAAGGAGTTGATAATATCTTCAAGTTCAGCCTCAACATGCTCGGATCCTACTCTCTGGAGGATGGATCGCGCTTTGTCGACCAGTCCCTTTTTAACAAGCCAGCGCGGGCTTTCCGGCACAAAAAAGAGCAGCAGAAAGAAGACGGCTGACGGGAACGCCATGACGGCGAACATCCAGCGCCAATTGTTGTCCCCTGTATTCACAAGAAGGTAGTTGGAAAAAAAAGCAACAAGGATTCCGGCGACAATATTGAATTGTGTGACTGCAACCAGTCTTCCTCTGAGGCGGCCCGGTGCAATTTCTGCGATATACATCGGTGCCATGACAGAGGCGGCTCCTATTCCAAGTCCTCCGAGAAACCTTGACGAGAGAAGAATATACCAGTTATGAGCCGTTCCGCATCCTATCGCCGAAATAAAATAAAAAAGTCCGCACAGGAAAAGGATAGCGCGTCGGCCGAAGATGTCCCCCGGTTTGCCGGCCGCAATCGATCCGATCACTGTCCCGATTAATGCGATGGAAACCGTAAATCCGAGCGTCGAGTCGGTTAAGCCAAAATACGGTTTTAGAAATTCTGTGGTTCCGGAAATAACCGCAGTATCGAATCCAAAGAGAAAACCGCCCAATGCCGATACGAATGTTGCGAAAAGAAGATTTTTATTCATCGTGAAGGACACTTTCTTAATTTTCAGGTTCATCCAATAGTGCAGAGAATTCAATAACAACGAATCGAATATACAAATTATTGATTCAAACTCCACATGCAAGTGATGCTATTTCAGCAGAACAAGTTTGTGTGTCTCTCTGATGCTTCCGGTTTCAAGGCGATAGAAATAGACGCCGCTCGGCAGATGAGATCCGTCGAATGAAGTATTGTATGTTCCAGGTGCAAGTATCCGGTCCATCAGGACGGCTATCTGTCTGCCCAAGAGGTCAAAAACTTTGAGTGAAACAACGCCCTTTTGCAATACTGTAAATTTTATTGTTGTTGCCGGATTGAACGGATTTGGATAATTGGATGCCGGACGATACTCCAATGGAAAAGCAGGGGTTTTCCTGTCGATGCCGGTCGAAAGCTCCGAAATATCTGCGCTATCCAGAACGCCGACCAAATCTCCTTTACTATTGCGGACTTGAATCTCGGCCGTTTGCGCGCCATTCGGAATGGTTATCGTATCCTGAAACTGGATTTCCATGAGCGGTGAAACGGCATGCTGCTGCCCTGTGTATAGTACCCGGCGGGTTGCATCAAAAAAAACAACCTGAGCAGTACCTTCATGAAATGTGCCGTAAATTGCGGTTAAAGCCTGGGTCGCCGAGTTGTAGGCCAGCCGCCGGGCAATTGCTCCGACGGGATTCACTTCCAATATCGGGGCCCGGACTTTGGCAGCCCACCAATTTTCCGTGAATGTATATTTCCCACCTTCGGGTGTAAGCTCGACGATCGGAGATTTCACTTCTATTTCCATATATAACGGGGACGTGCCGCTCACATACACTGTTACGCGTGCGCTGTCCGGATAATGTGCACCGCTGAAAACATCGAAAGTTTTAGCGAAGACAACCGTATCCGAAAGATCGGCATAGGCAATCCAGCCTCTATTCGGATCGGAATAAATCAAGTTGTTATCCGGAACATACTGGACACCATAAATGCCGGGAACGATTTCCCCTTTCCATGCAGTGGAAGCGCCTTGAGGACTCACACCACTTTGCCCGTAAACGCTGTTTGGATCGACCCGGAAATAGACCCAATAATTTGGATAATCTGATTTGTTGGTGTGGTGAACAATCGACGGTGTAATAGACCACATGCTCCAGTTGAGTGTATCTGTTCCATTGTTGACGATCGTTTGATCCATCTTCACACGGCTGGTTCCGGTATACAGCGTAGCTTTACGCATAAAACTGATGCCTGGTGTAGTCCATTGTTCCACCGGACTTGATAATCCAACAGAAACGGAATCGTCCGTCCTTACCGTATCTATGATTGTGTAAGCGCCGTAATCTAAAGCAGGCGGCGGCGGCCAATGGCCTGAAACATTCCAGCGGCTTTGCGGTGCAGGGAGTGTTTTATACCCGCCGAAATTGTGCCATTGTCCGCTTGGAGCCGGAGTGTATGTTTTCCCGAGTTCTGCAGAGTTGATAAAAATGGATGGAAAGCTTCCTAAATCGTACTGCATGATACGTCCGCCGATAGCCGGTACTGCGGCGATTGTAACGAAAGCATTTTGCATTACAACGGAATTCCATCCCCATTGATTATAATTGGATATGGCCTGGAGAGAAACGCCTGACGGCTGAGCGTGCAGAAGCATTGTGTAAAAGCAAAATAGAAGAATGAAAACAATTTTAATTTTCAATTCGGTCCTTCAAAGAGTGATTATGTATATCGTCAAATTAAACTACGCAACATTTTTATTAAACTCAAAACGCACGCTCTTCTTAAGGCGCATTGACTCGCTTTTAAACCCAAAATATCCGATGTCATCGAAGAAACGTATGTCGATCCCATGAAACTCTCATTGAAAGTGCGGTGTTGTATCATGACCATATATAAGGAGCAACTCATGGCATATTTTCACCTTGCAAAAAATATCACGTTTATTTTCCTGCTGATATCTTTGCAGGTTGCATGCATTATCGCGCAGCCGAAAACGACAAGATCCGATATTACCATCAAACAAGCGGGAGTAGTCGGCTCGAAAACGGTTCGGATCAAGCGGGATCCCGCGTCAGGAAATCTTTATATCCTTGAGAATAATGGAATTATCCAGCGCGTCAATTGGACAACAGGCGGATTGGCAACATTGACCACGATATACCAAACATCGGATCATGGTTTGAACGCTCCATTAGGTATGGTCTTTGGAAACGACGGCACAATGTACTTGGTGGGGAACGATTCAATCGGACAATTTGGGACGGCAACCATTGTGAAAGGCGTTCCTGATAGTGCAGGGAGTGAATATCGGACATGGAATACCATTGCGCATACCGTTCCGTATCCATATGGGAATATTTATAATCATCGAATGAGCGGAATAGTCCTGAACAAGCAAGGTGATTCGGTCTATGTGAACAGCGGAGCTGCCACCGATCACGGTGAAATGCATGGAGGATTTCGGGAGGTTGGACTCACCTCCATCATCCTGAGACTTCCTGTTAACGGACAGAATATTCTGCTTCAAAACGACCGCGAGTGGCTTCGCTCGAACGGATTTCTTTTTGCAGAGGGAATTAGAAATACCTTCGATCTTACATTCGGCCCAAATGGCGATTTGTTCGGTCCGGATAATGCTGATGACCGTGACGATCCCGAGGAATTAAATATGCTCGAGCAAGGACATCATTACGGATTTCCGTGGAGAATTGGGGGCAATAACACGCCCCAGCAATACACTTCCTACAATCCTCACAATGATCCTCTTTTAAGCCCTAACGCATGGGGAGGCGGAAGTTTGTATACAACATATAGCAACGATCCCGGCTATCCGCCTCGGCCCGACAGCATCATTTTTACGGAACCGATTCCGAATGCGGGACCGGACGCTGATAGATTTCGGGATACGACAACAGGCGCCGTGCTTGATGCCGGCAATCTGGACCGTACGGTCACAACATTCACTCCTCATCGTTCACTCGATGGAATCGTCTTCGATAATGATTCTTTACTTGCCAGCAATCTCAAGGGCGGTGCGTTCGTTATTAGTTTTTCGAATAGCGGACTTATAACTGCGCTCGGCGATACAAGTCAGGATCTGATTCATATCGCGCTTACAAAGGAAAATGGGCTGTATACCGCTCATGCGACAAGACTGATTTCTGGATTGAATTCACCCCTCGGCATCGAAAAAACGGGTAATATTCTCTATGTTGTTGAGACTGGATTGCAGGGGAGCAACAATTCCCCGAAACTGTGGGTGATTACTCTGCCGGTTGAAGGGGTCACATCTGTCAATAAGAGCACTGGCATTCCGAATAAATTGGTCCTTTATCAGAATTTCCCTAATCCATTTAACCCTTCCACCACAGTGAGATTCACACTCCCTGCGCGGTCCTTTGTTGTTCTCAAAGTCTATGATCTATTGGGTCGTGACATTTCGACGATTGTTTCGGAAGAGCTGGATGCAGGTGAATATTCTCGACAGTGGAATGCATCAGCTATGCCGAGCGGTGTTTATTTTTATCGAATACAGGCACGTCAAACAGGTTCAACGATTGTCGGCGGGCAGCCAGGAACATATTCAGAAGTAAGGAAACTCATTGTGCTCAAATGATTGCTGTACAATGAGCCATACTTCTCGGGAGGCTGTTTTTAGCAAGAACCCATTGTCTCTCCTGCATTGTACAATGCTGACAGCCGTCATGTGATTTTACGGCTGCGAGATATTTCTGAAAAAAATTAAACAAAACGTGCGATTTTGTTCGCATTTGTATTGGAAAAGATTGCATAGGAATGCAGGAACAAGCGTTGCAGCGCACTGTTTCAGCTTTTTCTATGCCGGCACCAAAATAAATGTGCGCGCTATGACTTGCCTATGTCTGCGGTAAAAACTAAATTGCATACCAGTAGAGTGAGTAGGCCTCTCATGCATAGAGATTGTTGCTCCTTTGCTTTTGCAGTGTGACGGTATAATGCAAATATTCCCCTATAACTTCGATTTGCAAAAATTAGTATCATGCATTGGTCGAGCGTGTCCCGGATGGACTCATACGTAAGATTTATACATGCTAACTTCGACCGGTGCAAGGGCGGAGATGTTGGAGCGGCGGGAACAAGCCCATCTGTTATCGGATTTGCTGCTTACAATTTGACTCTTCTCATCGGTTGTATTGGGAGAAAAATTATTTTGAAACAAAGAATCGAAAAAGAGAATGAGGATGCACGGTATGTTTGAGGTCTTCAGCTATTCTCTCGGGTCTATTTGTACGGATAGATTTCGCCGTTCATTCGAGGTACCAAATGCGAATGGCAAGATCAAGCCGTAATTATTTATAACTTTTTCAGAGGAACAGATATGGAAGAGATGCATAGTCTTCTGAAACGGCAAATCAGGAACTCCTTCGGAGATCAATTCCACATCCCGGAAGAGTGGAAAGAGTTCATCGGTGCAGTAAACGATGCTTATTGCAAATCCGATGTCGATCGTACGATCATTGAACGTTCACTTGAATTAAGTTCACAAGAATTAATCCAAACAAATTCTGAAATGCGGACTATCTTTCAAGCCATTCCGGATCTGCTGTTTCGGTTTGACAAGAATGGCCTCATCCTCGATTACAAAGCAGGCGCGACTGTCGATTTTTTCCTTGAGCATAAAGAATTGATCGGAAAACAGATTCAAGATGTTCTCTCGCAGCAGGTAAGCCGGAAATTCCAAGATGCGATTCGGCAAGTAATTGAAATGAGGACAATGGTCAGCATTGAGTATCCGCTTTTTATAAAAAAACAAAAGCGTTTTTATGAGGCGAGATTGTTGCCTCTCCTGGAAGATCAAATTATTGTCTTGATTCGGGATATTACCGACCGCAAGCAGGCAGAAGAGGATCTCAGGTACGAACGGAATCTTCTGCGCATCTTAATAGATCATCTGCCCGATGCGGTGTATGTGAAAGATGCAGAATGCCGCAAAACCGTTTCGAATGCCGCTGATGTTCATGTCCTTGGGCAGCAATCGGCGGCAGAGGTCATAGGCAAGACTGACTTTGATTTTTATCCGAAAAAAGATTCCGCAGAATATTTTGCCGACGATCAGTCGGTTATCCAAACCGGCCGGCCTTTGCTCAACAAGGAGGAATATTTTATCGACAAAGACGGCAAAGGACATTGGTTCTCTACTTCCAAGCTGCCGTTGCGCGATGCGCAAGGCCGGATCATCGGTCTTGTGGGTGTCGGTCGCGACTTTACCGAGAGGAAGAATGCAGAAATTGCTCTTCGCGAAAGTGAACAAAAATTTCGCGGTCTCGTTGAAGGTTCAGCAGTAGCCATCTGGATCCACGATACAAATCGATTCCTTTATGCAAATCCTGCCGGGCTGGAAATGGCAGGATATACCGCCGAGGAACTCTACCAGATCGCTCCGATGGAGATTGTTCATCCCGACTATCGAGAATATGTCATGAAGCAATCAAGGGAACGTATGGAAGGAAAGGAAGTTCCGAAGCATTATGAATATCAGATATTGAAAAAGTCCGGTGAGGCAATTTGGATAGACTTCAGCGGCACGGCGATAGACTATGATGGAAAACCGGCGATCATTGCTTCGGCATATGACATCACAGAGAGGAAGAACCTTGAGGAACAGCTGCTGCAGGCTCAAAAGATGGAAGGCATCGGCAGACTTGCGGGAGGAGTTGCACATGATTATAACAACATCCTCGGTATCATTATAGGGTACAGCGAATTAATCTTGGAAAAGATGAAGAAAACCAACCCGGTGTATACGCATGTCGAGATGATTGCCTCTGCGGCGAAACGTGGAGCGGATGTTACAAAACAGCTTCTTGCATTCGCTCGCCGCGAAACCGTTTCCCCGCGTGTTCTAAATCCGAACGAGGCTGTAGAATCGCTCCAGAATATACTCCAAAGGCTGATCGGGGAAAACGTAAAACTCATGGTTCACCTCCAAAAGGACGTATGGAATGTGAAAATAGACCTAACCCAGCTGGATCAAATACTGGTTAATTTGGCTTCGAACGCAAGGGATGCCATAGACGACGTCGGTACCATTACAATTGAAACATCCAATGTTTCCATAGACGAAGTTTATACTCAAAACCGCATTGATTTTTCTCCAGGCGAATACGTGATGATTAGCTTTACGGATACCGGTGAAGGAATGAGCAAAGAAACGATGAAGAAGATCTTCGAGCCGTTCTTTACCACAAAATCCAAAGGACAGGGAACGGGGCTTGGACTCTCCACAGTATACGGTATCGTAAAGCAAAACGGCGGCAGCATCAACGTCTATAGCGAGGAGGGCGGCGGCACGACGTTCAAAATTTACCTGCGCCGTCGTTACGGTGAGACTGAAAAACCCTCAACGGTTCGCGTCGAGGAATCAATATTCGGGAGTGAGACGGTTCTTATAGTGGAGGACCAGGCCGACTTTTTAGAACTTGCTAAAAACTGCCTGCAGAAATACGGCTACAAAGTAATTGCAGCTTTAAGTCCGGGAGAAGGCCTCAACCTCTGCGAGACCTATGAGGATGAGATACATTTACTTCTTACGGATGTTATTATGCCTGAGATGAACGGGAAGGAACTTCGAGATAAAATTCAGGTTCTCAAACCCGGCATCAAGACTATCTTCATGTCCGGCTATACTGCAAATGTCATTGCGCACAGGGGAGTATTGGACGAGGGCATTGACTTTATTCAGAAGCCATTCAATCCCAATGCCCTGGCATTAAAAGTTCGTGAAGTCCTAAAAACCTGATGAGTGAACCTATCCTGTCCGGTTGGTGATGCAGTCATGCGGGCGGCCTCAGCTTTTATTCAGCGGGGAAGCATCTGCGATCATCTCGAAGACATTTTAAATGTCTCCGGTAAGGGGGCATCTGAGGACGAGTCCGGCTTCGGCACCAAGGTCACACCGGCTGCTGTTCACCATGCCTGCTGCCGTCTCCTTTGATCCATAATACACTTTTTGCTAAATTTAGAACAGTACACTTTTTTGGGGCGGATCAAAAACATTCTGGAGATTCTATGAAGTTCACAAAATATTTTCTTTTCGGTTCGATGCTTCCCATACTGAGTGTGATTCTTTCTTTCTGTTGTACTGCGCAGCCGCAGCTTAAATTGTCCGATACATTGAAGATCGATTCCAGGATTTTACACGGGCAGTTTGATAATGGATTGACGTATTATATACGTGAAAATAGAAAACCGGAAAAAAGAGCTGAACTTCGGCTGGTCGTGAAGGCCGGTTCTATCCTGGAAGATGACGACCAGCAGGGCCTGGCGCATCTTGTCGAACACATGGCATTTAATGGAACAAAAAGTTTTCCGAAGAATGAGCTCATTAACTTTCTTGAAAAAGAGGGCATAAAGCTGGGTCCCGACGTGAACGCATACACGAGCTTTGATGAGACTGTGTATATGCTGCAAATTCCGACTGATACTGCGCAGTTTGTTGCCAAAGCATTCAAAATTTTACAGGAATGGGCAAGTTCTGTAACATTTGACAGCACGGAAATCGATAAAGAGCGCGGTGTGGTGGGGGAAGAATGGCGGCTTGGGCTGGGTGCAGGCATGCGCATACAAATGAAACACTGGCCTGCGCTTTTTTACAAATCGAAATATGCCCTGCGCATGACGATCGGTAAAAAAGAAATTATCGATACCGCATCGTACGAAACGCTGAGGCGGTTTTATCGTGATTGGTACCGTCCGGAGCTTATGGCGGTGATTGCTGTCGGCGATTTTGACAAAACCCGGATCTACAATCTCATAAAAGAAGATCTTGCACCGCTGGTTAACCGCCGCCCTGCTCGCGAGCGGTTAACCTATACCCTGCCGGACCATTCAGAACCCCTTGTCTCAATAGCGACCGACCAAGAATTACCGCGTTCATCGGTGACGGTTTTTTTTAAACGAGACGAAGAAAAAGAAAAAACCGCTGGAGACTACCGCCGTACCATCGTGCAGACACTCTATGATCAGATGCTGAATGAACGTTATGACGAGCGGCTGCAAAAAGCAAATCCGCCGTTTATCAGTGCGGGTACGGGGAATCAAAGATTTATCGGCGGCAAACAGGCGTATATTCTGAATGCTCAGGTAAAGGAAGACAGTATTCTGCCGGGATTAAATGCACTTATGATGGAAGCGTATCGTGTACGTCAGTATGGTTTTTCGCAAACGGAATTAAACCGCATAAAAAAAGAAATGCTGAGATGGATGGAATCGGCATATAATGAACGCGATAAAAGCGAATCGAAGGACTTTGCCGATGAATTGACCAGAAATTACTTGATTGACGAACCCGTGCCCGGCATTGAAACCGAGTTTGCCGCGTACAAACAGTATCTTCCCGGTATCACGCTTGGCGAGGTCAACGAATTGTCAAAGGTTTTATTGACCACGATAAACCGCGTTGCTACGGTTTCGGCTCCCCAAAAAGAAAGCGTAAAAGTGCCGACCAAGGCGGAAGTTCTTGCTGTACTCAACTCGGCAAGTTCCAGAGACTATCAGCCGTATCTGGATCAAACAACAACGGAGCCGCTCATTTCAAAATTACCGGAACCCGGTTCGATTGTGAAAGAAAATAAATATGAATCATTGAATGTAACGGAATGGACGTTGTCCAATGGTGCGCGCGTAGTGTTGAAACCGACGGATTTTAAGAATGATGAAATTCTTTTTTCGGCATACAGCAGCGGCGGAACGTCGATTGCCGGCGATCAAGATTTTATGTCCGCTCAATACGCTCCGACGGCGGTTTCGGCAAGCGGTCTCGGTGATTTTGATGCGGTTGCATTACAAAAAAAACTGGCGGGGAAAATTGTGCATATTTCACCCACTATCGGAGAACTCTCGGAAGGCTTTAACGGGAACGCTGCTCCGGAAGATATGGAAACGCTGTTTCAGCTTGTGTACTTATATTTTACAGCAGAACGCTCGGATTCTGCTGCGTTCGGTGCGCTGATGGAACGGCAGCGTGCAGCATTGCAAAATCGTAGCGTGTCTCCTGAAGCGGCGTTTCAAGATACGCTGCAGCTCACGATGGGGCAGTATCATTTTAGGACCCGTCCTATTTCTTTGCAGACCATCGAAGAAGTCCGCTATGAGAGGGCGCTGTCCATTTATAAAGAACGTTTTGCTGATGCGGGCAGCTTTACGTTTTTCTTCGTCGGCAATTTCCAGGTTGAACAAATAAAACCGTTCGTTGAACGATATCTTGCCGCTTTGCCGTCGGCAGACAACAAAGAACACTGGAAAGATGTAAATATAAATGCGCCAAGGGGCATCGTCAGCAAAAAGGTGTTTCGCGGTATCGAACAAAAAAGTTCGGTGCGTATAGTCTTTACAGGACCCTTTGAATGGACACAAAAAGACAGATATGATTTTTCCGCAATGATGGAACTTGCCGGTATCAAACTTCGCAATGTATTGCGGGAAGAAAAAAGCGGAACTTACGGCGTGGGTGTCAACGGTTCGCCTTCATTGTATCCGCGAAAAGAATATAAGCTTACTGTTTCTTTCGGATGCGATCCTGCACGTGTCTCGGAGTTGGTTCACGCAGCATTTCAAACGATCGACAGCATGAAGCTGGCGATGCCGTCTGCTGAAGATGTTCAAAAAGTTCAGGAGATTCAAAGGCGGCGGCATGAAACCAATCTCAAAGAAAATCAGTTCTGGCTCGGACAATTGTACTCATATTCCTGGTACGGCGAAAATCCGGAACACATTCTGGATTATCCGAAATTGGTTGACGGGTTGAAAGCTGGCGACATTCAAGACGCTGCGCGTAAATATTTCGATGTTAAGAATTATGTCCAGGCCGTGCTGGTGCCGCAGGAAAAAGATCGTTAACACAGAGCCTGCATTTCGCCGTAAAGATTGTAAAGCTCTCTGCGGAACGGTAAGTCACGGATTGTTAATCCGGTCTTCACTGTTTGCACCGGATGAGTCATTTCTGGAGACAGATTACTGTCTTTGATCAATATATCCGGTGCAGAAACACATGTGAAACCAATGGGGATTATTCTGAATCGGACGACGGAGTTAAAAAAGTGCCGATGCATTAAAGATAGAATAATTGAATCCTATGAAATACGCGGTTATTTCGGATATTCATTCGAACCTTGAGGCCCTTCAGAAGGCATTCGAGGTCATCGACGAGAATAAAGCCGACGAAATCATTTGTCTCGGTGATATTGTAGGATACGGCGCCAATCCGAACGAATGCGTCGACCTTATCCGCTCACGCTGCTCAACAATTATTCTCGGCAACCATGATGCGGCTGTTCTGCATCTTTCGTTGTCCGATGACTTCAATCCCATCGCTTCGAAAGCATTGCAATGGACTTCCGAACAATTAACAGACCAGAGCAAAGCGCTGCTGTCATCATTGCCGATGACTCAGCGGCATCGGGACATTCTCTTTGTCCATTCATCTCCGAGTTCTCCCGAATTGTGGAATTATATCGTCGATGCTGAAGGTGCTGCCTCTGCTATAAGGATTTTTGATGAAAGACTCTGCTTTATAGGCCATACTCATATTCCCGGTATCTTTTCACAGCGGGGCAGGGTAAATTCTATTACAAGAGAAGAACGATTCCTGATCAATGTCGGCAGTGTGGGCCAGCCGAGGGACAGGAATCCAATGCTTGCTTTCGGCATCTTCGATTCATCGACTTGGGAGTACCGACTGATTCGTTCCGAATATGATATCGGGCGGGCAGCTGAAAAGATTTATCTTGCAGGATTACCTGAGGAGCTTGGATTCCGATTGCTGTATGGAATATAAAAAACTGCTTATCGGCCGCAAGAATGCTGCATGCGCCCGCCTCTGAATGTTCTTTCCAAATCGGTAAGAATAGAGCAGGCTGAATATACTCATCGTTGGTAAAGTGTAATTATGCTGTTTACTGCTCGATGATGGTTCCTTTAATGCATATTATACTTTTTACTAAGTTTTAAAAAGAGTATTTTACAGAGCAGTTTATCAATTCGGCCATTCTAAGGTATTGGAGTAAATAAAAATGAATAAAACCACGGAACAAATCAGCCGGCTTATCCGGAAACTCGAAGAACTAATTCCTCTTGCCATGAAGAGGGAAGAAGATAAAGCAATATCGAATGGTAATGCTGCCGTTTGTATTATAGATGAAAGCGGAGAGATATTCGGGAAGCTGTTTGTCAATAATAATAAAATCCGTGCGCGTGAATCATTCCGCATAGCATGGATAAAGGCAAGCCAGGTTTGGTTAACCGGAGTGAAAACCGGGGAATATGAGAAGAAGGTATACAGCGGCGAGATTTCCGAGGGTATTGCAGGCATCAGCAAGCCGGACTTTATCGGATGGGAAGGCGGACAGCCGGTCATTTTAAAAGATGGATCTCAACTTTCTGTCGGATTCAGCGGGTTTCGAGGGGTCACTGATTTGGAGATTGTTCTCAAAGCGGTGGAGCAGATTGAAGCAGCAGAGTGAGATGTTTATAAATCCAATTTTGATTCTTCCGACTTTTCATTATTGATAAGAGAAAACGAGATGAAAACAAGATTTTACCGGAACACGATCCCTTCTCTCTCGATCGTCTTTTGTTTTATATTTCTTGTTGCTCGCATGGACAAACTAACAAGCCAAACAAAAGGCCAAGATATGAATAATCGAATATCGGATACAAATCGAATAATTGATCTCAGCGGACCCTGGCTGATGAAAGACTTTACACGCGGTATCGGATTGCAGAAGAAAGTATATCTGCCCGGGATGGAACCGAAGGATTGTTTGCCGTGTAATATTCCAGGCACCGTTAGGACTGCATTGCTTAAAGCCGGCGAAATTCCGGATCCGTACATCGGCTTCGATAACGAAAAATCTCTGTGGGTGGAACAGAAAGAATGGTGGTTCTTTAAGGAATTTTCCGTTGATGAAGACCTCAAAGGAAAATTCATAGATCTGATCTTTGAAGGTACTTCCTTCCAGGGTGAATTTTGGCTTAACGGAAAGCGTGCGGGAGAACTGAAGGGTATGTTGAATCCACGATCTTTCGATGTCTCCGGTATCTTAAACTACGGGCAGGTGAATAACATCGCAGTACGTTTGGAAGCTCCGCCGGATGCACGGGCAAATACGATGGCACGCGGACTAACCTGGCGGACCCCCCGCGATCAAGTGTATTCTATTGCACAATGTATGTATGGCTGGGATTGGGGTCCTCATTGCATCGGTATAGGTATATGGCAGCCTGTTAAACTCCGTGTTACAGGCCCGTTAAGATTGGATCGTCCTTACATTCGTTCTCACATTCCGTCCGCTCAGCAAGCTGTTTGTAATATTGAAATGGATATTCAGAATCTTACGGATACATCGATGGAGGCTCGCTGCTCCGGATTCATCATAGAAAAGAAATCGGAGCGCAGAGCCGGAGAGTTTCAACAATCGATAAAACTAAATCCGCGTGAAAAAAGAACGTTGAGTTTCGATGTTCAAGTGAACGATCCAAAACTCTGGTGGCCCAATGGAATGGGTGAACAGAATCTTTATATGCTCAATACGGCAGTTTCTGAAAATAATAAGGAATCGGATGCTCATGCAACTCAGTTCGGTATTCGTGAACTGAAATTAGTTGAAAATGAAAACGTTGAAGAATTTCTTAAAACAATGGGGAGTGACCTGGGAGATGCTCATCACCTGGGAAACGCCGCCGGTTCTTATCCCTGGACATTCCGGATCAACGGCATAAAAATGTTCGCAAAAGGAGGGAACTGGATTCCTGTAGATCAACTGCTCCGGCTTGATCGCGACAGGTACGATGGATTGCTGAGACTTTTCAAAGACGCAAATTTTAATTTACTTCGTGTCTGGGGAGGTGGCTTATATGAGACGGATGATTTCTATGATTTGTGCGACGAGTATGGCATTCTTGCATGGCAGGAATTCTTAAGCAACCGGAATTTTTCGAAAATCGATCGTGAAAGTTTTTTAAATGGCGCCGAATCGGCAATTCTGCGAATAAGAAATCATCCCAGCCTCACGTTCTGGTGCGGCGGAAATGAATTCGATCCGGATGACCAGGGCAGCAGAGAGGTCATCGACGAATTGGCAGATCTGCTGAAAAAACTGGATCCGCAGCGGGAATTCCATCGGGCTTCTCCATATATGGGCGATGATCATTACTGGGGAGTATGGCATCGGATGGAACCGTATACAAAATATCGTATCGTTCGTCCGTTCCGCAGTGAAGCCGGGCTCAATGCACCTCCGGTTTCTGAAAACTATCGTATATTCACACCTCAGAACTTGTTATGGCCGCCCGATACGACGTATATCGAATATCACGGCGAATCGAGCGATCGATTTGCACATCTGAACAAGTTATTCCGGTACGCGAATGAATTCGGCGAATCCTCGAATATCGATGAATTTATAACGAGAGGGCAGTTGTATCAGGCATTAGGCAATGAATTCGATTTGGAATTTTGCCGGTCGAATAAATTCCGGAACAGCGGCTTTCTTGTATGGCAGTACAATGATATCTGGCCGTGCCTCTCCTGGTCCATCGTAGATTGGTACGGCACTCCCAAGCCATCGTATTACTTTTTGAAACGCGCATCACGTCCCATCCATATCTCCGCAGATTATGAGCGCTATTTATGGAAAGCAGGTGAAACTTTCAAAACTGATATATATCTCCTGAACGATACGCAAAGTCCTTTAAAGGGATTGACCTACCTTGCGAAATTGATAAATTGTGAAGGCAATGTACTGACTGAAAAAACAGGCAAAGCGGCCACCGGTGCAAATAGTTCGGCCAAAATGAGCGGAATCGAATATATGATTCCGGAATCCATGAAGGGGAAAACATTTTTTGTTTCCGTGGTACTAAGGGATACATCGGGGGATAGAATATCGGATTCATTCTATCCGATTGCCGTCAGCGGAACAGGCAGCCTGGAGGATTATTATAATATTTTTGCAGAAATAAATAAGACGCCTAAATTGCCGCTGAAGGTCGAACCGCTCGATCCGGAAATAATTATTGAAAAGGACGGAATTGGAAATGCTCGTCTCCGCATATCCGACACTGCACAGAGTCCGGCATTCTTTATCCGCGTCAGAACAGTCGAAGAATCCGGCACGTTGAAGACTTTCTATTATGATAACTATATTTCTCTTATGCCCGGCGAGACTAAAATCATTTCCGTACAGTTCCGCGGTAAGGATCTAAAGAATATGCCTCAGAATATGCATTTTGAAGTCTCGGGAATAAATTGTTCAACCCGGGAATTAAATATGAAGGTTGTAAAAAAACAGCCGCGGCTGTAAAAAAGAATTGGGAGAAAAATAAAATCTGAGCCTTTACGAAAAATCACAGCATCCAGCGGATTCCCAAATAAGCGACAAACATTCTGCTGTGTTCAGGTGAATATATCGTTGTTCCCGCAGATGCCAGAAATCCGAAGGACGGTGTCAATTCATTCGTTAATCCCACATTGAAAATTATTCCCTCAACCCCGGCATGGATATGATTATCGCCATGAAGTTCTGCAAGCAGCTCGCAGCGTTCCGACTGGTCGTAACCCATCACAATACCGTAGACAAGTTCATCCGGTCCCGATGCTGTATTGGCATAACCGGCTTCGGCGGCAAAATGATACCGCCCGAGCGTTTTTGCAGCTTCGAGAGGAAGGAAAAACTGCGGCGCTTCGTCTTGACCCGCAATTGACGAAGTTTTAAATTCGTACTGTGGATAAGTCGAAACAGCAATGCCGGATATCTCTTCATCCAGAAATCTTGCTTTCGCGCCAATTTTGACATTTCCGCTGCCAATAACAGAACCGTTGTTGCTGTGAAGGCAGCTCATTATCGGCATCTCGATTTTTAATTGAACATGATCCCCATATCCATAATTGATATCGACAGCCGGAATCTCTATTTCTTTTGATGCAGTTGTTCCGGTAAATTGCACTGCGATATTATTTTCCCAATGTCCGTTTTCCGGCGTAAAAGGATCGTCGGTAATCATCGGCGGACCGCCTTGTCCATATACAGGCGCGGTTGCCATGAAAACCAAAACAAAGAGGGGAGAAAACCATGCATTATGAATAGAATATTTCAATTGACCAGTTCTCAAATTCCTGCAGAGTTGATGCATCAGCGAAAGATGTGTAAATAATAAGTTAGTATTCATTCATTATCAAGTATCGGCCGGCGGTACCTGTCGATTGAGAAGAATAAAACGTCTCAGATGTCGAAGAACGATGTTCCTCGGCACTGTCTGTTCCGGCATGCCTTTATTGCGATTACGCTTTTTTGGATTATGCCGGTACCATGATGGGGCAGACAATAAAAGTTAAATGGCGGTCGTTTGAAATAAAATCCGGCACTCATCTTCAAACTATGATTGAGGTACTCCGGCTGCTTATTGATTTATCTTCATGATCCGGAAAAGTCATTGTTGTTTGGAAAAGAGTGACGATGGGAATTGTTCTCGGCATGATCATGTTGAAACTCCTTCGATGCCGGCAGTCTGCAAAACGAATTTTATCATAATGGCAGTGTTGTGCGACTGGTTGAGTCTTTAAGAGCGGGTGGGTCTACTCAATTTTATAGGTGTTTCCCCACATAAAACATAAATCCGATAAAAAAGAGCGATCATAATTCTTGATTTTTATTGAGGCTTCAAATACATTGTAAATGTAATAATTGATAAAATTATTATAATGCATATAACCATGCGAGTACCATCCACGTACGGTTTGTAGGGAGAATGCAATGAATCGAGGGGGGGGATTAAATTGAAAGACCCGGAAAAAATGAAGATGCTTGCAAAAGAGCATCTTCTTGCTTCTGATAGGTATCTTAAAAAAAACCTCTTTGACAGCGCCCGTCAAGAAATACAAGATGCGAAGAAGGTTGATCCCGCCAATCCCTACATCTCGGCTTGTGAAGACCGATTAAGGCTTTTTGAAGAAGCTTATGTGGGACAATCTTCGCACGCGCAGGCACCCAAAGCCCCGCAGCCTCATCTTACGATAAATTTGAAGCCGGCAGTTTCTCAGAGCGAAACTGCTCAACCAGCATCAAAAGAAGAACTGCTCACGACAACCGTCTTGAATTTGAAAGCGGCGTCTCAAAGTGAAACTGCTCAATCTGCCATAAAGGAAGAGCTGCTCACAACAACCGTTATAAATTTGAAGGCCGCAGCTTCTCAGAGCGAAACTGTGCAAGCTGCAATAAAAGAAGAATTGCTCACAAAAACCGTTATAAATTTGAAGGCCGCAGTTTCTCAAAGCGAGTCTGCTCAATCTGCCTTAAAGAAAGAACTGCTGGAAACAACCATTTTAAATTTGAAAGCGGCTGCGTCTCAAAGTGAAACTGCTCAATCTGCCATAAAAGAAGAGTTGCTCACAGCAACAATCAATGAAATGCGGCGGCAGATCGACGAACTGAGCTGTGCACTGGAAATAGAACGCAAGGCTCGTGAAGAAATAGTGAACCAGCAGCTTGAAGCATCGGTACGCCAATTGCGCGCTGTACTTGAGAAGGCGTGGCAATACGGCGAACCAAAAAGCGATGAAGCTGAGGAGATTCAAAAATTGGTACGAATTCTCAATATATCGCCTGAGGTAGAAGCATCGATAACGCGGGAAGTCAAGCTGATGATGTACGGAAAAGCGGTGAAAGAGGTTATTGCTAAACGGAAATTATTGCGAAGTTCTTCGTCTACTCTTGAATGGCTCCGGAAAATTTATCAGATATCCATTAATGAATATCTGGAATACGAATCTCATTTCTTAATGGAATTAGTGACGAGTCAATTTCGAGGCACTATGCTTTTCGTGTCACCGGATGAGAATCTACAGGGAGAATTCGTTCCTCGATTTAAGGAAGTCGGATTTGCGGTCGCTTCGGCATCAAGCATCGAAGATGCGCTCGATAAAGTTGAGAAACTTAACCCAGCGATAGTTGTCTGCGATACAATGTCTGAAATGGGCGGATTGAGCGGTTTTAAGTTCCTGCATTTTTGGCGCACTCGTCCGAAATTCGAAACAGTGCCTTTTATTCTATTGTGCGAACCTTTTGAGGAAAATCAAATACGCGCATCGGAACTGAAAAATGCTGAAGGGTTCATATCCAAAACTTGTGAATTCGATGAGATCAATATCCTGGTCAATGAAAAGTTGCAGTATATACGCGAATATATCGGATCGCTCAAATGAACTTTTCGAAAGTATATATTTTTAATACCACTCAATGTTTATATGGAGGCGTATGTAATGGGTAAAGTTGTACTCTTAGTAGATGATGATGAAGGGAATTGTGAATTAGTGCAGTTTGTTGTAGCTCGAAGCCGTCTCGATATAGAACTCATGGTCGCTGTGAACGGTCAGGAGGGAGTAGATGCTGTAAAAAAGAAACGGCCGGACCTGATTCTCATGGATATGCAAATGCCTGTCATGGATGGTTATACGGCAGTGTCCGTTATCAAAGGAGATCCCCTGTATTATTCAATCCCGATCATTGCGTTTACCGCTCAAGCGCGTCCGGAAGATATCGCACGTACTCGGGCGCTCGGTTGTGCAGAGCATTATACAAAACCGATGGATCCGGAAGAACTGCTGAACACAATTCAAAAATATATAGGTTCTTGATGTACCGGAGGATAACAGGTTATTGGATGGAAAAAATCAGTTGGCTGGAAAGGAATAGTTGAATGAAATCATCAATTCTTGTCGTTGACGATCAGGCAGCGATTGCATTATCTACTCAAAAGAAGCTCCGCGCCTACGGGTTTGATGTAGACGCCGCGGAGAGCGGTGAAGAAGCGCTGACTCTTATCGAGAAAAAAAATTATGATATCGTGATTCTGGATATCATGATGCCGAACATGAATGGGATACAGGTTCTGGAATTTATTACGGCAAAACATCCGTATTCGGATGTCATGATGATGACTGCCTTTGAAGATTATTCCATGGCTAAAGAATGCATGGAAAAAGGAGCAAAAGAATATTTATTGAAGCCTCTTGACTTCACAGAGTTGGTGTCGCGAATTAATGCTTTACTCCGTGTGCGTGATTCGGAACATCGTTTTTCAGATCTCCGGAATTTCTGGCAGTCCACAGTGCTGTTCGATGTATACGGGTCGCTTCAAAGTATTCACTTCATATTAGACCATGCCATCGAATCGATGAAATCTTCGCTGCCGGAAAAAGACATTGCCCTGCTTTTGCATGCGCTCGATTTAAACGAGCAAGTGGTTCGTACGCTGAAAGAAAGTTCAAAAATCAATGATCTTGCCGTGTGCGATCGCTCTCATAGATGCGTAGATTGTGCTCTTAAAGAGAATGTAAAGAACAACGATCTTGCAGAGGGATTTTTCCTGCTCCGGCAGGCAGACACTGACCTTGGTTTATTGATAAAACAGATAGCCGACCGCTATGTACCATGTTTTCTCGGAAAAGGCATTGTTTTTCTGCAGGAAAACGAACCAAAGCTCCCGCTTGTAAAATGCGACGCTGAACGAATTGAGCAAGTCGTGAATAGTATTTTTGAAGCCGGAATAGAAGATTCAAACCATGGGGATATCTTGAAAGCGGTCCTTTCGAAATCTCAAGTTGGTTTGCATGGAGAACCGAATGCATGCGTCATTTGCTCGTTAGAGTACTCGCATCGTTCAATGACTCCTGAAGACTTCTTGAAAGGTATTACCGAAGAAGATACCGATTGGAAAAACATCACAAAAACCGTCACTGCGAACACCTTAAATCTTACAATCTGCAGAAGAATCGTAGAAGGTCAGGGAGGGGCGTTCAAAGTGGAAACTCATCAAGATAACCGCATCCAGATAAAGTTTACGCTGCCTCTGGTTTGAATGATATGTGTTTGACAGGAGAGCCGGGAAAAGAGGATGACCTCGGAAAAATGATTCCGATGAGAATCTGCGAAGGCGCTGTGTGACCAGCTGCTTGCCTGCCGTTTTTTGCGGCAGGCCGCTCAAAACGCAGGGGAATGACAGTCTTTTTTCTTTATACGCAGCATCAATATGCAGAATATTCATTCAATTCTGTTACCTGAATTCATTACATGTAGTCATATATTGTGAATGGAATAGTATACAAAAATCTATGACTGGAGACAAACATGGAAAACGTACTCGGAATATTGACAGGAATGCTGGCCATTCTTCTTATATTTGGCGGAGGGCCTGCTCTTGTTGTGCTGGTCTATTATTTCAGCCGGAAAGCTAAAAACAAAGAGAGAATGGCATTAATTGAAAAAGGCGTAGATGCTTCAATTTATTTGAAGGAGGAAACAACTTTTCATACGGTTCTCATGTGGGGAATGCTGATGGGCGGAATCGGATTGGGATTGCTCCTGGGATACATTCTTTCTATCTATACTCCAATGAGAGAGGAAGCTATAATGCCGATTATGGCGCTTCTCTTTGGCGGTATCGGATTAATCGGCTATTACGTGTACAGAAGGAAGACAGAGACGAAATCTGCCGAGTAGCGATGGACGAATTTTATCTGAGATTAGTTCTTGAAGGAAATGTATCCAAGTATTCTTATTTTATTGAGAAATATAAAGGTATGGCTTTCTCCATAGCGTTCCGAATTGCCGGGAATAGAGAAGAAGCGGAAGAAATCGTACAGGATGCATTTTTAAAAGCATTCAGATCGCTTGATAAATTCAGGAAAGACTCTAAATTCTCTACATGGCTTTACAGGATTGTGGTCAACTGTTCGCTTTCGAGGCGAAGGAATAAAAAGCTGGAGTCAAGCAGTATCGATGCGGATGCTGCTGCTGATTCCGCTGTTGCGAATGTCGAATCGGTATATCGCAGTCTGGATTTATCGGACCAGAAAAAATTTATTCATCTTGCACTTGAAGAATTAAGCATCGAAGACCGGCTGCTTTTGACGCTTTATTACTTAAATGAAAATTCTATAGACGAGATAATGGAAATAACGGGCATCACCCGGGAAAACATTAAAATGAAATTGCACAGGGCAAGAAATAAGATGTATATAATTTTAAATAATAATCTGAAGCTGGAAATTCGATCCATACTATGATGCAGAACTCAGATATCGACAAGCTCACAAAAGACATTCTCAAGAACAGCTATCTGGAAGTAACCGATCCGGATTTCAATTCGGCAACGATGAAGATCGTTCTGCATGAAAGCCGCAAGCGGCGTATTCTTGAAAATATTTTCTTGTGTTTTCTTGCCTTCGCTGCGGTTGATACTCTTATCTTTCTCGTCCTATGGCTTTTAGGTCTGAATGTTTTTGATATAGCTCTTCGGCTGGGTGCAATGCCGCGTGATATACTCATTCAAGTCGGGCAATTAAGGAGTTCTCTCGTGAAGAATGAAGGTATCATGTATGTCATGTTGTCCTTCGGCGGGATCATGGCAATACTCACGTTCCTCGAATCAAAATTAAAATCGAGGGAAAGGCTGTAGTAAGAGGCAAAATTATTCCCATCGGATTCATCCTTCCTGAATATATTCCCGCTCATTCCCCGCATAATTGCAATAATTCTCTTTAAAAGGAGAGGCAGCTCGGCTGTTTATCCGGTTGAGAAAGAATTTGCATTTTGTTGCAGGATCATATAGATTTCATCCATCGCGGAAGCAAGGAGAGGCTTTCAAACGCAGTCATGTCGTTGGGATTTATTCTTCAATCATATTGGATCGAAATGGAGCAAATATGAAAAGACGGTTATTATTCGTCTTATCTTTTCCCCTCATTCTCGCTGCGAGCAGCGCTCAAATTCAAACCGGTGTAAAACCGGTTTATAAAGATTCTACACAACCGATAGTAAAACGGGTTGATGATCTTCTGGGACGAATGACGCTGGAAGAAAAAGTTGCTCAGATGACGTGCATGAACCTTGAATTTGATATGGAAAAACTTGTCGATCAGGGAATCGGCGATTCCGTGCTCAATATGCAAACCGTAAAAAACGGACTTGGTCAATATTCAGCGCCATCCTTCAGTCATTCGATAAGCCGCAAACCGCACGCACATGCCGAACTGACGAACAAAATTCAAAAATTCTTTATCGAAAAAAGCCGGCTTGGAATTCCTATCATGTTCCATGAAGAATCCCTGCACGGTTTCAATGGCGCAGACGCGACGAACTATCCGACGCCTCTCGCCCTTGCAGGAAGTTTCGATCCGGAATTGGTTCATAAAGTTTTTACGGAGGCGGCAAAGGAAGCACGCACAAGAGGCACGCACGAAGTGCTCGCTCCCGTTGTCGATCTGGGGCGCGATCCCCGATGGGGCAGAACCGAAGAAACATACGGCGAAGATCCTTATTTAGCTTCGCGTATGGGAGTTGCTGCGGTCACCGGATTTCAGGGTTATCCGACCGAGCTCAATAGCAAATATCATGTCGCAGCGACGCTCAAACATTTTGCTGGTCACGGCAGTCACGAAGGAGGTAGGAATATCGCACCTTCTGTTGTCGATGACAGGACTTTACGCGACATTCTTTTGCAGCCGTTCAAAGCATGTGTCATGGAGGCAAAAGTGCAGGCTGTCATGGCGTCGTATAATGAAATAAATGGAGTGCCATCCCACGCGAATAAGTGGCTTCTTACGGATGTGCTGCGAAATCAATGGGGCTTCGACGGAATAGTCGTATCGGATTGGTTCGGAATTCCCGGGCTTATCGAGTCTCACCATGTTGCCGGAAATGAAGATGAAGCGGCTATTCTTGCGCTCAATGCCGGCGTCGATGTCGATCTCCCCGCCATTCAATGCTACAGTCGTCTGGTGAACTTAGTGAATCAGGGAAAAGTCGATGTTCAACTTATCGACAGAGCGGTACGCAGAATTCTTAAAATTAAATTTGAATTGGGCTTGTTCGACAATCCTTATGTGGATCCCGATGAAGCCGAAAAATATGCGGGATGCGAGGAACATCAAAAAACGGCCTTGAAGATGGCTGAGAATGCGATCGTACTTTTAAAAAACGATGCACAGCTTCTTCCTCTCGATTGCAGCAGGTATAAAAGAATTGCTGTCATCGGACCCAACGCCGGCAGAGCCGAGAACGGCAACTATGCCAACGTACCGAAACATCTGATTTCTCCGCTGCAAGGAATAAAAGAAAAAGTCGGCAATAAAGCTGAAATTCTTTTTAGTCAGGGTGTAAAACTATTAAAAGATAATGGTACGTCGGATACGGTTCGATTGGAATATCCGGCGGCCAATGCTTTAAGGATTCAGGAAGCTGTAAAGGTCGCTGAACAGAGTGATATCGTAATTCTCTTTCTCGGCGCGCAAAAAGAAATGCAGCGGGAAGCCTGGGCGGATTATCACCGCGGGGATAACGCAAGTTTGGAATTACGTTCTTCACAGAATGAATTGGTTGAGGCGATTCAAAAAACCGGCAAGCCGGTTGTCGTATTTTTATTCAGCGGCACTCCTCTCGCATTCGGATATATTCAAAAAACCGTTCCCGCGATTTTGGAGTGCTGGTATCTCGGTCAGGAAACCGGTTACGCCGTTGCCAATGTTCTCTTCGGAGATGTGAACCCCAGCGCAAAGCTGTCTATTTCTCTGCCGGCAAGTTCGGGTCAACTTCCCGTATTCTATAACAGGAAACCGTCGCGTTTCCGGGAATATATTTTTGATGAAAGTAATCCGCTCTATCCTTTCGGTTATGGATTAAGCTATACCACGTTCAAGATCGGAAATGTTCGTCCGGCAAAGAATGTTATTTCGAAGAGTGAATCTGTAAAAATTTATGCCGATGTTACCAATACCGGAAAGTCGGAAGGGAAGGAAGTCGTTCAGCTTTATATTCATAAACGTGTTGCAAGCGTCACGAGGCCGGTAAAAGAATTAAAGGATTTTGTGAAAGTAGACTTGATGCCGGGTGAAACAAAAACCGTTGAAATGAATATCACCCCCGAAAAATTATCATTTACGGATATTCATATGAACTTTACGGTCGAACCCGGCGAGTTCGATGTGATGGTCGGCAATTCTTCGCGTGATCAGGATCTGCAAAAAATAACGCTGACGGTTCAATAAGGAAAGAAAGAGCGGCATAAATTTTATGCCAGCGCTGTGCTTTCCAATTGGAAACTGTAAAAATAGTCGCTCCTGCACAGCGTATTTATGAAATTATAAAAAACACTGTCATTCCCGAACGTTCTTATAGGCCTGCCTGCGTGACTGCGTCAGCAGTCAGGCAGGGAATCCAGAAATAGGTTAAAACTCAGTTCTGGATTCCTCCCGACTTTGTCTGGATGGGAATGACAGGATTATTTACATACGCTGGGTAATTACGATTTTTTCACAGTTATCAATCCCAATTATGAGGCTGTTCAAAAAGTTCATATGCTGGCAGGGGATCCAGGTACGAGTTTGTTCCTGGATACCCGATTAAGTCATTCGGGTATGACAACTTTACTTTTTTCTATTCAATTAATGCTATGCATATCATAAATCACTTGGCATGATATTAAAAGATTTTAGAATTCCCATCTCTTTCAGAGAAGAGGCTTTCCAAAAAGAAAAAATTAGGCAGGGCAAACATTCCTATTTGTCGTTTTTCGCAATTACTTAGCGAATTATGGAAACTGATTCATAATTAGTTTTAGATATCCCATTACAAATGTTCGTCGCGGACAACGTCCAATAT
Organism: Ignavibacteriota bacterium; assembly: GCA_003162695.1. Taxonomy (GTDB): domain Bacteria; phylum Bacteroidota; class Ignavibacteria; order UBA10030; family UBA10030; genus Fen-1254. The sequence continues at coordinate 59,971 of PMML01000121.1, read as the reverse complement.
CATTCTGTAGCCGCGACCGCTGGTCGCGGGATGCGCAGTCTTGAACAAGTATTAAATTTGACATTTCATCGTCGATTTGTTAATTTCTTGCAGCATTCCTCCACCAATGCAGGGAACGTATAAACAAAACTCAAAAAAGAGAATCATATCTTGGATTATTATGTGGATTCGGGCGAAGTGCATATTGTGCAATGAATCTATTCACATGGAGATGTTCAATATGAAGACTTGCGCTTACTTATAACCTTTGAGACAAGTTATTGATAAAGAAATAGGTAAGAAGGATGACATAACCGTTTTATAAAGGGAACAGCTAACGTAAATTGAAGGAGAAACGAAATGACGATGAGGACAGTTCGTTTTTGCGCAAAATATTTTTCAATCATATTGGCAATGTCGGCATTTTTGTGTCAATCACTCTTTGCCGCTGGATCCGGTACTATAAAAGGAAAGATTTTAGATTCATTGACAGGCGATCCTCTTATTGGAGCAAACGTCGTAGTGGTAGGCACAAATCTTGGCGCTTCTTCCAACCTCGACGGCAAAGTCATCATCCATGACGTGCCGGTTGGTGAGAAAACTTTAAAGATTTCATACATCGGATATTTCACCATAACGGAGCAAGTTGTTGTTCCTGAAGGGGGCGTTATCGAAAAAGTATTCCAGCTTAAACCCCGGCCAATGAACGGACAAGAAAAAGTTGTTACATCCGGCTACAAAAATAAAGGCCGTGGCCTATCTATTAACCAGCAGCTTGCATTTTCTAATCTTACTAACGTGCTCTCCTACTATAAAATGCAGGAGCTGCCGGATGCAACTATTGCGGAATCGATAGGAATGCTTCCCGGAGTTACGGTAAACAGACAAAACGGCGAAGCCAATCAAGTTATCATTCTCGGAATGTCTCCTCAATTCAGCAATGTCACCATCGAAGGAGTGCCGATGGTTTCCACAAGCGGCGGACTTGCTGCTGCGAATTCAAACAACGGATCGAGCAATTATTCCGATCGAAGCATTGATTTGAGCATGCTAACCGACGACATGGTATCGGATGTAGAAGTTTCAAAATCATTGATGCCGAATATGGATGCAGACGCAATCGGAGGAACCGTAAACCTAACCTTGCGAGAAGCTCAATCAGACCTGCATTCCGACCTTAAAGTCGATGGCGGTTATAATGATTTGGCATCAAACTGGAAAAACTATAAAGCAACGGGGAGTATAAGCGACAGGTTTTTCGATGATGCGATTGGCGTGCGTGTGCAATTGAATGCTGAAGATAAATCGCTCCCTTCGCAGCAATTTAATGCAGGCTATGCCGGTGTAACACTTTCACCTATGGTATTCAACGGTGTAGTCTATAGTCCTGCAATTTATCCCGAGAATGCCAGATTTACGGTAGATAATTTGGACCGGAAAAAATACGGCGGAAGTGTTGTATTAGACTATGAATCGGACTTTGTTGATCTTAAATTCTTTACTATCTACACACAGAAAAAAGATCATGACGCAAGGTATGATTTTAATATGGATTATGATGCATTGTATTTCAACAATGTAGACCTCTTTAGCAGCATTTATACTATTCAAGACTTTACAACAGAAGAAAGGACACATGCGCTGCAGGCTAAGTTTAAATTTTCCGGTACGGAATTAGACGCTTCGTATGCTTATACAAAATCAAATTACAATAATTCGGTATATGGATTTTATTCCCTGCAAAATAACACATTTAGTAATGGCAACATAGTTTATAATTTATGGCCGCGGTTGCAGCCGATCTCAACATTAATAGCCTCTTCTTACCGGAACCTCAATGAAAATAATTGGTACATGCCGGATATAGATTATGCTCACAATTTTCTTAATGATAATTCAAATGATGTAAGGGTCGATTATCATATTCCATTCAGAGTGTCCGAATATTTATCGGGAACAATGTCTTTAGGCGGTAAGTACCACGAATTTGACCGTATGACTAATAGTTTAAGTGAATACTATTATACCGGGACAGGTGGTGCTGTAATGCTAAACCCATTTGTGGCGTTCATGGAACACTATTATCCTAACCCATGGAATAATGTATCCGACATCAATTGGGGAATTTCCGCAATGAATTTCATCCAGGCAAATTATACTACCCCTACATTTCTCAAGGGTGCCTATCAATTGCCTTCGTGGGGTTACGATTCAGGTTTATTGTATAATATTGGACAGAGATGGCAGGGATTCATGCCGCAAAGTCAATGGTTGGTAGATGGACCTCAGACTTACAATTCCGATATGGAAGCTAAAGAACAATTAGGCGCTGGTTATGTGATGGGACAATTTAATGCAGGATCAGATTTATCTTTCGTTGCCGGTGTTCGCTGGGAACAAGTTAAAGGCGATTACAGTGCATATAGTGTTTATACGAATAACAACAATCAAAATGGTCTCAATGGGACACCGGCTTGGAGAACAATCGATGCTGTTCATGCAGATTTTTTCCCTTCAGTAAATATTAAATATAAAGCCAGCGAGAACGTCCAATTTTTTGGCGCTTATTATGCAAGCGCGTCCAGGCCGAATTTCTCTGATCTCGCCCCATTAATAGATTATCCGTTAGCTGGGAATTCCATTAATGCTGCAGGTAATCCATATTTAGGACCGGCTCTCGCTTATAATTTTGATATTGGGGGATCTGTCTTCAGTAATGATGTCGGGCTGTTCACGGCTGATTTTTTTTATAAAGAGATCAAAGATCTACCTTATGATATGCCGGGTTATATGCCGTCGTCGTATGGGCGAAGTCTCATTTATGGAGCGCCTTCCGATATGTTAAATCGACTGCCTCCAGTGGCATATTTTGACNNACTGCTTATCTTAACCAGACTGCCAATCAAAACACTTCCTGCATTATTCCGATAAATAATCCGGAAAATGTTTATGCCAGAGGAATAGAACTCTCTTGGCAAACGCACTTTTGGTATTTGCCCGGAGTCTTAAGCGGCTTGGTGCTCGATCTGAATGTTGCGTTCATGAGTTCTAACGCGCTCTATCCGTATTTTAACAATGCAACAATAAAAAAGGATTCCACATTAAGCAACGGTAGTTGGAAATATACATTTTATAACGCATATCTTACAAGATCAGGCTCACTGCTGAACATGCCGGATGCCGTCTATAATGCAATTATCGGTTGGAATTATTTAGGATTTAGTTCAAGAGTATCGTTTAAATATCAGGGAAAAACACTTGCAAATATCTATCCTACATATTCCGCTGCTGATACTTATTATAAAGGTACATCTTTGGTCGATATCATACTCAAACAAAAACTTACGGATCATTTGTCGATATTTGCTGATTTTGTAAATATAGGCTCACATATAGATTCTTACTATATGAATACTTCTGCAGGAGTCTTGACTACGAGTCAACAGATGTATGGATTTAGCGCTCAGTTTGGAGCTAGTTATATTTTTTAGCAACGGTAGGACAAACATTCCTGTTCGTCTTTTTTTATCAATAATGGACAGGTCTGCCTGACATGTATCTTATCGTGGTGGGAGACGTCGGATTATCTGTGGTCACCCTCCCGAGGCGGGCGAGCCGCCCGCGATTACAGAAACGATATTGGGAATTTTGTCCTGCTGCGAGCAGGACTCTACACGATGGACCCTCTATGCAGGCCGGCCGCGGTTACAATTTCTTGTGAAGTATCTTTGCTCCGTCGAACCCGTTAAATTTTGTTGAAGATGCTATGCTGTATGCTCCGATATTTTCCGTGTAGAGAAAGTCTCCCACGTCGAGATTNNGGAATCCAGTGATCGTACACGACACCGGAAAATGTGTGATAAACGCCGTCATTGATATGATAAAAAACCTTACCGTCTCTTGTGGCTTTTCCGATGATCTCCGAGACCAAAGTTGCGACCGTAGCCGCCATAAAACGTCCGGGTTCGGCAAGGATCTGTATATCATCCGGGAACAACCGTGTGAACTCGGAATTCAGGATAGAGGCGAGTTTCTCGAATTCCGGAACGGTGTGGTCGTAAGGGACCGGGAACCCTCCGCCGATATCGACGAGGTTTAAAGGGAATCCTTTCTTCCGCGCATCGTTGAGAATTGTCGCGGCAAGATCGAGCGCCACGGTGTAGTTGTCAAAGTTCGTACATTGGCTTCCAACATGGAAACTGATTCCTTCGACGTTCAGTCCCATGTCGAACGCCTCCTGGATCAGTTGCAGGGCATCGCCCGGCTCTGCGCCGAACTTCGAAGCCATCTCAACCTGCGAACCCGTATCCGGAACTTTCAGCCGTAAAACCAGTCCTGCAGTGTCGCAATAGTCCTTGAGTTTTTTCAGTTCTGCGCCGTTGTCGAATGTTACTAACGGTTTATATTGTTTTATTTTCCCAAGCGTTGTGCGGTCTTTAATCGTATTGGAAAAAATAATTTTGTCCCAGACAAAATGTTTTTTTTCCTTTTTGTCGAAGTGCTTTATATACTGGTAGACCTGCATGAATTCGTTGTACGAGGCGACATCGAAACTCGATCCTTCTTCGAACAATGTTTCAATAATCTGCTGCTGAGAGTTGGCTTTTACTGCATAGTAACATTGAACCCGCGGCAGGTGTCTTTTGAATGTCCGGTAATTTTCCCGCAGTTTATTATGGTCAACAATGAACAAGGGCGAGCCGTGCTGCTGTACTAATTTGAGAAGGTCATCATGTCTTTCCAAATCTATCTCCGGCTAATCGTTCAAAATGCTTCATGCAGGAAGCTTTTTCATGAGGGATTTTAGCTCCTCAACTTCCTTATTGTTTGCAAGATACGACTCGATCAATTTTTTTCGAAGTTCATCGCCTCGTTCGTATAAACGTTTCAATTTCTTGGGCTTTGTGGTGTGCATGACGTATGCAACGAGCAGCGGAAATGCGACTGTTACGTCGATGTATGCCGTTACGGTTTCCTCCAATCGAGTAGGATCGATCTTGCCCCAGCTGACAGCTTCGCTGGGAGGTGCGCCGGAAAGGCCGCCGGTATCGGGGCGTGCATCCGTGATGTTGATATCATAGTCCTGGCCGGCCTCAGGAATCATGAGTACTTCCTGGATTTGCGGCTCTGTTTGCAGCATGAAATTTTTCGGGCTGCCTCCGCCGATGAGAAGGACTCCGGTTTTTCCTTTTTCGTAATTCTTGGCATTGAGAATAATGGCGGTCGAATCGTTGACATCGATGCTCGGGTTGATCTTCAGTTTGAACTGATTCCCCAGTCCAGACGCTTCAGCCAGAAGTTCCAGGCCTGCTGCATTCATTCCTATCGTAGAGTCGCCCGGCGAGGAAGTAAAGACCGGAATGCCGTTGCGGTATGCTGCCGCCAGTACGCTGACTTCACCCAGATTGTTCTTCTTTTCGTATTCGTTCAGGACTTTGCCGAGGAGATGATAATACTCTCTCGTTCCCATTTCTTTTTGGAATTCCGGCTGTAGCATGATTTTCCGGAGGATGCGGTCGGTTGCCATCAGAACGTCTTGATAGTCAAAGAGAATGTCATAGATCCGGGTTACTCCTTTATCGCGCAGATCTGCATCGTCCACGTTGTGTGTCCCCCGGAAGAGAGGCATGTTGAGGGCAAAATGCATGTCATGGTACATGTTGGCTCCCGTTGCTACCAGCCAGTCCACGAACCCGTGATTCATAAGAGGAATAATTGTGGATGGTCCCAAACCGGCCGGCGTCAGCGCACCTGCAATACTCAATCCGATCGTAACATCCTCCTGCGCGTATTTATCGCGCATTAACTGGCAGGCAGCTCTCAACCTTCCTCCATTATAGGCGTCCATATTGTCTATAACACTCGCAATATCACTCTCTTTTGAGATCGGTTTGGGCAATACCCTTTTTCCCGACAGGTATTGATGCTTGTCTGTATGATGTTTCATAGAGTGATCCATATTCTATCCTTTTTTATGTGTTGTGCAAGCGAGCATTGTCGAGCAATTAATGTGGCTCAAATCTAAAGAAGAAAGAGCGAATTCGCAAGAGGAGAAGCGGCTGCGATCTGCCTCACCCGGATTACCCGCCTCATTAAAGAAGCCAGGGTGCTGTTTTTTTCAAAGCCGCTTGTTGAATTAAATATTCCTTTGTATTCCTTGTCTTGTCTGCAATTTCGAGTAAGTCGTATCTTGCCTCGCTGCAAAGAGAATCCGAGAGCAGGGCTTGCTGCAAATAAAGTTTTGCACTGTCAATTTGATTCATCTTCAGGAAACAATCTCCGATTGCATAAGATAAAACAGCAAATTGCTCTCCCAATCGCTGCCGGGCCTCTTGAAAATTCCTTAAAGCTATCTCGGGACGTTTAAGTGAATTATATCCGGCATTTATTTTATCGACAAACTCGACGTTAGGACAAACAACATCTTTCGCAATATCGATAGTTCCGTTTCTTCTCCACACAGGATAATAAGAATTTCCCAGTACGAACGGCAGCGTAGAATAATTGCGTCGAAATTCCGAATGGAGGAAAAGCGCCCGTTCGGCAGGCGCCGAAGGTTTGTATCCGGTTGAAAACATTATAAATGTCGGTTGTTGTTCTAGCAAATAACGGCAATTAAAACGCCGCTCTTTCCAACTCGACTTGATGCCTTCGATCGTTTCAGGATGACGCGCAATGTAATTATCAGTCAGGCCCAGTAAATCGATAACTCGATGATCGAGAAGTTCATAGCCGATCAGTCCTATCGTCGTTGTAGCCAGCGAAAATTGCTCTCCCCCGTATAGTTTCAGCATGGTGCTTTTAAATTTCATTTTAACACTAAGGCCTGCTTCCCTATCGCGGCACGTTGAAATATAGTCGGCGCTCTGCAAATATGAGAAACAAGCAAATACAGCAGCGGTGAAAAGGACGACAGGGGACGCATACTTTGGGACGACGTGAAGAAGCGATATGATCTCACGCAGCGACATCACAAAAAGAAAGCATAAGAGAGGCGCCAGAGGCACAAAAAAACGATACGCCGGAAGGACGTCGCCTCCTACCCAGACAATATAGGCCGTATACAGAATAACGACGATATAGAGCAAGGAATATTCATTCCAAAGCTTTTTGATTGCAATGAGAGGTACTAAGAAAACAATTCCATAGACGCCTATTGATTGAGCAAAAAACCATGCATATTCGAGTCCGCTTTTGATGTATTCCAGACCGACTCCGCTTTTTGCATAAAACGGGTTGGGGAATAGAGAACCATAATATAAAATCTTAAATGCCATAAAAGGCAAAAGGGGAACGACATACAAGAGAATAAATGCCAGGGGTATTTTCCGCTCGACAATGCAACGGTAAAGGAATACAGCTGCAAAAATGATGACACCTTCAGGGCGCAGGAGTGTTGCAAGAATGAGCAAGGCCGGTGTAATGCGGGGATATTTATATTCTGCTACGACCGATGCAAGTGCCATGCAGGAAAACGCGCCGGTCTCAAGACTCGAAACCGCCCAATACGGCAGCGAAAAATTGCTCAACAGCACAATAAAGATTGAAGATAAAAGAATCGGCGATACTGTTCTTGATGGATGATTAAGGAGGAGAGCAAGAAGTATAAAAATTGCAGATCCGGAAAGAACACCGAAAAGCCGCGAAATAAATATGAAATCGAGTCCGAAAACACCCTTAAAAAATGCCAGAATCATCACCCATAAAAAATTTGTATATCCTTCCACGTGCTCCCCGGCATTATAGACCAATCCTTTGCCTGCAAGGAAATTCGCGGCATAGCGGAAAGATATATAAGCGTCGTCCTGTGTAAAAAAGAGATTTGTGCAATTGAAGATGAAAATTGCAATTGCAGCAAATATAATAAAAGAATGAAGAGGGATAAAGCCGGTATATCCCTTTGCACCAGTTCCCTTGCGGCTTTTTTGATGTATTCGATTAGTCATGCGTTGATTTACTTGTCAAATTGTTAGCGTTCTTATTAAACTTAGTAAAAAGTAAGCGATGGATCAAAGGAGATATAAAGATTGGAAGAACGTTGATCAGGCCGAATCTTTAGGTAAGAGCCTTCTGCACCCCGGCCAGCGTCCACTTCATTAGCCGGCGATCTCAGACATATACTTTGAAACACACCGGTAACATGCCCCTAATCGTTTCTTTTCTCTATACTCCTGGAATTTTTTCGCGCGGCCGCTATTCCAGAGTTCCTCCAGCGTAGAATCCTTTACATTGCCGATTATGTAATCCGGAGTATCGACACAGAAGTTCGCATCGCCGTTTGGCTGAATGTCGATAAGTTTTTCGATGTTAGAACATGGGAATGTCTTCACCGGTGTTGCAGCGTTTTGGAACCAGTCATGGTATTCGTTTTCCGAAAGAGCCAAATACGGATAACTGTAAATATCGCCGAGGTTTTGCAAATATTTATGATGCTGATTTTGGAACTTGCCTATATTAATTCCCGAATCGTCATGATGAAATCCCTGCCAGGAGAACGCTGTGCAGCCGAGCTGTTCTTTTAATTCCTGTTCGTATTTTTTCCCCATTTCGTCAGGAATATAATTATACGGCACGATGACGAGAGTTTTTATCGATAATCGCCGGGCGACATCCGGCATATCGCCGAGGCCGGCGAGGGAGTAGGGACTGATGGTAAAACATATCGACCTGCTGATTTTATCGGTGCTGTGCTTCTCCAGTTCATTCAGCAATAAAAGTCCTTCTTCGGTTTTCTTGAAACATCCTTGAACCCCCCTTACCCGGTCATGAATTTCTTCCGGTCCGTCGATAGAAATCGTTATATGGATACTGCCGATGCGAAGGAGGTCGGCGGCAAATTCCTTTAAGAGTGTTCCATTCGTATCGATGGAAATGAACATGCCTTTGCTGTGGATATATTCCAGTAATTCCACTATTTCAGGAAACATAAACGGCTCGCCGCCTCGAATAAGCAGCGAAGAAACTTGATGAGCTGAAAGCTCGTCGACTAATTTTTTCCAGACATCTAAACCAATATTTTGCTTTAACACGTTTTTATTGTTGGAGATATATCCTTCCTCGCTCCATTGACCGCACATTTTGCAGCGAAGGTTGCAGGTATTTGTAACGGTAAACGATATCGTTTGCGGGAAATTCAAGATGATTCCTTCCGAAGGTTTGGCTCTATCTCAAG
>PMML01000121.1:0-50781 GCA_003162695.1 Ignavibacteriota bacterium | reverse complement strand
AAGGGTTAATAAGCATCATGCTTCCGCATGATTCATTTTTACGTTTCCAACTCCCCTTTGCAAAGGGGGATTTAAAACTGAGCAAAAACAAATTCTTCAAAAATACGCTATGTAGTTACAAAAAATGAATATTTACTATTGAAAGATATTGTATTGCCGCGTCTTGACATCTCTTATGGAATCCATTAAATTGAATCTGATAGCCGCTTCAGGGGTTACAGCGGTTTGATCTTTTCCTCAAGAGTTCTCTAATGATATTATATTGATGATCGATAATAATAAACCAAAGCCGAGTTAATGAAGAATAAATTAACAATAAAAAACCTTATAAAAGAGGCAGAGGATTTTTGTCTGGCTCAGTCGAAGGTTCAACACAAAGAACTTTATGGTGTTACAGACGGCAAGGCAGTTGGAACACTCATTGAACAGAGATTCCAAAAACAATTAAGCGATAAATATAAAGTCAGGATCGGTTCTTCTGCAAGCGGCATTGATTTGCCTTCTGTAGACATCTTGACCGACATAAAAGTAACTTCAATAAAACAGCCGCAGTCGTCTTGTCCTTTTAAGGACGCTAAGCAAAAGATTTATGGACTTGGATATAACTTGCTTGTTTTTGTCTATGACAAAGTTGATAATCCAAGGGAAAAAACTGCGAATCTCAATTTTGTGAGTTGTTCGTTCGTTTCAAAAGTACGAACTGCTGATTATACAACGACCTATCGATTGAGAGAAATGATAAAAGACAAGGCAAATACTGCAGACATTATTTCATACCTCTCAGATAGGAATATACCTGCTGACGAAATTACTATGGGAAAATTAGCAGACCATATTCTACAAACCCCGCCACAACAAGGATATCTCACTATCTCTAATGCTTTACAATGGAGATTGCAATATCAAAGGATTGTAGCGTTAGAAAAAGAAGTAAAAGGGATAACAAAGATTGTAAGTTATAATAAAGCAAAGTGATGAAAATATTTGAAGCAGACATTACTTATCAAGTCTCAGATTTCCTCAATAAGACGCTGAAAAGAATCGCATTATTTGAATCAGCTAATGATAAAATAGTGGATGTCTGCGGTATCCACCATTATTTTAACAATCAGGAGGAGTATGAAGTTCTTAAAAACATTCTTTCTAAGACGCATATCGTAGTTAAAGAGCCTGACAGGGCTGAATATGGTGATTTTCAAACCAACATTGATTTAGCGGTGAATGTTGCCGCATATTTAAAACATAAATCAGCTAATCCCAAAATCATTCTTGAACCAACTTGTGGAAAAGGGAGCTTTATTATCGCTTCGCTAAGAACATTCGATCGAATTGAAAAAATATTTGCGATTGATATTTACATGCCCTACGTATGGGAAACAAAGTTTAGCATCCTGCAATATTTTATCGATAATCCTTCTGCAAATAAACCCGAAATAGTAATTTCTCATTTTAATGTTTTCGATTTTGATTTTACAGAGATATCCAAAGAATATACAAAAGAAGAAATATTGATTATCGGGAATCCACCTTGGGTCACCAACTCAAAATTAAGCAGATTGGATTCTACTAACCTGCCGGCAAAATCAAACTTTAAAAAACACAATGGTATAGATGCGATAACGGGGAAAGGAAATTTTGACATCGGAGAGTATATCACTCTTAGGATATTCGATGCCTTTCAAAATTCAAATGGATATTTTGCCTTTCTTGTAAAAAACTCAGTTATCAAAAATATTATCTATGACCAAAAACAACGCAACTTCAAAATATCAGATATACAAAAACTCTCTATCGACAGTAAAAAGGAATTCAATGTATCGGTTGAAGCATCGTTGCTCATATGTAAATTAAAACAAGTGCCTGAATTCATTTGTAATGAATACAATATTTATGCTCCCTCAAAACTGATAAATAAATTTGGTTGGGTTGATGATAAATTTGTTTCAAGTATTGCATTATATCAACATAGCAGCGGCATTGATGGAATTTGTCCATTTGAATGGCGGCAAGGGATTAAACACGATTTGTCTTCGTTTATGGAACTCGAAAGAGTAAATGGACATTTTGTAAACGGTCTTAATCAGAAGATTATTCTTGAAGAAGATTTAGTCTTTGGACTGTTGAAAAGTTCGGACCTTAAACAAACGGTAATAGACAAAACAAGAAAATATACAAGTGTAACGCAGAAAAAAGTTGGACAGAGCACAGCTTTTATAAAAAAAGATCATCCTAAAACTTATAACTATCTATATAAAAACAAGTCACAGTTCGATTTGCGGAGGTCGAGCATATACAAGGGTAAGCCGGACTATTCTATTTTCGGAATTGGAGATTACTCTTTCAAGCCTTTTAAAATTGCCATTTCAGGCCTGTATAAAAAATATTCATTCAATTTAGTCGTACCGCAAAATGGAAAACCAATAATGCTTGATGACACTTGTTACTTATTAGGATTTGATCGTCTTGACTATGCGGCTTATACCTTCATATTATTGAATAGTGAAAAGACGAAGAAATTATTAAAGGCAATTACTTTCCCAGATGCGAAGCGCATGTTTACAAAAGACGTTTTAATGCGAATTGACTTAATGAAGCTTGCCATGCAAACACAAAAAGCAAAAATCAAAAATGATATTGATGAACTTAATACCTGCTATAACTTAAAAATTCAAACAGGAACGTGGAATGAATATATAGCAACAATGAGGCCACAGCAAACAGAATATGCAGATGCAAAACAATTGACTTTACTGGAGCCGATAATAAATTATAACTGGACAGTAGCTTAATTGATATTGATTCGGACAGGTAGGGAATCGAACAGCTCTTGTGCAGAGTCAAAAAACCGGTTTAAATATAAATATGGATTAACGAACACCTCATCTCTTGGCGTCGTTAAATTGTTTGATGCGCGCATAATAGGAGGCATTATGGACTCACGAAATTATATCCTTTTATGTATTACATTAAATTGAATCTAAGAGCCGCTTCAGGGGTTGCAGCGGTTTGATCTTTTCCTCAAGAATTCTAAAGGTTCATACAATATTAAACCGTTAATATGCCGTTGCAACACTGGCAAGGTTTGGCTACATTTTCATGAGGGCAAACCAACACAATGACTAAAAGAAATAAAACAAAAATACATCAGCATAAAACTATAAAAACTGCAATGAAAAAACCGCAGGTGTCTGAAGAGCCGGCAGTCTGGTATACCGATACTGCTGTGCCACATTCTTTAATGCCGCTTGATTCAATAATTTGCGGAGATGCGCTTCACATACTTCCGAATATCCCTGATTGTACTATCGATTTGATTGTAACTTCTCCACCTTATGCAGATAAGAGAACGAATTCATATGGCGGAATTCATCCGAATAAGTATGTTCGCTGGTTTTTGCCTATTGCGAAAGAATTACAGAGGGTCTTGAAACCATCGGGATCGTTTATCCTTAATATCAAAGAAGGTGTGTCGGATGGAGAAAGACAAACATACGTTCTTGAACTTGTTCTTGAATTAAAAAAGCAAGGATGGTTTTGGACGGAAGAATATTTATGGCACAAAAAAAATAGTTATCCGGGGAAATGGCCGAATAGATTCCGCGATGGGTGGGAACATTGCTTTCATTTTAATAAAGAAAAAAACTTTGCAATGTACCAAGAAGCAGTCAGGGTGCCAATGGGTGATTGGGCTAAAACGCGTCTTAAGAAACTCAGTGAAACGGATAAACGCCGGGATGAATCAAAAGTGGGAAGCGGCTTTGGCAAGAATATATCTAACTGGGTAGGTAGGGAATTGGCTTATCCGGATAATGTATTACATTTAGCAACGGAATCCTCTAATAAAAACCATAGCGCTGCATTTCCCACATCTTTACCGGAATGGTTTATAAGGCTCTTCACAAAACCTGGAGATATCATCCTTGACCCATTCCTTGGTTCAGGCAGCACGGCAGTTGCCGCAAAAAGAACCGGACGAAGATATATCGGAATTGAAATATTAAACGAATTTTGTCAATTGGCGGGACAGCGAGTTAAAGAAGTATCGTCGAACAACGGGGAACTATTCAAATGAAAAATATTTTAATTAAAAAAGTGATAAGGTATGTTGAAGACAATATCGGAATATTCCATCAAAAAAGAATTGCGAGTATAGAAGAATTAAAATTATCGCAAGTATTAAAAAGAAAAAATCCATATCTCTTTAAAGCAAAGTATATTCTTACCGCTGAAAAGATAGTAAAGACCTTAGTTGATGCTCATATCTCGTCAAATGAAGAAACAATATTTGGGGATTGGTTGGAAGGATTGGCGATCTTTATTAATAAAAATATTTATCATGGTTGGAAATCCGGAATACCAGGAATAGATTTAGAGTTTAATAAAGACGGCAATCGGTATATCGTAAATATTAAATCTGGACCTAATTGGGGGAACAAAAGTCAAAAAGAAAAGATGATTCTTGAGTTCGGAGATGCAAAGAAGACATTGTCAACGAGTGGTTCAAAAATAAATGTTTTGGCAATAAATGGGTGCTGTTATGGTCGTGATAAAAAGCCACATAAATTCCCAAAGAAAGGCGGCGATTACTTTAAATACTGTGGTCAGGCATTTTGGGAATTTATATCGGGAGATCATAACCTATATATTGAAATTATTGAACCGTTAGGGCATAAAGCGAAGGAACGAAACGAAGATTTTATAAAGGCATATTCTCAGATGATAAATAAATTCACGAAGCAATTTATAAATGAATTTTGCAAAGAAGACGGTTCAATCGATTGGGAAAAAATAGTGATTATGAATTCAGCCGTGGTTCAGTTGAAAACACAAAAAGAAATAAAATAATTCTAGTTCACTCGTTATCCAAAGTTCAAAATCATTGCAAAAAGGCAATATGAGGAACATGATTCACTTTAAAAAATGATGTCGTATATTCTCACGAAATTAAGAGAGAATATTGTTCGATATATGTTATTTAAAGTCAAGATTGAAATTTAAGTATGACGTAGATTCAGTCGCTTTGCTTCTTTGTTGGTGAGAAAATTGAAATTTGTAAAATTCATGTGGGTTATGGAGGATCATGTATGAAAAATGAAGATATATTGTTTTCCGTTAACGTCGGTTGGGTTCAAGCAGAAGCCAAACAAAGAATAAATCGCAGACTAACAGATTCAGAACTTCTTTTGGTAAAAGATGGATTAGAAGAAGGGCTCGGTTTTGATATTGAAACTGTGTTCGAAACTGCCATCGATGATGCTGTTAGACTTGCTAAAGAGTAAACCTCAAAAAGCTTAGGTGGATAGCAAAAAAATCAATCTATATTGGAGTTCAAGAATAAGACGAATCATCTCTTTGGACTTACACTAACACATCTATCACGTCACAGTCGGTGATGTGCAAACCGTCGCACAAGAAACTATCGGCCGCAAACTTCGGGAAAATGAATTACAAAAAGTTATAGATAAGATTCTTGACAGAATCCAATGGTATGATGTGGTTGAAGATGCGATAGCGCAGGAAACGGCGGTACATTAATAGGTATGTATAGCCATTTATCCCTTCTTATCACTTATCATTTCACCCATTTCTAAAATAGATACATACGGCAGGGCTTGGGAACAGGAAGATAAATGCCGATTCTTGCCGAACCGGGATTTATTCGCTGCGTGATTGTGTTGTATTATGATCAATAGATAAGCGAACTTCAATGAAACGGTGGATAAAAATAGTCATTATCGTGTTTATTGCCGCGCTCGCGGGAATTCAACTGGTGCAGCCTGCAAGGAATATGTCCCCTCAATCCAGCCGTAAAGAAATATCCGCCGGATTTTCCGTGCCTGCAAGCGCCCAACAGGTCATTCAGCAATCCTGTTACGATTGTCACAGCAACAATACACGTTATCCATGGTATGCAAATATCCAGCCGGTCGGCTGGTTGCTGAATCATCATATCACCGATGGAAAGCATGAATTAAATTTCGATGAATTCGCTTCCTATCCTCCCCGCAAACAATATCGGAAATTCAAGGCGATAGAAAATGAAATACAAAAAGGCGATATGCCGTTGGAATCGTATCTCCTCATACATCGGGATGCAAAGCTCTCTGAGGATCAAAAAAATATACTGGCAGCGTGGTGTGAGGCAATGCGCGATTCCATGAAAACACATTTTCCTGCTGATAGCCTTGAGCGTCCCCATCGCCGCTGATCCGGTAAGCAAACAATTCCCTAAATCTTCCAAGATGTATATCATTCCAGCGGATTTTTACATTTCGCTCCCAAGCGGAGCTTAGGAGCAAGAATTCTAAGGATTGTAAAAAATGCCGATTTATTGTTGAGGGAATTTTCGCTATTTTGATATAGAATAATTGAGAGTATATGATGAATAAGAAAAACAAGAGTCTTGAAAAATTCAATATCGGACTGATTCAAATGTCGGTCTCAAAGGACGCCAACAAAAACATCTCAAAGGCCATTGAACGTGTTGGACTGGCGGCACAAAAAGGAGCACAAGTGATCTGTCTTCCTGAACTATTCCGTTCGCAGTACTTTTGCCAGCAGGAAGATGTGAAGTTCTTCGATCTTGCGGAAACCATTCCCGGTCCTACCACCAAAACATTAAGTTCGGTTGCCAGAAAACATCGCGTCGTTCTTATCGTACCGGTCTTTGAACGAAGGGCGGCGGGTATCTATTATAACAGTGCGGCTGTTCTGGATAGCGACGGCTCATTGGCCGGTGTATATCGCAAAATGCATATTCCCGATGATCCTGCTTATTATGAAAAATTCTATTTCGCTCCCGGCGATCTCGGATTCCAGGCATTTGATACAAAATACGGACGAATCGGCACACTCATTTGCTGGGACCAATGGTACCCTGAAGCCGCGCGTATTACGGCATTGCTCGGCGCTTCTGTGCTGTTTTATCCGACTGCAATAGGATGGCATCCGAACGAAAAAACTGAATTAGGTAAAGCTCAGCTCGATGCATGGCAGACCGTGCAGCGCGGCCATGCTATAGCAAATGGAATGTATGTCGCTGCAGTAAACCGGATCGGGCTGGAAAAGCCGTTCCTGGATTCGCCGGGTATAGAATTTTGGGGAAGTTCTTTTATTGCCGATCCACAAGGAGTGATACTCGCAGAGGCGTCCGCGGATAAGGAAGAAATCTTGATTGCTTCGGTGGATCTAAAGCATCAAGAAGATATCAGGCGCAATTGGCCGTTTCTCCGCGACCGGCGAGTGGATCAATATGACGGTATAAAGCAAAGATTTCTTTCGGAAGAGGAATGGAAAAAGAAATGAACGTTACGAATGGAATGCCGCTCTATCGAATGCCCGCAGAATGGGAACGTCATGATGCTACGTGGCTCTGCTGGCCTGAGAATCGGAACGATTGGGCTGGGAAGTTCGAACCGATTCCATGGGTGTTTGCAGAGATGGCAAAGAAATTATCGGATGGGGAAATTGTCCGCATTATTGTGCAGTCGGCAGAACACGAAAAGAAAGTGAGACTGATTCTTAAACAGCAAGGCGCGGATCTTCAGTGGATTGAATTTTTCCGGTTCCCTACAAATCGCGGATGGACGCGCGATATGGGTCCGATTTTTACCCGGCGCAGTCCGGAGAACGATATTGCTGTACTGCGATTCCGGTTCCGTGCCTGGTCCAAATATCCGGACTGGAAAAAAGACGATCAGGTTCATCTGCGGGCGGCGAAAGCGCTCAATCTGCCGCTCGTGTCTGCGAAGTATAAAGGCGAAGAAGTGGAATTGGAAGGTGGAAGTATCGATGTCAATGGAAATGGAACAGTTCTAACGACAGAGGAATGTTTGCTGCATCCGGATATCCAGGTGCGCAATCCCGGGTTTACCCGCGGGGATTATGAAGAGATGTTCAAACAATATCTCGGCATCGGGAAGGTAGTGTGGCTCGGGAATGGGATTGCAGGCGACGATACACATGGACATGTCGATGATATATGCCGGTTTGTAAATCCTTCGACAGTTGTGATTGCCGAGGAAAAGAATCCGTCGGATGTGAACTATAAACCGCTGCAGGAAAATAAAGAACGGCTGCAGGGAATCCGTCTTGCACACGGCGAAAAATTAGCCGCTATTTCTCTGCCGATGCCCGCACCTTTATATTTTAACGGTCAAAGGCTCCCTGCGAGCTATGCAAATTTCTATATCGGTAATACCGTAGTGATTGTTCCTACGTTTAACGATTTGAATGATCGAATTGCCCTCGGTATACTTTCGGAACTCATTCCCGGCAGAAAGGTCGTAGGAATCCATGCGGTCGATCTGGTGCTGGGGCAGGGAACCCTGCATTGTCTGACGCAGCAGCAGCCGTCACCCGCTCAGTAAAATATTTTATAGGGATCAATTAGGAATAGAAAATATACCGTTTTATTATTCCTCTGTGTTTGTTTAATCCTTGCGGTCCTTCTTCTAACGGAGATCATTTCATTTATCGCGGGCGCAGTCATTTTTGCGATTGCACTTCTTTTGATCGGTTTCGTATCGAATGGTTTTCAAAAAAAGTGATACATGGTAAAAGAATCCTTGGGCGGGCGGTTGATTAAGACAATCGATTCATTCAAAAATTCCAATCGCTCACCGGAGCGAGCATTCCCTTCCGATCCACTCGTTTATACACAACGCATTATTCTTTACTCTGCTCTTCAGGACTGCTCTTTTTGTGATCAAAATGATGGGTCATTTCATACTCCAGTTCCGGGTCGATCTTCTGCTGTTCTATTTTCTTTTCCCGTACCATGAGTTCCTCGTGATGGACCTGGAGATAGTCGAGCTCTTTCTTACCGTATGAAAAGCGGGTGATGATGACGAACAGTACCGGAACAATGAGTATCGCAAGCGTCGATGCAGCAATCATGCCGCCGAGGACGGTAAATCCGATTGTATTCCTTGCAACAGCTCCCGCTCCGGTTGCAAATGCGAGCGGCAGGACACCTAAAATAAAAGCCATAGATGTCATAATAATGGGACGTAATCGCAATTGAACGGCTTCCAGCGTGGATTCGATGAGTTCCTCTCCGCGGTCGACACGGACTTTTGCAAACTCAACGATAAGAATGGCATTCTTCGCAGAGAGCCCGATCAAGGTTATGAGTCCTATCTGTGCGTACACATTGTTGGTAAGCCACGGCAGACACATAAGCAGAAGAATGGCGCCGAACGCACTGATAGGCACCGGAAGCAATACGGAAAGAGGCACAGACCAGCTTTCGTAGAGCGCGGCCAGAAAAAGAAACACGAACGTGATGGAGAAAATAAAGATATAGATAGTGACCGATCCTGCTTTGATCTCTTCATAGCTTAATCCTGAAAACTCATACGTGTATCCCCGCGGTAAAACTCTTGCCGCTGTTGCTCTCAGAGCGTCTATTCCCTCGCCGGTGCTGTATCCCGGCGGAGTGGAACCGTCCACTTCTGCAGAACGAAAAATATTGAAATGCGTTATCAGCGGCGGAGCTTCCGTTGCTTTATAACTGACGAGTGTGCTGAAAGGCACCATTTCCCCGCGCTGGTTGCGCACGTAGTATTTGTTAAGGTCGGATATCAGCGCGCGATACGTTGTGTCTGCCTGTACTACGACATGGTATGTACGGTCGTACAGCGTAAAATTGTTCACAAACAAGCTTCCCATATACGCCTGCAAGCTTGTAAATACATCCGCAATATTGACTCCCAGCTTTGCGCATTTTTCACGATCCACTGTAAGCTCATAACTGGGCGTGTGCGCGCCGTAGTAGCTGAATGCGGTCGAGATTGCCGGATTCTTATGAGCCTCGGCGACGAATTTTTTTACGACAGTTTCGAATGCGTGCACATCGTCGCTTGTGCTGCCTTGCTCGATTTGCATACTGAATCCCGCGGCCTGCCCTATACCGCGGATCGGCGGCGGCGGAATGACGACGATATTGGCATTGTCAATGCCTGCGGCGGCAATACGCTTTCTCAGCACAGTCATAATGCCGGGTATTTGTTCCCCGGGTTTCGTACGCTGCTCCCATGGTTTGAGCATGCAAAAGATACTGCCCGAATTGGATGTGGTCCCGGAATTTAAAATATTCAAACCGGATATGGCCGAATAATGATTCACACCGGGGGTGGAACCGACGATCTCCATGAGTTTCGTAATAACCGCAACGGATTGAGTGGTAGAAGTTCCCTCGGACATTTGGTATGTAACGTACAAGCGGCCGTCATCTTCAGAAGGAATAAATCCCGACGGCTTCTTTTTAAATAAAACAACAGCAGCAATGCAAATACAAAGAAGCAATATGACGATATATTTTGACGCCTTGATACCGCGTTTTACAGTGTGGACATAGTCAGCTGTAAGGGTTTCAAACCAGCCATTGAAGCGATAGAAAAACTTGCCGAGCCAACGTGATTTTTTGGTAATATGTGACGGCTTGAGAAGAAGCGTGCAGAGCGCCGGTGTTAACGATAATGCAACGAAGGCCGAAAGCATGACCGAGATAGCGATGGTGATGGCGAACTGCTGGTACAAACGTCCGATGATCCCCGGTATGAATCCTACAGGCACGAAAACGGCCGCAAGGATGAGCGCGATAGCCACAACGGGCGCCGAGATATCTTTCATGGCGCGGTACGTTGCCTCTTTTGCCGACAGATGGTACGCGTCGATATAATGCTGCACCGCCTCGACCACAATAATAGCATCGTCAACTACGATGCCGATAGCCAGCACAAAGCCGAACATGGTGAGCGTATTGATCGTAAATCCGAGCGGTATAAAGAAGCAGAATGTACCTAAGAGCGACACAGGAATGGCAAGAATAGGGATGAGTGTGGATCGAATGTTTTGAAGAAACAGGAACACCACGATTGCAACGAGACACAGCGCTTGAATTAATGTCTTTATGACTTCCTGCATAGAAACTTTTATGATGGTAATTGACTCAAAAGGCACCGCGTAATCGACATCGGCAGGAAATGATTTTTTCAGCTGTTCTAATGCCGCATAGACATTGTTTGCCGTTTCAAGAGCGTTGCTTCCCGGCGTTTGATAGATGAATATAATCGAAGCCCGTTTTCCATCGACAAATGAGTTGCTCGAAAACGTGAATTTGCCAAGTTCCACTCTGGCAACGTCTTTGAGATACACCAATTCGCCGGTGGAGGGAATAGTCTTAATAATAATTTTTTCAAAATCGGCGGCTTTTTTCAACCGGCCGTTGACAAGAATGCCTATTTCAAACGCCTGTGAGTTATGTTGAGGGGGGGCGCCCGCCGAGCCGGCTGCGACCTGTACATTTTGCGCGTTCAGTGCTGCAATGACATCCTGCGGAGTGAGACTAAAGGCCGCCATTTTTTCCGGATTCATCCAAACACGCATGCTGAAGTTGTCTGTCCGCGTATAAACATCACCGACACCCGGTACACGCAGCAGGGCATCTTCGATAAATATATTCGTGTAATTATCGAGGAATGTAATATTGTGAGTTCCTTTGGGCGAGAAGACGGCTACCTGCATGAGCATGCTGGGATTGCGTGCACGTACCGTCAGGCCAAGGCGGCTGACGACCGAGGGTAATAACGGCGTGGCGATACCCACACGGTTCTGGACATTGAGTGCGGCAATGTGAACATTGGTACCGACATTAAATGTCACGTTGATGCCCATGGAGCCGGTATTGGTATTGGTGCTTTGCATGTATTCCATACCCGGAGTACCGTTGACTTGCTCCTCAATCGGAGTGGCCACGGTTTGTTCCACCGTCTGGGCATCCGCGCCGGTATATTGCCCGCTTACGGAGACAGCAGGCGGCGTTATATTCGGATACTGGTCAACGGCCAGATTTTCTATGCAGAGAATACCCGATATCATTAACACAAGAGATATAACGATGGCGGTGACCGGCCTTTTGATAAATGTATTGGCGATCATTCCTGTGCAGGCCTATGGAGTTCGCGTGCTTTTTGCAGATCGTATTCTAATTCGGTGTCGATGTTCTGTTCCTCTACTTTTTTAGCTTTTTCCACCAATTCTTCACGGTGAGCCTGGAGATATTCGAGTCTCTCACGGCCATACGACAAACGCGTGATGATGACGAAAAGCACCGGGACAATAAATATAGCAAGAGTAGTAGCCGCCAGCATTCCGCCGAGAACGGTAAATCCTATTGTCCTGCGCGCGATTGCTCCGGCTCCGGTTGAAAAGACAAGAGGCAGGACACCGAGTATAAATGCCATGGAGGTCATGACGATCGGCCGCAAGCGCAGACGTACCGCTTCCATAGTGGATTTGATAAGCTCTTCTCCCCGGTCGACACGCACCTTTGCAAACTCCACGATCAAGATTGCATTCTTGGCGGCAAGTCCTATGAGTGTGATGAGTCCTATTTGTGCATAGACATTGTTGGAAATGCTCGGCAGGCAGGTCAGTGTAATGATGGCGCCAAAAGCGCCGATAGGTACTGCGAGCAAAACCGAAAAAGGAACAGACCAGCTTTCGTAGAGCGCGGCCAGAAAAAGAAATACGAATGTTATTGAGAAAGCGAAAATATAAATGGTCATCGATCCTTCTTTGATTTCCTCATAGCTTAATCCCGAATACTCGTAGTCGTATCCATCCGGCAGAACTTTCTTCGCCACATCTTTCAGGGCGTCTAATGTTTGCGTGCTGCTGTATCCTGCGGAGGATGCCCCGTCAATTTCAGCGGACCGGAAAATATTAAAATGCGATATCAGTGGCGCGGCTTCCGTCGGCTCGTAACTGATCAATGTGCCCAGGGGAACCATCGCACCGGTCTGGTTGCGCACGTAATACTTGTCAATGTCCGACACGTTCGCTCTGGACATCGTATCGGCTTGAACGACCACATGGAAGGTACGGTTGTATGTGGTGAAATCATTTACATAGATGCTTCCCATGTACGCCTGGATGGTTGTAAAGACATCCGCAATATTGACTCCCAGCTTTTCACATTTTTCCCGGTTAACCGTAAGATTGTAATTGGGAGTGTGCGCAGAATAAAAACTGTATGCATGAGTAATCGTCGGATTTTTATTGGCCTCATCGACAAACCTGTTGACTACTTTTTCGAATGCGTGAATATCGTCATTGGTGTTGCGCTGTTCTATCTGGAAACTGAAACCGCCCACCGACCCTACACCCGGAATGGGTGAAGGCTGAATAACCTGAACGCTGGCATTGTCAAGGCCGGCTTCGGCAATATGTCGTTGCAGGACACGAATAATGCCCGGCACCTGCTCGCTTGATTTAGAACGGTCGTCCCATGGCTTAAGCTGACAATAAATGGTGCCGCAATTTGAATTGGTTGCATTGGTTACGACATTCAATCCGGACAACGCTGCGTAATGTCCAACGCCCGGAGTGGATGATATGACCGCCATAAGCTTCGTCATCACCGCGACCGATTGCGCAGTCGAAGATGCGGGAGGCAGTTGAAACGTTATGTAGAGATTTCCATCGTCTTCGGAAGGTATGAATCCTGTCGATTTATTCTGAAAAAGAAATAAGGTGCCGACGCAAAGACAGATAAGCACAATGACAACATATCTTGATGCGCTGATGCTCCGCTTTACGCCGTCAGAGTAGTTATCCGTCAGTTTGTCAAACCAGGTGTTGAAACGGCTGAAGAACCGTCCCAGCCAATGAGACTGAGAGATCGCGGCATTCTGTGACGGCTTGAGAAGAAGCGTGCAGAGCGCCGGCGTTAACGATAATGCGACGAAGGCAGAGAGCATGACCGAGATCGCGATGGTAATGGCAAACTGCTGGTACAAACGTCCGACGATGCCTGGTATGAATCCTACAGGCACAAATACGGCCGCAAGGATGAGCGCAATAGCCACAACGGGCGCCGAGATATCTTTCATTGCGCGGTACGTCGCCTCTTTTGCCGACAGGTGGAACTCGTCAATATAATGCTGCACCGCCTCGACCACAATAATAGCATCGTCAACTACGATGCCGATAGCCAGCACAAAGCCGAACATGGTGAGCGTGTTGATCGTAAACCCGAGCGGTATAAAGAAGCAGAATGTGCCTAATATCGACACGGGAATGGCGAGGACCGGGATAAGCGTGGAGCGGAGGTTCTGAAGGAACAAAAACACGACGATGGCAACGAGACACAGCGCTTGAAGCAATGTACCGACAACCTCACTCATGGAAACCTTGACAACTGTAACGGATTCAAATGGTATCGTATAGTCAATGTCGGTCGGGAAAGATCTTTTCAGTTGGGCCAGGACGTTCGAGATGCCCTTTGCTGTTTCAAGAGCATTGCTCCCCGGCGCCTGGTACACAAGCAGACAGGAAGCCCGTTTCCCGTCGACAAACGAGTTGCTGGAAAAAGTGAATTTACCAAGTTCCACTCTGGCCACATCCTTGAGGTACACCAGATCGCCTGTGGACGGAACAGTCTTAACGATAACATTTTCAAAATCCGAAACTTTGCTGAGCCGTCCGTTGACAAGAATTCCTAATTCAAATGTCTGTGTTTGTTGCTGGGGGGGCACACCCGCGGAACCGGCTGCGACCTGCACATTTTGCGCATTGAGTGCGGAAATGACGTCCGTGGGGATTAAGCTGTATGATGCCATTTTTTCCGGATCCATCCAGATGCGCATACTGAAATCGTCCGTAAATCTGCTAATGCTGCCCACACCGGGTACGCGAAGCAATGCATCCTGCACGAAGATGTTCGTATAGTTATCGAGGAACGTGATGTCATGGGTTCCCTTCGGCGCGTAAATAGACACCATCATGAGCATGCTGGGGTTCAGCGCCCGGACTGTAAGACCAAGACGGCTCACCGCGGCCGGCAGGAGGGGTGTTGCAATGCTTACACGGTTTTGAACATCGAGCGTGGCAATATCGATATCGGTTCCGATGCTGAATGTTACGTTCATCGACATCAAACCGTTATTCGTATTATTGCTTTGCATGTACTCCATGCCCGGAGTACCGTTGACCTGCTGTTCAATAGGAGTTGCCACGGTTTGCTCTACGGTCAATGCATCGGCTCCCGTAAACTGACCGTTCACCTGTACGACCGGCGGCGTGATTTGAGGATACTGTTCAATCGGCAGGCTCAGAATACAAATGATACCTGTGATCACCAATATAACAGAAATGACAATAGCGGTGACGGGCCTTTTAATAAACGTATTAGCGATCATGGATTAATTCATCGTCCAATCAGAAAGGATTTCATTGCAGGTCATACGAAAATCTATTGTGCATTCTGTTTGCTTCCTTTTCCCGTTTGTGCAGAACGGTCTCCCGATGGGGCTATTGGAGAACCGTTATGCAGCGACTGTATTCCGTCTGATACTATAATATCGCCCTCTTCGATTCCATTTTTTATAATCACGTTCGGTCCCAGTATAGCTCCAAGCTGCACTTTCTTTTGAAATGCAAGCGAACGCTGATCCTTTCCTGCAGTGTGGTCGCCGGCCGCGTCGCCGCTGTTGGCCACAACACTGTCTTTGACTACATAAACAAAATATTCTCCCATTTCTTCTACAACGGCCTTGTTCGGTATGACCAATTGAGGGGTTGGATCTTGATTGTGTACCCGCACAACGCAGCTCATACCGGCTCGTAATAAAGATGCCGGATTCGGGAAAAGGAGCCTAACTCTGATGGATCCCGTCTGGGGATTTACTGCTCTGTCGATAACAGAAAGTCTTCCTATAGAGGAATACAGCGAATTGTTAGGCATGATGAGCGTGAACAGGGAATCAACTGACCGATGGCGCGTATTTTGAAGATTGTAAAAAAAGGACAACTGTTTTTCGTTGATCAGGAAATCGACTCCCATCGGATCATCGGTGGAGATGGTAATAAGCACCGTTTGTCCTACTGTCACCAAATCTCCGAGTTTTACCTGGCTAAATCCTATTGTTCCGTCGAATGGAGCGGTAATAACGGAATATGCCAGACTTGTACTCGCAATTTTTAATGCCTCTAATGCCGATTGGTATGCATTTTTTGAATTTTCCAGCGCAATCATCGCATGGTCGTAAATCTGTTTCGCAACGGCCTTATTGTTGTTCAGGTACTGATAACGGTCTGCATCCTGCTGCGCCTGTTTTAGATTCCCCTCTGCAACTTTAACATTAGCTTCAGCTGTATTGTAGTTGTCTTCGTAGATACGCCGGTCGATATCGTACAGTTTCTGTCCCTTCGCTACGTGGCTGCCTTCTTTAAAAAATATTCCGGTAATATATCCCTGTACCTCAGGGAGCAGGTTGACCTGGCTCAGGGCTACGGTCGTAGCGGTGTACCTGTCATAATACGTAACCGGCAGCGCCTTGACGGTGAACAGATTTACCGGCACAGGCGGTGGAGGGGGCGGCTGCGCTTGCCTGCATGAAAATTGAACCAGGCAGCCGAGGAGTGTTATGCTAAAGAATGCTTTGTTCATATTCTGTCCGTTGAAGTTCATTAATAATGGGAAGGGATGTCACCCATCGCTTTTTCCAGATCTATCTTGCTTGACAGAAGCTGGAAGAGAGCGTCGAGATAACCTATTTCCGCGCTTATCAGATTTGATTCGGCCACAAGGAGATTCAGATAAGCGATTACTCCCTGATTGTACTGCAGCGATACAATGCGGTAAACATTCTGTGCCCGCGATTTATTATCGTCCAGCAGGCGAAGGTTGTACAGGCTGCTTTTATAGTTGGCCAGCGCAGAACTGTACTCCGTGTAAATCTGCGATTTTAAACTCACCTCATTCCAACTCACAACCTGTTCCTGGAGTTTCGACCTCTGCACGCTTTCTACACGCGCAAAGCCTGTGAAAATTGGAAAACTGAGAGATACTCCAAAATAAGAATAAGGGTAAGCGGTTTTAAAAAGAGTTGATGATGCGGGACTTTCATATTCGTAATAATAATTGTAAAAAACGGAAACAGAAGGAAGAAAGGAAAGTTCGTTCTCTATGGTTTGCTTGTGCTGCAGTTCCTTTATCGTTTGAAGCTGTTGAAACTCTATCCGGTTTTCATACAGCAATTGCTTTGTCGTATCGGCATATATTTCCTGCAGCATTTGCGTTGTATCAAATGCAACGCTGAAGTTTTTTTCTGGCGGATAACCCATCAGTTCCTTCAAGGCCGCATATTCCGGTGCGACATTTTCGGTCTGCTGTTTCAGCTGCGCCTTTGAATTATTAAGCGTGATAACGGCTTGTTCATGATCTGTTTCGTCGACGATTCCGCCCACATACTGGTTATACGTATCCATAATATTCCTGCCCAGCCGCGCGGTGTCTTCTTTCAGTACATCGATCTCCTCAAGCGTTAGTAAGAGGTTGTAAAATGATTTACTGACGGATGAGACAGTGTATATTTTCATGCTGTCCGTGATTTGTTCGGCCTGCTTCGTAAACAGCGACGCGCTCGTAGCCGCATAGAAGAGCTGAGGCTGGAATATTGCCTGCGAGGCGGATAATTCAGGAATCGCGGTATTGGCAACGCCGGCGGGTGTTGGAATCGGCGGCCCTCCCGGCACAGTATTCGGAGAAAGCGTCGTAGGCAGTTGATTGTAATGGATCATACTGCCGGTAAGATTGACCTGCGGCAGCCAGCCGGACAGGTTAATTGCATTGGTGGCTTTAGCGATAGAAATATTCACAAGCGACCGGTTAAGACCCGGCTGGTGGTCCATTGCATAGTGTATGCACTGTTCGAGCGTGAAAAATTGGATCGAATCAGATTTCTCTATATTCTGAGAATAGGCATGAACCGGTAAGTATACAAAAACCGCAATGAAGAGAAGAGATCGTTTTATGCTTTTTGTTGTTCCAATGGTTTTTAGCACGGAGTGAGAAGTTATTGTTCTTTGTTGTTTATTACCGCAGCCTTGAGCCATGAACCTGTCTTCCTATTCGTTGGGGTCGCCTTGTTTGTTCGATGAGTAAGAACGGCGTTTGACTATTATCGATTCAACTATTATAAATTAGAACGTTTTAATTCGGCAAAGGTTTCTTTCCGATTGATCAATAGATTGCGGAATTCTTGAATGATTCCTTTCATTATCTTGTAAAAACGCTCAGCAAGCAGGCGGATTCCTGAAGATAATGCGGGATTTTTAAAGAGGCCGAATTTATGAGAATCGGCATCTCGAAAATCAGGAAAAACAAGTCATCCCGGCCTTTTCCGTGAATTTTATGTCCCCTCTGATGATTCTCATTAAACCCGGCATTCAAAAAATCTTCATTGAATTTTTTTACCTTGACAAATGGCATTGTAATTACCTAACTTATGCGTAGATTTTTTTGTGGGTATTATTGTCCTGCTCATCAGGGCAGCAGCGCTCCATCGTAAGGATTGTATGAAAACGTATTTTCTTCTTTTGATTCTTCTTGCCGGGAATCTCGATTCGCAAACTATTGGTCAAATTGAAAAACGTAAAATTTTTCTTCCAAACGGATGGGGAATCACCGTTGTCGGGAAGAATCTGCCGCTTGGCGATCTTCCTCTTAATATGGCCGTCTCGCCCGATAGGAAAATGATTGCCGTTACAAACAACGGACAGGGTACGCAAAGCATACAGCTCATCGATATTGCAGCCGGAAAAATTACAGACACTAAGGAGGTGCGTGTCGCATGGCTGGGACTTGTCTGGAGCGATAATTCTAAAACTTTATACGCATCAGGCGGCAATGGGAATTATATTATGCGTTTCGATATCCATGACAAAAAACTTGTTTTCCGGGATAGTATCGTCCTTGGAAAACCGTGGCCGGAAAAAATATCAATCGCAGGAATAGCTCTCAACGACTCAAGGCACATCCTCTATGCGGTTACGAAAGAAAATAATTCGCTCTATGTAATTGATGTAAAAGGAAAGAAGGTAATAAACAGATATTCTCTCGACGGAGAAGGATACACGTGCGTTCTTTCACCTGATAAAATGCTGCTCTATTTATCCTGCTGGGGATGTAATAAAGTGGTTATCTTCGATACGCAGACGATGATTTTGAGGGACGCTGTGACTGTGGGTGATCACCCGAATGAATTGCTGTTGAATGCAAGCGGTTCATTGCTCTATGTCGCGAATGCAAATGACAACTCCGTGTCGGTCATCGACACACGGAAGCGTAAGGTGATCGAAACGCTGAATGCAGCTTTGTATCCCGATGCACCGAGCGGATCCACAACTAACGGTATTGCGCTCGATAAAAAAGGGGAAACATTATTTATTGCCAATGCCGATAATAATTGTCTTGCTGTGTTCGATATCAGTGTTCCCGGCCGCAGCAGGAGCAAGGGATTTATTCCAACTGGCTGGTATCCGACTTGCGTGAAGGTTGTCGGAAATATAATCTTTGTAGCAAATGGAAAAGGATTTTCTTCGCTTCCCGATCCGCGCGGGCCCAATCCAATGAAGAAAAATATTACGGTCGAATATCAAAAGGGAATTTCCTCGCCCGAGAAAGAGCAATATATCGGCAGCTTGTTCACGGGCCGTCTCAGCATGATTCCTGTTCCCGGTGAAAAACAACTTTCCATCTATTCACAGGTGGTGTACAGAAATACGCCGTATACGAAAGAAAAAGAAACCCGAAGCACCGGCAAAAATGGAAATCCTATTCCATTCAAAGTGGGCGATCCATCGCCGATCAAGCATGTTTTTTATATCATTAAAGAAAACCGAACATACGATCAGGTGATGGGTGATGTAGCCGACGGAGCACACGATTCCTCTCTCGTCCTTTTTGGAAAAAAAATAACGCCAAACCAGCATGCACTTGTAAAAGAATTTGTTCTTCTCGATAATTTTTATGTCGACGGAGAAGTAAGCGCTGACGGACATAACTGGAGCCTCGGCGCCTATGCAACCGACTACCTTGAAAAAAACTGGCCAACGAATTACGGCGGCCGCGGCGGCACATACGACGCCGAGGGAACCCGCAAAATCGCGAATAATAAAAACGGTTTTATCTGGGATTTTTGCAGCCGGTCGGGAGTCTCTTACCGTACATACGGCGAATTTGCTGATGACTACAAACCGAATATTCCGGTTCTTGAAAAACATTTTTGCCCGTATTATACAAGCTGGGATCAAACGGTGATGGACACGACCAGGTTCCGGCAGTGGAAACGGGATTTCGATTCGCTTCTTTCTGAAGGAGCGGTCCCGCAGCTCAACACGCTCCGATTCATCAACGATCATACCGAGGGTATTAAGTTAGGACGCCCGACGCCGATCGCAGAAGTTGCCGATAACGACCTCGCAGTCGGTCTTTTTGTCGATTATCTGAGCCACAGCAGGATCTGGAAAGAAAGCGTCGTTTTTATTCTTGAAGATGACGCACAAAACGGCCCCGATCATATCGATGCTCATAGAAGCCTGGTCTACATTGCAGGCGGATTCGTCAAACGGCATTTCGTAGATCACACCATGTATTCCACATCCGGTGTACTGCGGACAATCGAACTCATTCTTGGATTGCCTCCGATGAGTCAATATGATGCAGCTGCCGAACCGCTCTGGCGGTGTTTCAGCGATCGAATAGATACGACCGCATTTCAAGCGATTCCTGCACAGGTGGACATCTTCGAAAAGAATACCGCAATGAACGAATGGCAGCAGAAGAGCGAACAATTCGACTTCGGAAAAGAAGACCGCATTCCCGAAGCAGCGTTCAACGAAGTCATTTGGGCGGCGATAAAAGGATCCGGATCGTCCTGTCCGCCCCCGATGCATGCTGCTTTTATCAATCTAAATTCATCAAAGAAGGAAACTGATCCTGATGAATGAGTGCATATTATCCTTTCACAAACTATTTCGATAGCAGGAGGCGGGATAGTCCATGGATGGAGCCATGCAAACGGGAGACAACTCCGGGCGTGTAATGACAATGTGCTGGATTATTTTGAAGTTGAGATCTTTCGATGAATTTATCGATCTTTTGGCCGAGGATAGAGCAGCTATCAGCAAAAGATAACATAACGAAAAGCCTTGCACAATAGGCAGATAAACTAAACTTTCAGCGTAAATACGGTTTCAATGCCAGGAACAGACTGAACTGTTATTCCACCCTTATGCGCACGCATGATTTGACGCGATAAACTCAAGCCTATGCCGGAGCCTTCATTGCGAGTAGTAAAAAATGGTATGAATATTTTCTCCAACAGTTCTTCGGGAAT
This sequence comes from Ignavibacteriota bacterium, assembly GCA_003162695.1. GTDB lineage: Bacteria > Bacteroidota > Ignavibacteria > UBA10030 > UBA10030 > Fen-1254. Next base: position 29,593 of record PMML01000121.1, on the reverse strand, counting down.
CCCATGACCATTGTCGACGACTTGGATAATCGTTCCGCCGTGTCCATCGACTTTACCGGCGAGCTTTATCATTGGCGAATCGGTCTCAGAGAGCGCACGGATCGAATTCATGACAAGATTAATGATAACCTGTTCAATGAGGTCCGGATCCGCCGTCAATTCGAGATTAAACGGTTCGACTGAGCACGTGAACATGATTTTCTTTTCAAGAAATCTATCTGCAAATAACTGCTCAATTCTATCGAAAAGTTCTAAAACCTTGGCTACCTGGAAATTTGGAACAGGAATGCGCGTAAGGTTCCTGTAGTTATCGACGAAGTGAAGTAATCCCTCACTTCGCTTTGAGATGGTATCAAGCGCACCTTTGATGTCTTGTAAAGATTCCGCGTTAATCTCTACTGAAGGAGAATCGGCGCCTGTGGATTGGGAATCGCTCTTAGCGTTTCCTGTATCCGGTTTCATGTCCGTATTATCATTCACACTGATAGTGGAATCCAATAATGAACTCGCTGACGATGACAAAGAAACAAGGGGCGTCACAGAGTTCATAATTTCATGCGTGAGAACGCGTATTAAATTCTGCCACGCTTCCATTTCCCTCTCCTCCAATTCGCTTTGTATATTTGTCAGCGAAACGAGAGTGTAATGATTTTCCCTTAATTTAAATTCCGTTGCATAGATCGAAAGCTGAGACAGTTCGTTGTCGATTACGATCTTAACAAGCATCTTATCGCCTGCTTTTATTTCCTGCAATGCAGCGACGAGTGATGGGCTGATAGCGGAAAGCTCCATGATGTTCTTGATGTTGTTGACTCTCAGCAGTTTTTTTGCTGCGGTATTCAGCAACTCAACATTGCCTTCCGGCGTAAAAGCCAGGAGTCCAATACCTATATGCTGGATGACAATTTGAAGGTAGCGATAGTGCTCTTCCTTTTCTGCGCGGGTTTTTCTGAATTCCTCTATAACTTTTGAAAACGCATTATTCAATTCTTCGAACGAGGAACCTTTCACGGTGCTCTTGAAGCCCTGGGAAAAGTCGGAATATTGTATCGAATCAAAAAACCTGGCGATGTCTCTGTTGGTCTTTTGCACGTAATGAACGAGTGAATAGATCTGACCAGCGATAAGGAGTCCGATGATGAACGGCGTTGCAACGAAAGATGTTTGAGCCAGCAGGTATATCAGGACAAATGTCGAAATGCAAAGAACAATCGTTCGAAAAAGGACAGCGAGGCTGAATCTTTTAAAGACCATATTTCTCCAATCTTCGATAAAGTGCAGCGCGAGTTATGCCCAATTCCTTTGCAGCCTTTGTCAAGTTCCCGTCGTACTTGCTCACGGCTTTGATGATCAGCATTTTTTCGGCTTCTTCCAGGTGGTAATTGTTCAGGGCCATCATGTCCTTTGGCGAATTGTCCGATGAAAAAAGAAAATCCGACGGTTGGAGTATGACGGACTCGCTCATGATAATGACTCTTTCAAGCGTGTGCTGAAGTTCCCGAACATTGCCGGGCCAGAGATAACCCATTATTTTTTTTAATGCTTCATTACTGAGCGATTTTTGTTCTTTGTTGTATTTCCTGCAATACATGGTTGTGAAATGCTTCACTAAAAGCGGAATGTCGCCGATCCGCTTTCTGAGCGGCGGCAGCTGGATATCAATGGTGTTGATGCGATAAAGCAGGTCCTGCCTGAATCTATTTTCAGACTTCAAATCTGTGAATGGAAGATTCGTAGCGCAAATGAGCCTTATGTCGATAGGTATTGAAATGTTTGCCCCCAAGCGTGTTACCTGTCTGTTCTGGAGTACCGAGAGCAACTTTACCTGCTGGTTCGGAGTAAGGTTTCCGATCTCATCTAAGAAAAGAGTACCGCCGGATGCGATCTCGAAACGCCCTGCTCGATCTTCCCTTGCATCGGTGAATGCGCCTTTCTTGTAGCCGAAGAGTTCACTCTCGAAAAGCGATTCGCTGAGTGCTCCTACATCGACACTCAGAAATATTTTATCGTTTCTCCCCGAGTGTCTATGGATTGCACGCGCGACTAATTCTTTGCCGGTCCCATTTTCCCCGAGTATCAGCACATTTGCATCAGTCTGAGCGACCTTTTGAATCATGCTGAAGACCCGCTTCATCTCTTCCGATGCACCGATGATCTCCTGGAATTGACTGTCGAGATCGCTCGTAAGCTGTTTCTGTTTTGAAAGAAGATCCTCGATTTCTCTTTTCGAATAGCTCAGTTTCATGGCTGAGGAGATGGTCGCAAGAAGCTTTTCGTTTTGCCAGGGTTTCAGAACAAAATCTGTGGCACCTTCTTTTATCGCTTTCACTGCCATTTCGATATTTCCGAAGGCAGTAATGAGGACAACAACTGCAGTTGGGTCGAGTTCCAGAATCTTCTTAAGCCAGCTGAAACCTTCGGTCCCGCTTGTTGTATCTCCTGAGAAATTCATATCGAGGAGGATTACGTCGTAATGTTCATCTTTGAGAATGTCTGGAATTTTATTTGGATTTTTCTCGATGCGGACAATTGAATAATACCGTTTTAAAAGGAGCCGCGCAGAAAAGAGTACGTCCTCATCGTCGTCAATTATCAGGACTTTACCGGGTTTAGTGTTTATTTGTTCACTCATTCTCGTAAGCCAATTAGTATCGTACAATATCGCATCATTTTGTTGGAAAGTGTATTGTCTTTTTGACTGATTCGTAAAATGTCTGTATGGTTTTTCTAATAAACTGCAATTTTAGAATATTTTTCTTAAATCATTTTTCCTTGGTTTTATTGCTTTTTCATTCCCATTAGCTGGATGTTTTATCCACTGTCCGTTATCGAACAGTAGTGTTCGTTATCGGACACTTGAACATTGGAAGAAAAAAACAAATAAGCAAATCCTGCCTGGAATTGCCTATTATTTCCTGTAATTGCCCAAAAATAATGGGCATAATAATTGCGTTATATATGTATGCAAAAATGATTCCCGAAAGAGGCCGCTTGGATAAAAAATTAGAAAAGAAACCGCTGTATAAACGGACAATATTCTGGATTTGGACTGCCGGCGGGTTGTTTTTTCTCTGTCTGATCGGACTTATCTTGAACGATAGAGGATCGAAGCTGAATGTTGAAGCCGAAAAGATTACGATTTCTTCGATTGCGGAGGGAGATTTTCAGGAATTTATACCGGTCACAGGAAATGTGCTTCCTCGGACTACTTTCTATTTGGCTGCAATCCTCGGCGGGACGGTTGAAAGAAAATTTGTCGAGGAGGGAACAATACTGAAAAAAGGCGATAAGATTCTTCGACTCTCGAACACAAACGTTCAATTGAGCACACTTCAACAAGAGACATTTACGTACCAACAGATTAACGATGCCCGGAACACGAGACTGCAGATCGAGCAAAATAGCAATGCGCTTCAGAATGCTCTTGTATCCTCCAATTATGGCCTTATGAACTCCCGGGAAATCTTTGAACGGCAGAAGGCGCTGCGCGAAAAACAATTGATCTCGTTGCAGGATTATCAGCTGGCGGAGAACAATTATAATCTTGCTCTCGAACAACAAAAAATTGCATACCAAAGCTTTGCAGCAGATTCAATTTTAAAGCAGGCACAACTTACACAAATTGCCGTCTCAATTGACCGGCTGCAAAAGAATCTTGAGCTCATAAGAGAAAACATTGAGAACCTGACGGTGAGGGCGCCGATCAGCGGCGAACTTACATCATTAATCGCGGAAACAGGCCAATCGAAATCACCCGGCGATCAAATAGGACAGATAGATGCTTTGGACGGCTTTAAGGTCAGAGCAGACATAGACGAATTCTATATTGCGAGAGTAGTGAAAGGGCTGCACGCAACGGTCGAAATCGACACGAAGAATTACAGTCTTATAATTATCAAGATATATCCACAGGTTACAAATGGAAAATTTCAAGTCGATATGTCGTTTGATGGCAAAGTCCCGGACGGGATACGAAGAGGGCAAAGTCTGCAAATACGATTACAATTAAGCGAGAGAACAAAAGCGCTCCTGCTGCCGCGCGGCGGATTTTATCAGAAGACCGGCGGCCAATGGATTTTTGTAGTCAACAGCTCCGGAAGTGAAGCAGTAAAAAAATCGATCAGCCTCGGCAGACAGAACCCGGATTACTTCGAAGTTCTCAGCGGATTAAGTCCTGGAGATAAGGTCGTAACATCCTCGTATGACAATTTCGGCGAAGTCGATAAATTGTTAATTAAACATTGAAAGAGGAACTGAAGGCCGAAAGCGGACAAATATTTTGTTCCAAGCAGCAGGCCTCAATCGAAGAAAAAAGGAGAGATAAAATGATAAGAACAAGCAATCTCAGGAAGATTTACACAACCGAGGAGGTCGAAACAACCGCTCTTGACAGCGTGAATATAGAGATAAAAGCAAAAGAATTTGTGGCCATCATGGGACCGTCGGGCTGCGGCAAGTCCACGCTGCTGAACATATTCGGACTCCTGGATAACCCGTCCGACGGACAATACTATTTTCTCAACGAAGAAGTCTCAAAATATACCGAGCGGCAGCGAGCCAATATGCGGAAAGCAAATATCGGTTTTGTTTTCCAGAGTTTCAACTTAATCGACGAGTTAACCGTATTTGAAAATGTCGAACTTCCCCTTTTATACCTTGGTGTTGGAGCATCGCAGAGAGAAAAGATGGTCAACGAGGTTCTGGAAAAAATGCAAATCATGCACCGCAAAGATCATTTCCCGCAGCAATTGTCCGGCGGTCAGCAGCAGCGTGTTGCCGTCAGCAGGGCAGTGGTCGCCAAGCCAGCGCTTATTCTTGCCGATGAACCGACCGGAAACTTAGATTCCGCAAACGGCGAGGAAGTGATGAATATTATGACGAAGCTGAACGAAGGCGGAACGACGATCATCATGGTTACTCATTCGCCTCACGATTCCGAATTCGCTCACAGGGTTATTCATTTGTTCGACGGTCATGTTGTAACGGAAAACTATAAGGAAAAATTTCACGTGTGAGGCGCGAGGCGCAAAGTGCAGAGGGCATGGCGCAGAGGGAAAAGGAGGATCGAAATGAAATTTCGGTTTCAGGATTTGCAGATATGGCAGTTCGCAATTGAGATATCCGATGAATTATTGGACATCGCCGACAATCTGGAAGAAAGGAAACTCTTCAGGTTTGCAGAGCAATTGAGGGGCGCCACGATGAGCATAAGCAATAATATAGCAGAAGGCTCAGGTTCTACTTTAAGCAAGGATTTTAATAACTTTTTAAATATTGCACGTCGTTCGACTTTTGAAAATGCAAACATTCTAATAATACTCAATAGAAGAAAAATAGTAACCGGGGAGAGATTAAATCAACTTCTTGAGAAACTTGATAAAGAATGCAGGATGATTACAAATTTCAAGAAAACTCTATAAAGAGCACTATGCTCTTTGCCCTCTGCCCTTTGCTATTATTTACTGGAGACCAATATGATAAAACTTCAAAGTATCGAAAAGTTCTACTCGAATAAAGTCATCAAAACATTTGTCCTTAGAAATATCAATTTGGAAATAAAAGAAGGCGAGTTCCTTTCAATTATGGGCCCGTCGGGTTCCGGAAAGACGACTCTGCTGAATATCATCGGGATGCTGGACACGCCTTCCAACGGGGAATATTTCTTCTATGACGAACCGGTTCACAAAATGAAAGAGAAAAAGCTTTCCGAGCTTCACAAAACACATATTGGATTTGTTTTCCAGAGCTACCACCTCATCGACGAACTTACGGTGTATGAGAACCTGGAGACTCCGCTTCTCTATCAAAAAGTGAAAGGAAACGACCGAAAGGGAAGAGTCGCAGAGATACTGGACCGGTTCAATATGGTTGCAAAGAAGGATTTGTTCCCCAACCAGCTTTCAGGCGGTCAGCAGCAGCTCGTAGCAATAGCGCGAGCGGTCGTTGCCGAACCAAAGCTGATACTCGCCGATGAGCCGACCGGAAATCTCCATTCCGACCAGGGCAAGGAAATCATGGAATTGCTGAAAGAATTGAACAAACAGGGTACGACCATCATACAGGTCACGCATTCTGAAGTCAATGCAGCGTATGGCAATAAAATAATCAGGTTAAAAGACGGGTGGGTTGAAAATGCAGCATAGCGCAAAGGGCAGAGAGTAAAACGCTGAAACCAGCACATTATGCGACATGGGCAGAGCGCCATTTTCATTGCGTTCTGCGCTAAGAAAAGAAAAAGAACATGATAAAGAAATATTTACGTGCGAAACAACAAGATTTTGTTTGATACACGACCGCTGCTGTTGACGTCGAGTACTATGAGTTAATCATTAAACAGATCTGCCTTGAGAAAGGAAGTCTTCGTGAACGGATTATATCGCATCTCTCTGAATATTAATAATCGCTTCAGTACTCTCTTCACTTCTGTTGCATTGCTGGCGATCTTTTTTATACACGGGTATGCTCAAATGAAAGATTCTTCAACCGTTCCGCCGCAGGTTGAAATAGCAGGCACTCAATCGTTGAAAATTACATCTTCCATCTGTAATCAGGAATATGTTCTCTCTATAAACCTGCCGCGCGGNNCATTAGTTCAAACAATCTGGGGCGAACAATACTACGACGGTTTTGTTCCCGGGATCGTCATAGTAGGAATTACCTGGGGCGGGAAGAATCCGGATTATGATAAACTGCGGACTCGCGATTTGACGCCCACAGATGCGAGCAAAGCCGGCAGGGAGGGTAATGCTCCGAATTTTCTTGCTTTCATAAAAAAGGAACTCATTCCGTTTGTTGAATCAAAGTACCGGGTTAGAAAGGACGACCGGACACTCGTCGGCAGTTCGTTCGGCGGACTCTTCACCTTATATGCTTTGTTTTATGAACCGGAGACATTCAATCGTTACGTTCTTACAAGTCCGTCGCTGGGATGGGATAATGATATCGTAGCTACCTACAACAAACAATATGCTGAAAAGAAAAGGGAGCTTCATGCAAAAGTATTTATGGGGATAGGCGGGTACGAAAATGTACCTGTTTTTCAAACATTTGTCGACCAACTTAAGGCTAAGGAATATAAAGGTCTCGAACTTCAAACCACAGTTATGGAAGGAATGGGTCATTCCGGCGGAAAGGCAGAGGGTTTTGCACGGGGACTTCAGTTTGTTTACGCTAAACCGGTGGTGAATATTGATCCAAAAGTTTTAGACCAATATATCGGGGAATACGAGGTTACTCCGCAGCTTCATGTCATGTTGGAGCGAAATGAAAGTTGTCTTATCGGAATTGCTCCCGGCAGTCCGAAGCTGATATTCTATGCAGATACGGATAAAGATTTTTACAGCAAGGGTCAATATCTGATCCTTCACTTCCAAAGGGATGAGGCGGGAAAGGTTGCCGGTTTTCAGATTGAACAATACAACGGCGGGGTTTTTGCAAAGAAAGTAAAGTAAAATGCGCACCCTGACCGATACGCGTCTTGATCGGTGATTTGGTTCCCGGGCGATCAAGGCAGCGGCGGCAAATCCGGTTAAGAATATGCGGCATCAATGAATCAATCGGCAATGAAAAAAATAACGGGCATTATTTATTGAAGTGAAAAGGAATATGGCATGCTGAAGAATTACATGCGCGTTGCATTGAGAAATCTGAAAAATCACAAGGCCTTCTCGGTTATAAATATCATTGGGTTGGCAGTCGGCATAGCATGCTGCATTGCGATCCTCCTTTATGTGCAGGACGAGTTGAGCTATGATAAGTTTAATAAAAATGCCGGCCGGATCTACCGACCGACGTTTCTTGGTGCGATGAACGGTCATGATATCGATGGGGCTATGACCCCGGCAGCGATGGGACCGGCAGCCGGTCGTGATATTCCGGAAGTTGCAGGCTATGTTCGTCTGTGCAAAGGCGGTTCCCCTGTTCTACGATATATGGACAAAACATTCAGCGAAGAAAGATTTTTTTGGGCCGACTCGACTATTTTTGAAGTATTTACTTTACCGTTTGTCTCGGGGAACCCGAAGACTGCCCTCACTCAGCCAAATACCGTTGTTATCACCAAATCCATGGCCCGCAAGTATTTCGGCAGTGAGAACCCGATCGGTAAAATTCTCAATATGGATAAGCAGAATGACTATATCGTAACAGGACTCATCGAAGACATTCCCATAAATTCGCATTTTCATCCGGATTTCATTGGTTCGTTCGCGACGATACAAGACAGCAGAAACCCTACTTGGTTGAGCAACAATTATTACACGTATTTCCTCCTTCAGAAGGGTGCGAGTTCTGCAGTCTTTGAACGAAAACTGAATGAAGAGGTCAGGAAATATTTCGGCGCACAGATGAAAGCCATCATAGGCGTTTCCATGGATCAATTCCTGGCCGCTGGAAACAGGTACGGATATATCCTTCAGCCTCTTTCTTCGATTCATCTTCATTCACATCTTGATTATGAAATGGAGCCGAACAGCAGCATCACATATGTCTACATGTTTTCCATAATCGCGATTGCAATATTATTAATCGCTTGCATCAATTTTATCAATCTGGCAACGGCAAGGTCGGAGAAACGGGCAAAAGAAGTCGGAGTAAGAAAGACATTAGGATCGCTCCGATCACACCTCGTTTATCAATTTCTTGCGGAGTCGATTTTAATGAGCGGCTTGGCGGTCATCCTGGCCGTTGGAATTGTTGAACTCTTCCTCCCTTTGTTTAACGATATAGCGAACAAACAAATAAGATTCAACCTCTTCAGTGATGCATTATCAATTCCATTGCTTCTCTGTTTCGCCGTTGTTGTCGGGATCGTGGCCGGAAGTTATCCCGCTTTCTATCTCTCATCTTTCCGTCCAATAGATGCTCTGAAGCCGGACATGAAGAAAAGAGGAAGGAAATCGGTTTTAAGAAACGGACTGGTGATATTCCAGTTTACGATCTCGATTGTTTTATTCATAGGCACTTTCATCATCTATACTCAACTGAAATATGTCCAAACAAAGAATCTTGGATTCGACAAAGAAGAAACCATCGTGATCAACAGAACGGATGATCTTTACGATCAGATTCAGTCTTTTGAACATGAATTGAAGGCAAGAAAAGATATCGTCAGTCTCTCGAATTCAACCTCGATTCCAGGCGACCAGCGTGGAGACAGCGGATTTAGGCTCGAAGGCATTTCCTGGGAACAGATTGAAGATCTCCGGCAGTTGTTCTGCGATTATGATTTTGCTGATGCATACCGGCTCAGAATGGCGGAGGGAAGATTCTTTTCAAGAGCGCATCCTTCGGATAGCGCTGCAGTTGTCGTCAACGAAGATGTGGAAAAGGCTTTTGGCACGAAAAATATCGTTGGTAAATACCTTATACCTCCGGCGCCGCCTCCGGGATCTCCGCAAAAATTCGAAATAGTCGGGGTCGTAAAGAATTTTAACTATCAATCCCTTCACGAACCGGTTCGCCCATTGGTTATTCATCTTCTTCCTGAAAAAGGTTTCACAGGTCGTTTCGTTACGGTTCGTTTGGCCCCTGGAGATCACGCGACGGCTCTTTCTTATATAGGGGAGGTCTGGAAGAAGTACACCGGAAATGAAGGTTTCAGTTGTAACTTTCTGGATGAAAACCTGCAGCGTCTCTACGCTGCGGATAAAAGAACAAACGAGATAGCCGGGGTATTTTCGATCCTTGCAATTTTCGTTGCCTGTCTCGGGTTATTAGGACTCGCGGCATTCGTCATCGAACAAAAGACGAAGGAGATTGGTATACGAAAAGTTCTCGGAGCTTCCGTACCGGAAATTGTGATTCTTCTTTCGAAGGAATTTGTGAAGTGGGTTTTGGTGGCAAACCTGATTGCATGGCCGATAGCTTATTACGTTATGGAGAAGTGGCTTCTGAACTTTGCGTATAGGATGGACATCGGTATCGGAATTTTTATGCTTTCCGGGCTGCTGGCACTTTTTATTGCATTGTTGACGGTGAGCTCGCACGCAATCAAAGCCGCGACGGCGAATCCAGTAGAGAGCCTGCGGTATGAATGAGCATAGAGCAGAGCGCAAAGAGCATCGCGTAGAGGAAGAAAGCAGTATGCGAACACAATTCGCTATGCCCTTTGCTCTATGCGCTAAGCTGCTGTTAATTGGAGGAAAGGTATGTTGAGAAATTATCTAAAGACAGCATTAAGAAATATTTTCCGTTACAAGACTTATTCCCTGTTAAATATTATCGGTCTGTCAATCGGCATGGCGGCTTGTATTCTCATTATGCTCTGGGTGCAGGATGAATTGAAGTTCGACAGGTTCCATAGGAACGTTGACAATATTTTCAGGGTCATAAATTACAAGGGCAACTTCGAAGATCGCTCCGCAGGAACTCCGGCTCCCTTAGGCCCGGCTATGAAGGAAGAAATTCCGGAGGTTGTAAACTTCGCGAGGTTTGCGGCTGCACCGAATAAGGTGGCTGTAAAACACGGAAAAAATATTTTCTATGAAAACCGGATCGTGTTTGCCGACTCTTCGGTTTTTACGATGTTCACTTTCCCGTTCATCGAAGGCGACCGGAATTCGGCACTCTCCGGGCTTTCCAATGTCGTTATCACGCAAAATATTGCAAAGAAGTATTTTGGCAATGAAGATCCCATCGGTAAGACTCTTACATTGGAGGGTTCGGACAATCTTATTGTCAGCGGCGTTATTAAAAATATTCCGTCGCAATCCCATATCCAGTTCGACTTTCTGCTTTCAATAGAAAATATTTATGTGTTTCATATCCTTGGAACAGAATGGGGTGACTTCAACTTTAATACCTATATACAACTCCGCCCTCACTCGTTCGATATCAGCCTTAATCGGAAGCTGACGAATGTCGCTGCTTTGCATCAATGTCCGCAGATAGTCTATAGCAAACGGGAATTCGGTCTCCAGCCGATGACGGAAGTTCATTTGGATGCTGGTGCAGATCGTGCAGGGACGGAAATCACGGCTGATCAGGGTAACAAGAATAGTGTTTATATCTTTTCCATTGTTGCATTTTTCACCCTGGGTATTGCCTGCATCAATTTCATGAATCTTTCGACGGCATGCTCCGAAGGCCGAAGAAAGGAAGTTGCCATACGTAAAACATTGGGCGCTCATCGTTTTCAGCTTGCGGCACAATTTCTCAGTGAATCCATTCTGATGACGATTATAGCATGTATTATCGCAATAGGTTCGATTGAATTGCTGCTTCCGGCATTCAACAACTTGACTGCCAAACATCTTATTTTAAATCTATCCGATCCTCAGTTTATGTCAAGCCTGATCTCGATAACCCTCTTGACCGGTATGCTGGCAGGCAGCTACCCCGCGTTATATTTATCCTCATTTCGACCGACGGCAGTGCTTAAAAGAAATGCGGCTCCATCTCATTTCTCAATCAAAGGAATAATGAACCGACCCGGAACCTCAGCATTCAGAAAAATTCTGGTTGTTCTTCAATTCTCATTTTCTATCGGGCTCATCATCTGTACTATCGTAGTACTGGATCAGCTTCGGTATATACAAAACAAAAACCTCGGCTTTGATAAGGTTAATGTCGTTGTCGTACCGGTCAGAGAAAACTTTGGAGCGAAATATTCGGCGATAAAAGATCAACTGATGCAGAACTCTTCCATCCTTGGTGTCACTGCTCAAGAATGGTTCCAGATACGTGGTCCCCGGAATACAGGCGGCTACGGCTATACCTGGGAAGGAAATCCGGATCCCCACCTCTCTCCGCTGATTTCGCACACTAAGGTGGACTACGATTTCATCAAAACAATGAATATTAAAATGGCGGAAGGAAGAGATTTCTCAAGAGATCACCCGAGCGATGCGAAAGAAGCCTTCATCGTGAATGAGGAAGCGGTGAAAATAATGGGCTTGAAGTCTCCCATCGGAAAATATTTTCGTCTGTATGATCAGGAGGGGAAAATCATAGGCGTTATGCAAAATGCCTATTTTAGCTCCCTCCATAAGAAAGTTGAACCTGTCGTCTATCATCTATTGACAAATACCAAGGATGCACAGGCTTATGGTGTAATGCTTATTAGGATAAATGGCTCAAACATTTCGGATGGCATAACGGCGATAGAGAAAATCTGGAAAGCGGAAAATCCGAATTCGCCGTTTGAATTCCAATTTCTCGATGAAGCGATCGATAGCCGTTATAATTCAGATCGCAAGATAGAGGACCTCTTCGGCTCATTTGCATGCATAGCGATATTTATATCCTGTCTTGGGCTCTTTGGTCTGGCATCGTTTACCGCAGAGAACAGGACGAAAGAGATCGGCATACGCAAGGTTTTAGGTGCTTCTGTTCCTGCTCTTCTTTGCATGCTTACCGAAGATTTTGTGAAATGGGTTGTTCTTGCCGACATCATAGCATGGCCTCTTGCATGGTATGCAGTGACCAAATGGCTGCAGAGCTTTGCCTATCGCATAGATGTTACTCTCTGGCCGTTTGTGTTTGCCGGAATTATAGCCTTGGTAATTGCTCTGCTGACCGTGAGCTGGCAGACGATTCGGGCTGCAAGGGCGAATCCAGCCGATTCTCTGCACTATGAGTAGCGGTGAAATCCCGTACTCAGCGGGATGGAGGAAATCAATCGACAGTGAATTTTCAATGTTTTTTTAAAATTGAGGTATTTACTCAACATGTTCATGATCTTCCCTGTAACCGCGGGCGGCTCGCCCGCCGCAGGAAGGCGCCGTCAGTTTACCCCTTCGGGGCTACAAAAACAATGGTACATCAAAATACGCTTGGTAGTTACAAATTGAGAAGGAATAGGGTATGCTAAAAAATTACTTACACGTTGCATTGAGGAATCTGAAAAACCATAAGGCTTTCTCGTTTATAAATATAATCGGACTTGCGGCCGGTATAGCATGCTGCATTGCGATCCTCCTTTACGTGCAGGACGAGTTGAGCTATGACAGGTTCAACAAGAAGGCGGAACAGATTTATCGTGTACACTTCCGTGCCTTCTTAAACAACAGGGACTTGAATCAGGCGATAAGCTGCGCACCGTTGAAAACTATCTTGATAAAAGACTTCCCGGAAGTCGTTTCGGCTGCCAGGATTGCAGCGAACTTCGGTTCTTCGGTGCTGCGTTATAAGGAGAAGGTGTTTGATGAAAAAAGAATTTATGCTGTTGACTCGACGTTCTTCAACGTGTTTACGGCGGACTTCGTTCAAGGAGACGCGAGAACCGCTTTGACTCGGCCTGGAACTGTCGTGATTTCAAAAGCAATGGCGAATAAATATTTCGGCACTGAAAATCCGATAGGAAAAATTTTGAATGCAGATCGGAGAACAGACTTGATTGTAGCCGGAGTGGTAAAGGAGTTTCCACGCAACTCTCATTTTCACTTCGATTTTCTTACATCGCTTGTAGGGATGACTGAGAGGAAAGGCGATAATATTAATTGGCTCAACAATGATTATTACACATACGTGTTACTGCGTGAGGGCACAGATCAAATACTGTTTCAAAAAAAACTTAATGAAGATATCAGAGAAAATATCAGCCTGCAATTGAAGGCGGTCACGGGAGCAACGCTTGATCAGTTTGAGTCATCCGGGAACAAAATAGGTTATTTTCTTCAGCCCCTTACATCCATCCATCTCAATTCACATCTCGATTTTGAGATAGAGCCAAATAGTGATGTTTCTTATATATTTATATTTTCAGCGATTGCGATCGCGATTCTCCTGATCGCGTGCATCAATTTCATGAATCTTTCCACCGCGAGATCAGACAGGCGCGCAAAGGAAGTCGGGATACGAAAAACTCTTGGGTCCAGCAAAGCCAGGCTGATTGTCCAGTTCATGACCGAATCGACCATCATCAGTTTGATTGCAGTCTTTCTCGCTGTAGGTCTTGTGGAAATACTACTTCCCTTCTTCAACACTATCTCAGGCAAAGAGGTGAGTTTAGGAATATTTGATAATGTGTACTCGATTCCTTTGCTTTTATTGTTCGCGATTGTTGTCGGAATCCTTGCAGGGAGTTATCCGGCCTTTTATCTGTCGTCTTTTCTCCCTGTCCACATCCTCAAATCCGGTTCAAGAAAAGCGAGCCGTAAATCCGTTTTAAGAAGCGCTCTTGTTATTTTTCAGTTCACGGTATCGATCGTATTGTTTATCGGTACGTTTATCATTTATAATCAACTGAAGTACATACAGGAAAAAAATCTCGGTTTAAGCAAGGATCAGGTTCTCATTATCAGCAAAGCCGATGCTCTTGGAGCGCAGATGGAACCATTCGAGCAGGAACTGTCCGGATGTCCTGGAGTGGTGCGCATTTCCAATTCATCCTCGATTCCCGGCAGTATATACGATGACAATGTCTGGCAGGTCAAAAGCGGAGCAAGTCAGGATGCACAGACGGCCATGATGACAATGAAAAGCGACTACGAGTATGCCGGAGTTTATAAACTTGAGATGGCCGCAGGGAGGTTTTTTTCGAAGGATCATCCCTCCGATTCGGCCGGAGTTGTGTTGAACGAGGCCGGAGTGAAAGCGCTCGGCATCAAAGATCCGATAGGAAAAATAGTAATAAGGCCGGGGAACATTTCGAGATACGAAGTCATCGGTGTGATGAAGGATTTCAATTACGAGTCGCTTCATGAGAAAATTCGTCCACTCGCCATAAGCCTTTTCAATCGCGGCGAATACAGCCGGTTCGTATCTGCCCGCGTTTTTCCGGGCGACTATCAAAATACGATCTCATCCCTGGAACGCGTCTGGAAAAAATATGCCGGGAACACCGTGTTCCAATACAATTTCCTAGACCAGAATCTGCAAAGTCTTTACCTGTCTGACCAGAGGGCAGGCAAGATTGCCGCGACTTTTTCTGCGCTTGCTCTTCTCATCGCTTGTCTGGGATTACTCGGACTGGCTGCTTTCATCACGGAGCAGAGAACGAAGGAAATCGGAATAAGGAAAGTGCTTGGCGCGTCCGTTTCCGAAGTGATAGCTTTGCTTTCAAGTGAATTTATGAAATGGGTACTCATAGCGAATCTTATCGCGTGGCCTCTCGCTTACTATGCAATGAGCAAGTGGCTTCAAAACTTTGCTTACCGGGTAAATATGAACATTTGGATATTCGTTGCGTCAGGTGCTCTTGCCTTGATCGTCGCGCTATGTACCGTGAGCTCGCAGGCGATCAAAGCCGCGATGGTAAATCCCGTGGAGTCGCTGCACTATGAGTAGCTGTGAAGTCCTGTCCTTAGCGGGAAGCAGAGTTTATGGCATGAATAATTGGACACAGGAAACGAGATGTCTGGATAAAACCCGGTCTGTTGCCTCTGGTCAACGGTATATGGCTGCGGATTTTATTAAAAATTAGAGGATAATAATGTTTAAGAACTATTTGAAGATTGCCATCAGAAACCTAGCGAAGAACCGGCTCTATTCGTTTATCAATATTGCCGGATTGGCGATAGGCATGGCGTGTGTCATCCTGATTTTCAAATGGCTGCAAAATGAACAGGGATACGACACGTTTATCAGGGATGCCGGCTCGGTCTATCGACTGAATTGGGAATATCGGTGGAATGGCAGCGAAGGTGTTGGACCGACATCACCTCCTCCGCTTGCGGCAAAATTGGTTGACGAAGTCCCCGAGGTTGCCGCCGCAACTCGAGTTTACTCCGCCTCGCCGATGGTTGTTCGTTACGGCGATAAGTATTTTAACGAGAATAGAATATTCGGCGCTGATTCCAATTTCTTCAATATATTCAACTTCAAATTGCTGGATGGAAATCCGGCAACAGCCCTCTTGTCTCCGAACAGCGTCATACTTACGGAATCAGCAGCAAGGAAATATTTCGGGGATGATGCGCCGGTGGGAAAAACAATAACGATCGGCGACAAACATTGGGAAATAAATAAACTCTATGACAACGTCTTCAGAGTTACAGGCATCGTTCAGGATCCGCCTAAAAACTCGCACATGCAGTTCGCACTCTTGACATCAATAACTTCATATCCAAGCGTTTCTTTTTTTAACTGGAGCTGGATATGGATGCAGGTTGTAACTTATGCAAAACTCAAAGACAATTCTTCAATTCCCGCCGTTGAAAACAAGGTCAAACAGATCGTTGCAAAATACGCGCCCGCGGCTTTTAGCCGTGTCGGCTTTTCATACGACAATCTTGTCAAGACGGGCGGAAAATGGAATTTTGTTTTTCAACCACTTGAGGATATTTATCTTGGCTCGGCTCAAATCGGAAATCCATTGGGGCCTATCGGGAACAGGTCGTACTGTTATGCATTTTCGCTCATTGCAGTTTTTATCCTTCTCGTTGCCTGCATTAATTTCATGAACCTGTCGACCGCGCGATCGGAGAAGCGGATGATGGAAGTGGGCGTACGCAAAACATTAGGATCATCGCGGAAATCGCTCTTTGCACAGTTTCTGCTCGAATCAGTGATGTACAGCTTGCTTGCCCTGCCGGTAGCGCTTATTCTTGTCGAAATACTCATCGCTCCGTTTAACAACTTGACCGGCAAATCTCTAACCCTCAATTTGCTGGAGCCTTCATGGCAAATACCGCCGCTTTTCCTCCTTACATTGTTCATTGGGTTTGCATCGGGGTGTTACCCGGGTTTCTATTTATCGTCGTTTCGTCCTGTTCAAATGCTCAAAGCTTCCGGCAGCACCCGATCAGGAGGACGCCGCTTTAGAAATGCGCTGACTGTATTTCAATTTGCCGTCAGCATCGGGCTGATTGTCTGTACGTTGCTTGTTCAGAAACAAATAAACTTCATTAAAAATGCAGACCTCGGATTTGATAAAAACAATATCGTCGTTATCTCCAACGTGAACAATCCTTTGGGAAACCAATTGGAAGCGTTCAAGGAAAAGTTAAGGATACAATCCTGTGTTTCTGATATTACAGTGTCTACCGGAATCCCGCCGAACTTCGGTTTCGGAGATTATTATAAAATGCCGGGCAGGGGAAATGAACAGCTTATGTTGGTGTCGTATATGACGGATGAGGACTTTTTGAAAACAATGGGAATTCAACTTCAAGAAGGCCGCGGATTTCTATCGGATCACCCCACCGATGCGACAAGCGTCATTATGAACGAAACTGCTGTGAAGCGATTCGGGATTAGCGATCCGATAGGTAAAACGATTAATTATCCGAGTAAAGGCGATTATACAATCATCGGAGTGATAAAGGATTTTAATTTCATGGATCTTCATTCACCCATACTTCCTTTTGCTCTTTTCAACAGGAGATCAAATTCGTACCGAATTCCTGATTCGTATGTCGTCGTTCGATTAATGGGTGCCGATCTTGTCGGAGATGTTTCGATGTTGGAGTCTACATGGAAGTCTTTTACAAATAACGCGCCGTTTGAATATAGTTTTATGGACCAAAATCTGGCACAGCAATATACATCCGAAAAAAATCTTGCCAGGACATTCCTGACTTTTTCCGTCCTGGCGATTTTTATCGCCTGTCTGGGTCTTCTCGGACTATCTGCATTTGTGACCGAACAAAGGACCAAAGAGATAGGTATCCGCAAAGTATTGGGGGCATCAATACCGGAGATCGTCGTCCTTCTTTCGAAAGAGTTTATGAAATGGGTGCTCATTGCCAATGTGATCGCGTGGCCGCTGGCATACTACGCAATGAACGAATGGCTTCAAAATTTTGCTTACCGGGCAAATATAGGCGTTTGGGTATTTATCGCTTCAGGCGTCCTATCGTTGATTGTTGCGTTGATCACTGTGAGTTCGCATGCGATCAAAGCCGCGACGGCAAATCCCGTGGAGAGTATGCGATATGAATAAGCAAAGCGCAAAGAGTAAATAAACCGGAGGAAGGACATGCTTAAGAATTATATGAAAGTCGCTCTTAGAAATCTACTCAGGCGAAGGACTTATTCTCTCCTCAATGTAACCGGACTTGGAGTAGGCATGGCTTGCGCCATTCTCGTAATGCTTTGGGTACGGTATGAATTGAGTTATGATCGATTCCATACAAATGCCGATCGGCTCTATCGAGTCGTGTTTACAAATGAGCAAAGAGAATATCACGGATATTGGCAGCCGGGTCCGCTGGCAAAGTATCTGAAAGACAATTTTCCGGAAATCGAACAAACAACAAATTATTCGGAGATGGAATTTAAGTTATCGCATGAAACCAACGGTTTCTTTTGCAAGGGCAGCATAGTCGATTCAACGTTTTTTCAAATGTTTTCATTCAAACTGGAAGAAGGCGATGTGCGAACGGTGCTGACGAATTCGAATTCGGTAGTCATTTCCAGGTCGTTGGCCTTGAAAATATTCGGACAAGAAACGCCCGTAGGGAAAACGCTAAAGCTCAACGACCATCCCGGTCTAATTGTAACCGGAGTATTTTCAGATGTGCCGAAAACATCGCATATCCAATTCGATTTTCTTCTGCCTTTTTCCAGCGCTCCCGACTTTATGAAAATGTGGGACAGGAAAAGCGTCCAGACGTATGTCTTACTCAACAAGAATGCTTCCTTCGATGAGATAAACAAAAAAATATACGGAGTGATGAATGAACACAACCCCTCATGGAAAAATATCCTTTATTTGTTTCCGATGACAAAAAGCCATCTTTATGAGCCGGGCGGGACAGGTTTTATCGTTTACGTCTATATCTTTTCCGTTTTCGGCCTTTTAGTTCTGATTGTAGCCTGTATCAATTTCATAAATCTTTCGACCGCCAGATCTGAAAAACGTGCGAAGGAAATCGGTATAAGAAAGACTATGGGCTCATCTCGTACGCAGCTGATAAGACAATTCATGATCGAAACCATATTATTTTCAATTCTTTCTCTTTTATTCGCCATTGTCGCGGTCGAGCTGAGTCTTCCTTCTATAAACGGTGTTTTAAATATTCATATGAGTATGATTTATACGGGAAGTATGGTCCTTGTTTTATTGGGAATCTCTGCATTAACAGGCTTGATAGCCGGAAGCTATCCGGCGATCTATCTTTCTTCTTTCAGTCCGATATCCGTATTAAAAGGCGGAACTTCGAATCCGGGAGAAAAACGTTCTTCTCTCTTAAGAAATGCGCTTGTCATCGTTCAGTTTTCATTTTCCGTTTTTATCATCACCTGTGTCGTAAGTATAAGCAGCCAATTAAACTTTATTCAATCCAAGGATCTCGGTTTTAACAAGGAACAAGTTTTAGTAATCAGCACAAGGGGAGCTTTGCAGCAAAAAGTTCCTCTTGTAAAAAATGAATTACTGAAATTTCCATTTGTTCAAAGCGCTGCAGTATCGGCAACGGATCTAACTAATTTTGAGGGAGCAGGAACAGGGCCTATCGATTGGGAAGGCAGGAATCCGAATAAAAATATAGAAGTAGGGTTCAATTATGTCGATGAAGATTTTGCAAAGACGCTGCAAGTCAAAATGGCGCAAGGCAGGTTCTTCTCCAAAGACTTTCCTTCGGACATGTCGGATGCATTCATTGTCAATGAGGAAGCAATAAAAGAAATGGGCGTTGGGAATCCACTCAATAAAAATCTATCAACATGGTTCGGCAGGAAGGGAAAGATCATTGGTGTGATCCATAATTTTAATACTCAATCTTTGAGAGATGAAATGGCGCCTGTCGTTTTTATCCCGACACCGGCTGCCAATTACCTCTGCCTGCGTATATCATCCCCTGATATTCCCGGCGCCATAAAATCAATAGAAAATAAAATCAAAGAGATAGTTCCTGACGATCCGTTCGAATTTCGATTTTTAGATGAAGTAATTGATAGTCAGTATAAAACGGAACAGATGATATCTAAACTGGCAATGTTTATTGCCATCATCGCAATATTTATTTCCTGTCTCGGTTTATTCGGATTGGCTTCCTTCTCATGCGAACAACGTACGAAAGAAATCGGCATACGCAAAGTATTGGGTGCATCGATAACCAATGTTATGGTTATGCTTACGAAGGATTTCACTAAATGGGTTTTGCTCGCCAATATCATTGCCTGGCCTATAGCCTGGTATGTTGTGAACAAATGGCTGCAAAACTTCGCCTATCGGATCGATATGACAATATGGCCGTTCATATTGGCCGGCTTTTCGGCGCTGGCGATTGCCATCGGTACGGTAAGCTGGCAGGCAATAAAAGCCGCGACAGCAAATCCGGTCGAATCGCTGCACTATGAGTAGCAGCAGCATCTCGCACTTGCGGCATGGAGAGCCTGTGTTATTGTCAATGCCGATAAAGAGCGATCATCAATAATGGGAGAAGGATCATGATTCGGAATTACTTGAAAGTCTCGCTCAGAAATTTGATAAGACATAAGACATTCTCGATTATCAACATCCTCGGTTTTGCATTCGGTATTTCGGTTTGTATGTTGATACTCCTCTTTTTATTAAAGGAGCACAGCTACGATTCTTACAATGCCAACGCGAACCGTATCTACAAACTCATCGATGTTGAAAATAACTCCAGCGCAATTGATTACCGGGTAGAGACCGCTGTCTTGAATAATTATCCTGAAGTGAAAAATGCCTGTGTCGCCTACATATTTTCTGGAAAAATAGGAACGAGTTACAGCGGCAACGGCTGCGATATTGATAACGTTATGTCGGTCAACAATGCATTTTTTCAAATGTTTTCGAACCGCTTTGTCTATGGTAATGCATCTGCGCCTCTGCCAAATCCGAATTCTGTGGTGTTGACGGAAAGCTCTGCGCTTAAGTTGTTTGGCGCCGAAAATCCTATCGGAAAAATAATTGTGATGTGGCGGCAGTTTCCCCTAACGGTAACCGGAGTGATTAAGGATTTTCCGGACAATTCAACTATCAATGCGAATATGATTGTGAACATGGAGAACGATACATTTAAATTCAGACGCGATGAAGGGGACAGCAGAGACAGCAGTACGTATAGATATCCTTTTAATATTTATTTACAACTGAAAGAAAGGACTGATGCGATACAGTTTGTAAATAAGATAAACGGCAGCCCGGAGATTTTACAGCCTTATATAAAAAAAGCCGGCCTTCTTTCATTGACAGACCTCTATCTCCATGATAATACAACAGGGGGCACAACGAAAAAGGGCAATCCGGCGCTTTTAAGGCTGTTTGCGGGGATTGCGCTCTTGGTACTCATACTGGCGATCATCAATTATATCAACCTATCGGTTGCTCAGCAGAACAAGAGGAATAAAGAGACTGGAATACGGAAAACAATCGGCGCCGGCAGGAAGGATATAATTTTTCTTTTTCTCGTGGAGTCGTTTCTCGTGACAAGTGCGGCATTTGCTGTGGCATTGGTTCTTACAGAAATGAGTCTCCCCATTTTTTCTCATATTGTCGACAGCCATCTGAGCGCAAGTCCGTTCATCCAATTTCCAGGGATTATGGTTCTGCTTTTTTCAATTATTCTCATCGGCATTTTATCGGGATTGGTCCCCGGCGTTTTGTTCTCTTCATTTAATCCTGTGAGAAATATCAGCGGTAAAATGATTGTTGCAGGAAGGAAGGATTATTTTAGAAATCTGCTGACCGTGTTCCAGTTTACCGTGTCAGTTGTTTTGATTGTCTGTATTATTGTTATCCAAAGACAAATCAATTTCGTCAAACGTGCCGATCTTGGTTTCGATAAAGAGCAGCTTCTTCGAGTCGACCTGCCCTTTAGTTTCTCAGACAAAGATATTTCCAGAGGAAATGTTCTGGTGAATAGACTGAGGGAATATCCGGCAATCAAGAGCATATCTGCTTCGCAATGTGTACCGGGCGATGTCCATTTTTCGATGGGATCGATGATCGAGGGTAAAGAAAAGACCATATCATGTATTTTCGCAGACTCGAACTTTATAAACACATTCGACATACGGCTTATGAAAGGAAGGGAATTGCTTCCCGGAGATTATGGTCATGTATGCATGATTAACGAGACCGCCTTTAAATACTTCGGATGGGATGATCTTCATAACAAAAGATATAACAATGGGAGGCCTGGTGGTTACGAGATAATCGGAGTGGTGAAGGACTTTCATAGTGCGTCGCTGCATCGACACATCGAGCCAACGTGTATTATGTTTAGCTCGCAAGTGCCGCCATCGAGTCTCACGTTGCGGATAAGAAAAGGAGCAACGGGACAGACCATGGCATATCTTCAAAAGACATGGAAAGAAGTTTATCCTGATATTCTGCTTGACTACCAGTTCTATGATGAGTGGTTTAATCAGATGTACAGAGAAGATGATAGATTCGGTGATGCTATCGACTTATTTGCGTTTCTGGCTGTAACGATCTCATGCCTGGGAATACTTGGAATGGCAGTTTTTTCTTCTGAACATCGTGCGAAAGAGATAGGCATTCGCAAAGTGCACGGGGCAAGTATCCGGCAGATCATGGGATTGCTCAATAAAGATATCCTGAAATGGGTCGCTCTTTCATTTGTCGTGGCCTGTCCGATTGCATGGTATGCAATGAATAAATGGCTGCAGGACTTTGCGTACCGGATGGAAATGAGCTTGTGGATGTTCGCTGCATCCGGCCTTATAGAATTGATGATCGCTCTGCTGACCGTCAGTTGGCTGACATGGCGGGCGTCGACAAGAAACCCGGTGGAAGTATTGAGGTACGAATAGCTTCGACAAGTTATGAGCGGTAAACAATTAGCATCGGATATTTGCCGGTAGTATTTGAAAATTGGAGTAGAACATGCTGAAGAATTATTTGAAGACAGCGCTCAGAAGCATGGCAAGAAGAAAGTTGCTGTCGGCGACCATGATCTTTGGATTGGCGCTGGGAATTCTCTCCAGCTTCCTGCTCATGATTTACGTCTTCAACGAGTTGAGCTATGACAGATCTTTGCCCAACTCGAATCGTATTTATAGAATCATCGACGAATTCCATAAGAGTTGGGGAAACCGGCAGGTAGCGAAGTGTTACGGCAAATGGATCGACCCGATCAAAGACGAATATCCAGAAATTGCTCAAATGGCAAAGTTCAATGATTCGTATAATACACCGATAGTAACGGTCAACGAAAACAAATTCAAGCCGGAAAATTTCTTCGAGGCGGACTCAACGTTCTTTGATGTATTTCAATTTAAGTTCATCTACGGCAGCGCCTCCGGTGCGCTTCGATATCCAAAGTCGATCGTGCTTTCCCGCAGTACTGCATGTAAATACTTCGGCAGTCATAATCCGATCGGCAAGTTCCTCAAAACTCTCGACGATGACTCGAATTCCTTTGAATATCGTATCTCCGGTGTTTTTCAAGATGCTCCCATCAATTCCCACTTTCATCCGGAAATAATAGCAAGCTGGCCGAGCGAACAGAAGAGACAAGAAAAGGGATATTACTATGTTTTGTTGAAACAGGCGAAAGATGCCGCGGAGTTGCAGGGAAAGCTGGGGAAATTTGTATTGTCAGGCGCTTTTGCGCTTGTGATTGCATTGATGACTGTAAGCTGGCAGGCGATGAAAGCGGTGACAGCGAATCCGGTCGAGTCGCTGCACTATGAGTAGCAGCTAAATCCCACCCTTAGCGGGATGCGGAGATTGCCGTACGAATGACTTCAAGATAAAAAGGTTCATCTGGAAATTAATATTTGTAATACATCTTGGCATGGATACTCTCGCGGCGACAGATCTCTGCGATTCCCATCTCTCCTCGTAATCCTTCCAGGACAATCCGGATCTTCTCTTCACAGGTATATTTCTTTCGGGTCTTTCGCTTTATCTCCCGTATGATACTTTCGGTGCTTGATTGCTGGATCATGGTAATTCTCCTTTGCTAAAAGATGTTCTCAATGTACTCAAAACCATCTCTTAGTTTTACGCCTTCAACCGTCCAATAGGCTCTGAAACGTAAAAAATAATGACAATAATTTACAGAATTTTACATTGGTGTGATACCTTAGACTTCAATAAGATTATATATTCATAATGATGAGATCTTAAGACGGGGAATCGGAAGGTTTCATAGAGACGGTGATGAAAATAAAAAGATAAAGTAGAGGAGGTGGAAGGAACACATCCTCTAGTACCGGCGGCGGTCTTTTTATTCGGAATGCAGACGATGACAGGATTTGTTCAATGAACCGGGGAATATCTTTTTAACATCGATACGAGTCATTAATAAAATGTTGTAATCAACTCAGGGCAAAGGCTATGAAGCATGAACTCTAAAATAAGTATTATTTTCTCTCTTCTTCTATTATTCAGCTGCGCTGCGTTCTCGTTCGATAATGGCACCAAAGGCGATACAGGCGGCGCTTCTCCTCAGAAGTCGGTGAGAATTTATTATGCAACTCGTTTAACGACCGCCAAGCCTGTGATCGACGGTGCTTTGAACGATACCTGTTGGAAAACAGGCGAATGGGCGGGCAATTTTACACAATGGGTGCCGCGTGAAGGCGCAAAACCCTCGCAGCCTACACAAATAAAGATTCTCTACGATGATCAAAATATTTATGTGGCAATAAGAGCTTTTGACAGCGAACCTGATAAGATCATCCGCAAAGCCGGAAAACGAGATGAATTTAACGGTGATGTCGTTGGTGTGAATTTTGATAGTTATCATGATCATCGAACGGGCTTTGAGTTTGATGTTACTGCTGCCGGACAAAAAACAGATCTGATATTGACAAATCCTCAGAGTGCTGATTTCAACTGGAATGCTGTATGGTACGTTAAAGCAGGCCTGGAAGATTCTGCATGGACTGCTGAATTCGAAATTCCACTGAGCCAGCTGCGCTACAGCAGCGACAGCGATCAGGTCTGGGGTATGCATTGCTGGAGATGGATAGACCGTTTGCAGGAAGAAAGCGACTGGGAACCTCAATCTTCTACTAGCGCTGGCATACTGTATCAGTTTGGCGAATTGCATGGAATTAAAGGATTGCCTGGATCACGCCGTATTGAAATAATGCCGTATATGGTTGGAAAACTTAAAACTTTTAAAAGTGAACCGGATAACCCGTTTGCAGACAAAGGCAGATCCTGGCTTGGGAATGCAGGGATTGATGCAAAGATAGGATTGTCGAGCAATTTTACCGTCGATCTTACGATCAATCCGGATTTCGGACAGGTAGAATCCGATCCATCCGTTATGAATCTTACGGCGTTTGAAACTTTTTATGAAGAAAGGCGTCCGTTTTTTCTGGAAGGAAGAAATATTTTCAGTTTCGATTTTGATAATTCGAGTATTTTTTACAGCCGCAGGATAGGACATTCGCCGAGTTATACACCGGCGCTCGGGAACAATGAATATATGGATTATCCGGATAACACTGCCATATTGAGCGCTGCAAAAATAAGCGGAAAAACTGCGGATGGATTGTCGATTGGAATTTTACAAAGTATAACGGCTCATGAGAATGCAGAGATCGGTTCCATGAATACGAAGAGGGACGTAAGCGTTGAACCATTGACCAATTATGTAATCGCCCGCATACAACAAGACTTTGAAGATGGCAACAGCGTGCTTGGAGGTGTTTTTACTTCCACCAACCGTTTTATAAATGATTCCTGCCTCGAATTTCTGAACCGAAATGCCTATACCGGCGGTCTTGATTTGCTTCACCAGTGGAAGGATAAAGAATTTTATATCGATGCAAAATTTGTCGGCAGTAGTATCAACGGCAGCAGTGATGCTATGAGAATTCTTCAAAACTCATCAGCCCGGTATTACCAGCGTCCTGATGCGGATCCTTCGCAATTTGACAGCGCCGCTGCCGGGCTTTCCGGTTATGGCGGAAGAATAAAGATAGGAAAAGGCAGCAAGGGACTGTGGCGGTATTCCGAAGAATTCAACTGGCGTTCTCCAGGGCTCGACCTTAATGACATTGGCTATATGCCGACAGCTGACATTCTCAATCAGAGGACATCGCTTTCCTATTTTATTAACCAGCCAATATTTATTTTTAGGACGTACTCTATAGGCATAAGCCAGATTAACAACTGGGATTTTGGAATGCATTACTTATCGTCCGGCGGCGAATTGAGTTTGTATCTTGAATTCCTTAATAAATGGGCGCTCAGTACAGCGGTTGATTATACATCGCAAGCTCTGGATACCCGAATATTGCGCGGAGGCTATGCAATGCTGGTTCCTGCCGTATGGTCGAATGGCCTTTACATAAGAACAGATCCTTCAGAAAAGATATTCTTTGATATCAACGCATCTTTCTCGGCGTCAGAAAACCAAAGCAGCAGATACTATTATGTGCAACCGGAAATATCCGTCATGCCAGTCAATACACTTAAAGTATCGATGAGTGTTAACTATTCGCAAAATTATAATAATTTGCAGTATGTTGACACGAGATCAGTCCAAAACGGCAACCGGTATATTCTCGGAAAAATAAATCAGCAAACGCTCGGTGCAACTTTTAGGATTGATTATAATATTACTCCCGAATTATCTATTCAGTATTACGGAAGCCCGTTTGCCACGGTGGGGAAGTATTCTGAATTTAAATCCGTTACAAATCCGAAGGCGGCGAAATACAGCGACAGGTATTCGAATTTAAATCCTGTGCTCAACGGCGACAGTTGTGAAGTATCGGAAAATAACAATCCGGTGATAGATTATAAATTTGCGAACCCCGATTTCAATTTTTCTCAGTTTCGGTCCAACCTGGTATTCAGGTGGGAATACCGCCCCGGTTCACAAATATATATAGTCTGGTCTCAGGATAGAACAAACTATATCATGCCTGGAATTAGTTCGGTTTATAATGCTGCGGGGGATCTAAGAGATGTATATCCAAATAATATATTTCTTATAAAATTCAATTATTGGTTTTCAATTTAGCAAAAGAAGTATTTCGGTAATAATGGAATAAATGAATTATATTCTTAGGGCCGGATGTGTTTTAGCCGATCGCACAAGTCATTGATAAGGCGTACTCAGGAGTTCAACCGTCATTGAATGTGATAAAGAGAAAAAATTAAAAAGGAGAAACAACCATGAAGACTGCGCATATTTATTGTATAACCCTTTTAACTATGACATCTCTCATATTGCTTAATCCGGCCTTTGGAAATGACGGGAGTGCGACGGATTATTCTGCACGTATCCTGACGCCGCCGCCGGCTGCAACTCCGCGAATCAACGGTCCAAATGTTTTCGGNNTCGCCGTTTCTTTACACCATCCCGGCCACCGGTTACAGGCCTATGAAATTCAGCGTTAATAAACTTCCTCCTGGTCTTTCCGTTAACGCAGTTACGGGACGAATCACGGGCAGCCTCGCAAAACCGGGAGAATATCAGGTGACCCTGCACGCAGAGAATGCAAAGGGCATGGATGAAAAGAATTTCCGGATAGTAGTCGGTGAAAAGATCGCGCTTACGCCGCCTATGGGTTGGAACAGCTGGAATTGCTGGGCCTGGGTTGTGGATCAGAAAAAAGTACTGCGCTCGGCCAGAACACTTGTCAAATCCGGTTTGATCAACCACGGCTGGACATTTATCAACATTGACGATACCTGGCAGGGTAAGCGCGGCGGTCCGCATCATGCCATCCTGCCCAACGAACGTTTTCCCAAAATGAAGACGCTGTGTAACCAAATACATGCACTCGGCCTTAAGGTTGGTATTTACTCCAGTCCCTGGATCACCACTTTCGCAGGGTATCGCGGAGGATCGAGCGACAGCGCTGATGGACATTGGGAGAAGCTTAAGAATTACGAAGCCAATAAACGCCTTGGAAAATATTCGTTTACAGCAAACGATGCCGTGCAGTTTGGCGAATGGGGTATTGATTACCTGAAATACGATTGGAGTCCCAACGATGTGCCCCACACAGTAGAAATGAGTGAAGCATTGCAAAAAACGGGACGTGACATTATTTACAGCCTTTCATGCGCTGCTCCATTCGACCAGGCGGCAGATTGGGCACGGCTGGCCAATTGCTGGCGCACCACGGGCGATATCGGGGATGCATGGGTCCAGCCTTCGGAACCATGGAAGCACGGCATTTCGGAACTTGCATTTTGCCAGGATCGTTGGGCGTCCTATGCCGGTCCGGGGCATTGGAACGATCCGGATATGCTCGAAGTCGGATATGTGGGTGGAGGACCGAATCTTCACTTGACTCATCTTACACCCGATGAACAATATACACATATTACGATGTGGTGTCTGCTGTCCGCACCGCTGCTCATCGGATGCGACCTTGAACGTTTGGATCCTTTTACCCTCAGCCTGCTTACGAACGATGAAGTCCTCGCACTCGATCAGGATGCGCTGGGCAAACAGGCAGTGCGCGTAGATTCTATAGGTCCGGTGGATGTTTACATGAAAGAANNCACGGTGCGCAGCTCTACAAGCTTACTGACGCCCAATAGTACCGCGACGGAGCGACTCGATGCAGAGACGGGTTTGTTGTTCCGCGCAGGATCGGCCGGAGGTTCAATCCGCTATGGATGAATAGAGCGGACATGCGTTTACCGGATTGGAGTGCCTCATAAATCCCGTCGAAAGAATATGGTTTGTTTTTTTTGCAGCAGAACGGATGGTCTGAATATCGCTTATGGGATTATACATGCTTTTTATGAAACTACTGTGAGACGATGAGTTAGATTTTTCTGCCGAGCCAATTGAGAATTCCCGTTATAAAGGTGAGAGGATGCGGCGGGCACCCCGGNNTAATGATTTTTGGAACGGGAACTGCTTCAAAACAGATCTCTGCAGCTTGTGCCATTGCTTTTGTGAACGGACCGCTTACGACAATCCCATCGGCGTGCCGGGGTGAAGCGACGAACTCAATACCGAAACGGCCCATATCGAAATTCACATTGCTTGCCGCATTGAGTTCTAATTCGCACCCATTGCATCCGCCTGCAGAAATTTGCCGGAGTTTTAACGACCTGCCAAAGTAGCTTTTAATTTTTTTCGATGCCATTTTCGGTGTTATGCTGCTTTGTGTCCCGTCGGCAATGAGCCCGCTGCGTGAGCTGCATGCAATGTGATATTCATTGGTAAAGCGGATTGCCTTTTCAGGGCAGGATTGTTCGCACGCCGGGCAAAACACACACAGTCCGAGATCTATGCGCAGCGGATGAATCTGAAGAGCGCCGGTCGGACAAACGGCTGCGCATTCCCCGCATCCTTCAGGACAATTCGCCGGATGAAGCTCCGGCATTCCACGAAAGAGCGGCGGCAGTGCTGCATGATGAACATCATGAACAATCGGATCCCCCTGTAATATTCGCAGCTGAATACTCTCAATCATAAATCAATACGACTCCTTATTAAAGATCGTGCCCCGAATACGATAAATCGAAACTTTTATTGCATAATGGAAAATCGGAAATGGCTTCACTTCGCATGGCCAGGCCTAACCCATACCAGTTATGGAATGACGGGTCTTTAATTTTATATCGCTTCCATATTCCCTTTGAATTAGTGAACGCACAATGTGCGATTTCGCCTCTCCATCCTTCGGTCAGCGAGACAACCCCGCTGTTTGGACGAATAGCATTCATCTCGCTTTTCACTGAACCTATTGGAAGATTCTCTAATTGGTCGAATATAAAGCGAAGTGATTCATCGATCTCTAATGATCGCATACGCGCTCGTGCAAACACATCACATGA
>PMML01000001.1:4978-5175 GCA_003162695.1 Ignavibacteriota bacterium | reverse complement strand
AATTCTTCTTCCGGGCGTCTCCACCAGAGAGAATATTCGCTTTGAACAGCTGTCAGAGGCTGTACAGCGTGTGCGCGGCGAATGGTCTTTACGCCTGCTTCGGAAAGACCCCAATGTTTTATCTTACCTGCCCTGATCAAATCTTTTATAGCGCCCGCAACATCTTCTATCGGCACAGTTGTATCTACACGATGCTG
>PMML01000001.1:0-4939 GCA_003162695.1 Ignavibacteriota bacterium | reverse complement strand
ATCAAAGAGATCATTTCTTTTTTACCGGGTATCTCGCCATAAGCGTAACTCATACCCATGCAGCCAAGCCCGAGAGCCGAGACTTCCAGTCCGCATTTTCCTAATTTACGCTTTTGCATTGTATCTCCTTTTTTATATAATCATAAAAACGAGTTAAAATTTATGCTACTAATATAAGAAAAACGGTAATGCAGAAGGTATACAAAAGGCGGGATTGCGGATACGTTTTACGCATACGAGTGCCAGTCCTAAAAAATGATATTGTATTCCATGAGGCCCGCCTGCCATAGCAAATATTATGTGCGGCGGGCAGGCATAGTGCCGCGAAAACAATGCACTTCTGCACGGCAAAACACAATATTACTTAATTGAAGCAACACGAGAGACGTGGACGAAAAGTCGGTCCCGCGGGAATTCGTATCTCATTACTAAGACGGATTCGCAACATCTATTTTAAACTCATGAGTTCTCGTCCACGTCTCTCGTTAACAGCCGATCTTGTACAATTGCGTTTTTTATTGAAAATCGGCGAACGGAAGCCGCAAATATTCATCATTAATTCTGTGGAATTTTATTCAATGGCATTTCTATGACGTAATGCATTGTTGAGAGTAAAGAGTAGTTCGTCCCACCGCTGCCAAGAATTTCAGATCGCAAATTGCAAATTGAAGGATTTGAAAGATGAGAACAAATTTTACTCAAAGGCTCCGGTTTATCCGGAGTTTTTTATGATCCTGAAAAATAATTTTACAAACAAATGTTACTGCTATTCAAGTCAATTGTACGAAACTTTACATATAGTATTCCCCGTAGTAATAAGCCAATTGATCGTGAAAACCCCAGCCTATTCCATCTGTGTCATGCATAATCTTCTCTGCCCGTTCTTTGAACTTGTCTAAACGACCTTCTTTCCTCGCCGTTTCAAGGGCGGAGAGGTACATCTTTTCAACGCTTGAATAAAACCTTTCATCTATGTCGCCATAATCATTGGTAAATTTTACTCCACACTCGACATAATAAAGCATCAGATCGACCAAGAGTTCCTTGGAAGGTTCGTGTTTTTTAAAATCATTTATTGCCTGTCGAGCAAAAGACAGACTGAGATCGTCGCCTCTTTTCGGATAGAACCCTTCTCTTACTCGTGCTTTGTGCTTTTTGAATAATGTTGATTCATCCGGATTAAAATAGTAGTCGAGGAAAGTCCGGACATTTTTATCTTTTCGGTATATCTCCGAAACGAGTTTAACAAGATGCCGCTTATCGAGACTTTCTAATGCAAGCTTAACTTTCTTTATTCCCATCTCACGTTCCGGATTAGTGTTTACCTTTTGTTCAATATTTTACAATACTTTTTATAATATCGTTCTCTTTGTTTGAATTGTCTCTCAAGGAAAGGAATTTCTTTGTCCCTATAATCAATAATGAGTTTTTGAGAGCCGCTGTCGCGCAGACGGCCGATGTATTGTATGAGTTTACCTTCAAATGAAAATGGAAAAGCAAGGATAAGACAAGTTATTCCGCGAATATCTATTCCTTCGCCAAAGAATTGTCCGGTGGATAATATCGCCTGATAATGGCCTCCTTCGATTTGTCCGATCTTGGATTTTCGCGCTCGTGCGGAATCATCCCCGGTAACAACAATCGTCTCGCATTGACCTTTAAGATAGAGATTTATGACATCAAGGTGCTCCTTTCGCTCACTGAGCACAAGCACCTTATGATGATTCGTCACTTGTTCTACAATATCTTCTACAATCAATCGATTCCGACCGGTGTCGAAGCAAATTACTTTCGATAGAAGCTGAAAAAGATCAGTCTTAAATTTGAATGGAAGTGAAATGCTTGTTGTCCTCACAACAACTTCAGGCGGTTGTGTAATTATGGCAGATTCCGGCTTAAAGTCCGTTATCTCAATACGTGAAATCATTTCTCCGATAAAGATATAAATCAATTTCTCATCATTATGTTTACGTTTAGGAGTAGCCGTGAGGCCGTACAGATAGTCGGGATTAAACTGTGTTATAACCTGACGAAAGGTCGATGCCGGAATATGATGACATTCATCGACTATAACCGTGCCAAAGTTATTCCTAAGTTCCGACAGATTAGTATTGCGGGCTAAACTTTGAAGCAGACCGACTGTGATCTGTTTGCCAATTTTTTTCTTTGATCCGGAATATTGTCCGATTTGCGATTTAGGAATTCCAAGAAATGTTTGAATTCGCTCGATCCATTGGTCCAGTATCTGCTTACGGTGAACAAGAATGAGCGCTGGTAGTTTCCTTCTCGCAATAATTTCAAGTCCAATAATTGTCTTACCGCTTCCCGAAGGAGCCACTATAACTCCTTGATCATGCCCTACAGCAGAGCCCACCGCTCTTGCCTGATTCGGTGTCAGCACGATTGAATTATCGAATAAAATCTCGTCCAGTACAGTGTGTTCGTGACGAACCGAATAGTGAATACTGTGTTCTTCTAAAAAAGGAGTCAGCTTATTCAGAAATCCTCGCGGCAGCGAAACCGCATTCTCCGATTCTTCAATTAATTTAAAATACTTTGGCACACGATAAACAGACTTGCCAAGAGAACGTTTTGTCAGGTACTCGGTATTGATAAAATTGAGTTCTTCTTTCAAGAAGTTCTTCAACTCCGGCGTAATCTGGGAACGATCTATGACAATTTGATTGCCAATGGAAATAGCCAATGCGTCATATGTCGTTATGGTTTGCGCTAATGCATTCGCACTTTGTTCAAAGAGTCTTTGATGCACCGTATTCATTTCTTCTGTGGAATATCGCTTAGCGTGCTCAAGAAATCCCCATTGATCCACGACCGGCCTATCTGTCAACGGATCAAGGAATAAAGTATTTCCATCAGCAACAGATTTCCCTTGGAACGGTAATGCGATCAAATTGCCGAATCCGCCCTGTGAAAGTGTATCCTGATTTGGGAAAAACCGATCGAATCCGACATCTTTTTCGAATTCCGAGGCATTGAATGTCCGGCGTATAAGCTCAAATCCGATCTGCCTGCTTCGATAACATGGATATGGTTCAGAAAAGAAAATCCATACATGGCCGCCGCTGCCGGAACGAGAGCGTTCGAGGTAAACGGTCAATCCCGCTTTTGTGCATACTTCAATGAAAGCATCCGCTTCCTTTTTCCATGTTTCCCCATCAAAATCAGCAGCAAGGAAATATGATGAATTATCAGGATGAATAGGATAAATTCCGATAACGTCCTGGCCGATAAGATGCTTCCGTACCACAAGTTCCGTAAAAGGTAAAAGGCGCTTGTTTTTAAAGTCTTTGAACGAGCCTCCGAGTCGCTTGTGCGACATGAACTCATTCCAATCGAATTCATAAGCAGGACTATAGCCAGATTTTCCATCTTTTTCCCAGCGACGGGCATATACATCTGTTCTGCCATGAAAGAATTTTCTGAACAATTCAATTTTTTGTTTGTCGCTTAATGTCAAATTGCACCCTGAAGGTGTGGCCAGAACAATCATACTAATTTTTTAATAGGGAATCATACTTCATATTTTCTGCAAACCTCTTATTATACCAAATTTATCGACATCAAAAGGTATCGCATATCGACACCTTTTGCAACTAATAGATTTATTATAACGGTGAATACACCGTTTCGATCGAATGAATGGGACAAAGAGCGAATATTTTCGTTATGGCAGGATAGAAAAAGAAAAGATATATTGTAATTTAGCGTATTTTGGAATAAATGTTTTTTGCTCAGTTTTAAAGAGGGTGTCCAAATAATAATTAACGCTGAGTAATTACGATAATTTATTATAAATACGATGTTCNNAACCTATCGAGCTTCCCAAATTATGAAAAATACTATTATATTTTCATTGCTCTTTCAATTGAGCTTTTTAGCGAATGCCCAGTATCAAACCAATACCAACGCAAAGGGCGATGGGTATTATGTGAATCCAATTTTTGCCGGCGATTATCCCGACCCAAGCATACTTCGTGACGGCAGCGATTACTATATCGTTCATTCATCATTTGATTATTATCCGGGATTACTCATTTGGCATTCAAAAGATTTGATTCACTGGGCACCTGTGACCAATGCATTGCATAAATATATAGGATCGGTTTGGGCTCCCGATCTGGTTAAATATAAAAACAAATATTACATCTATTTCCCGGCTAATAATACCAATTACGTGGTCACTGCCGATTCGATGAATGGACCCTGGAGTGATCCGGTAGATCTAAAAATCGGTAATATCGATCCCGGTCACATTACAGACGCTGAAGGGAAACGATATTTGTATTTCGGCGGCGGCGGCTATGTTCCTTTATCCGACGATGGACTTTCTATTGCAGGCGAACTCAAACATACGTACGACGGCTGGCCGATACCTCGCGAATGGACCATTGAAGGTTTTTTCATGGAAGGCCCGAAGCTTGCGAAGCGAGGCGATTATTATTATCTGACCGTTGCCGAAGGCGGCACAGCCGGTCCTGCTACAAGTCACATGGTAATTTCCGCACGTTCTAAATCGCCTTTGGGTCCCTGGGAAAATTCGCCGTATAATCCTATCATTCGAACACAAGGAAGCTCTGAACGATGGTGGTCGAAAGGACACGGAACATTATTCGAAGATGCAGCAGGAAATTGGTGGCTGGTTTTTCACGGATATGAAAACGGACATTATCATATGGGCCGTCAAACCATGCTTCAACCCGTAGAATGGACAAACGACGGTTGGTATAAAACACCAGATGGTATTAAAACAGATGAACCGATTAAACGACCCTTAGGAACGCTTTCAAATGCAGTATTCACATTAAATGATAATTTTGAAGGCAATACATTAAAACCGCAATGGAAATTCTATGGCGAATACGATACCAGCAGATTTCATTTGAGTGAAAATAGTCTAATTAGTTCTCGCTGAAAAAGT
>PMML01000077.1 GCA_003162695.1 Ignavibacteriota bacterium | reverse complement strand
CATTCTTTGTTTGGAAGATAATTACCGAATCATTCTTGATAGTAACATTTGACTTCGTTTGCGTTCCAAATGCATATGTCATGCGCAGTGAGAGTTTTTTCTTGGTTGTGTTGATTGTAAACGTGCCATCGTTGTTGTTTGCAGCATTTTCCCAGGTGCTGTCCTTATATTGGAGTGAACCGCTTGTAAGTAACGAACCGGTGCTGGAGAGAAGTTTCACAGTGCATTGAGAAATATTGGGTAACTGCTTAAGGAGCTGTCTTGTATCTGCACTTAAGAGTTTGCAAGCATCACCAGATATTGCTGATGAACTATCTGTATGCAATTGATTTAATATGGCATTAAGTGTGACACGAGCGTCTGAGAAATCATTGGTCGATATCTGAGAGCTTACGGTACTGTATAATTGATTATAGCTTTGTGCTGTTATCTGACTCTGTATCCAGCCAAGCTTTTGCATTGCATTGACNNCAAAAGTTAAATCATAGCTTAAAGTACTATCACACTCCAAAACTCCTTCAATGAGAAATAATTTATGCTCCTTATTAACCCCATTAATTTTCTTTGAGCATGAAATATTGACAAAAAACGTATCCAGACTTGTACCAATAACCAACAAATGATATTTTCCTGCTTCATCTGTTGAAGACAACGTTATATAACATTCCATATATTGGATATCGTAGTCACCATTCAAAGAGCTCATCCCACCATACCTATAACTGGACCCAGGGATATCTTCCTTAACATCAGAGCGTGAATAATTTGTTTTGCCACGAGGATCATATCCTGTTTCTAAGCCTTGCGGATTAGTAACAATAAAATGAGTGCTTTCTGAGGAATGTATAGTAATACCACCATTCCATTGCGCTCTTGCACAACCAAACAATAAAATATTTATGAAAAGAATTTTGAAAAAAGTATTCATCTTATGCTCCTAATCGGATCAGTTTCCTTTATAAACGATATAAATGATGGCTTCGTATATTTGATTATTATAACTTCCCAATGTTGTTCTATCTCCATAGCCTGGATCAGAAATAATATAACTACCATTATATTTGCCCTCTAATTGAACAAAGTGTTTGTGTTCTGATCCGTCATCATGAATATTCTTTACTTCCGCTATCACATAATAGCCATTGTTAAGCCATGTATCTACAGTTGATCCCATGGTTGTTTCCGGGATTGGTGTCCCCAATAACTTTCCTTTATTTTTTGTGTCTGTATGTAATTCTACTGTCCCCGATATAGGCGGTATATACGGTTCACTTATTATATTTTCGGTAGCATAATATGTTAGAGCCTTCCAATCCACTCCTCCATCATTTGTGTAATAATTATTTTTCACCATCCAAGCATTAAGCGTAAGTGGATTTACATCGTACCCAAGTAACTGTAAAATAGAAGCCATGTCGCAAAGTGCACATCCTACTTGGCCAATTTTTTTATCAATCGAATCATATTTTTTCCCGCTCCATCTTGAATCGTCTTGAGAAAATCCAATGTATCCCCCATTCACCATTACAGCACAAGGAGGACACGATGCTCCAGTAGCCGACTCATTTAATTTCGCAATTAGACGTGGATTAATACTAGATTTTTTTATAGCAGATAATCCTACATCCATTTTTGAGTTTTTAAATTGTTGGAGCAATACCTTGCTGGATCCTCCCACTGTAGATTTATCCACTTGATTCGCTATCTTCGGTGTAATTTGAATTGATTCTGCAATACCTAGTCCACCGCTACTAAGTGTTGATGGTGCAATGTATTTTATTGGCAGCGCGACGCCAGTAAAGCCTGTGCTCGTCCTTCCATCCGGAGCCAACAATGTTCCAATGTCTGCGTAATTTCCAGATCCAACAATCTGAATGTCGAATAATTGATCTGTAGTATAATTTTGAATGGATCCATCTGTATTCTGCCTTTGGAAAGTGAGGCTCACAGTATCTCCGGTAAAAACAGATGAACGGTCAGCAGTCACTATGACACAACCACTGATTATTGGTGTTGCAGATATAACATGAACAATAGGATAAATATAGCTGCTTTGCCAACCATAACCATCTTGGGGAATAAACGTATAATCGGTATTGGATAAATAACCGCTGCCTTGCCATATCAAGGCTAAACCATTCTCGAAAGTAATCCGAGCTAGATTATCACCGGGCATGCCTCAGCAGCAATCATGCAATTTTTATCACCACCTTCAATTATACCTGGAAAAGTAGGATCTGTCAAATATGGACTGATATATACTGGGTCATTTACAGGGATTATATTAAAGAGACATCTGAAAAACGCCTCCCAATGTGTTGAATTGAGGAGAGGGTGTAAAAATTAAAGTATTGTTTGTTGTAAACTGTTCTTTGTCATAGTTCTATTGACTTGAGAAGCTCACCCGAACGAGAGTGAAGCCCTCAGAGAGCATGTTTCTGCTCTCTATGAGGTCCTCGCCGTCAGTGATATAAGTCTTCTGATGTTATACACCATGGCAGCAAGCATGAACTGGAATCGATTTCTGCCGAAGTCGTAATAGCGACATCGGACATAATTCAGGACAACGGTCATGAAGCCGAAGGGTCTCTCCACGGCATTTCTTGTCTTGGAATAAATCGTATTCTGCTTCCTTTGTTTGTCCGCTATCGGACGGTTCCTATAACCCTTGTGCATGATCTTCGGAACAATGCCTTGTCTCCTGAGTTGTTCTCGGCGTTCTTTCTTGGCATATCCCTTGTCGGCATAGACCCGCTTTTCTGTACCGAGAAGAAGGTCATCGAACATTGCCGAGTCATGAACATTGGCTGCAGTGAATTCTACCGTATGGATGACATCGGTATCTGCGTCCATACCGATATGTACTTTGTAGCCATAGTAGGTTTTTCCTCGTTTTTTGGTGAATTGAGCATCGTCATCTCGTTCACTCTGAGGCGTTGCCTGGGCTTGCTTGATCGTTGCATCAACGATGGTTCCTTTACCGACAATAAACTTCTTTTCGGTCATTTGTCGGTTGAAGCTTTCAAAGAGCTTCTTATCCAAGCTCAAGCGCGCAAAAAGTTCACGATACCGGCAAATACTTGTCTCATCCGGTATCGCATCACCGCTGGAGAGACCAAGAAAAAGTTGAAAGCTACGTCTGTCGGCTATCTCTTCTTCTAATCGTGGATCGGAGAGATTATAGATGCTCTGGAGCAGGAAGCATTTGACGATAATCAACAAGTCATGTGTCGGACGGCCGGTATCGGCAAGGCCGGATTTCTCTTTTGAAAGAACACGTTCGATCGGCTGGAGAAGCTTTTTCCAGTCGATCTTTTCATTGATGAAGCTCAGTGTTTGTTTGCTCTGTGTCTTTATATGTTTCTGATAATGTTCGTTTGCTGCAGTTGTGAATAAATCGGCATTATCAATCTTATTGGTGCGTTTCATCTTTGTCCTTTCGTCGTGTTTCTACAAATATAATACATGACGAAAGATTTGATACTTAATAATTTTAATTTATGTTAGTTTTTCAGAGGTCTCTTAAAAGAAATAACGGCACCACTAGGACCACTCTCTACGGCAGCAATTGATATGACAAGCGAAGCCCAACCGTTATTATTAGTATTTTTTACAATAAAATCTGTACTTTTTTTCTGTGGCGCTAT
Source organism: Ignavibacteriota bacterium (assembly GCA_003162695.1). Classification (GTDB taxonomy): domain Bacteria; phylum Bacteroidota; class Ignavibacteria; order UBA10030; family UBA10030; genus Fen-1254. Next base: position 14,520 of record PMML01000077.1, on the reverse strand, counting down.
ATACACTCGCTCTTTAATTTTAATCTGTGCTGAAATTTGATGAATTGAAAGAATACAAAAAACCATTACTAAGAACAATTGGAATTTACCCCATCTCCATCGTGAAGCCATAGTGTTTCCTCTGTCGTTATACACTTGAATGCCAACAATAATGCACATCAGGGGCATACGTTGGGGCATTTATCTTTTATTGAGTCGTTCGTGAATCTGCGCGCTGAGAGATTGTTTCGGTATACGCGCATCGGAAAGATACTGCAAGAGATGGGAATTGTCAAACACAAATTTGGGTATTAACGGGCCCGCTTGAACAAAAACCGTTATTCATACTTATGAGTCGCCGGTTTGACATCCTTCAGCACAGGCAGTTTGTCCGCAATCTTGCGGGGAGCATGGATCAGTGATGGAAGGCATTGCGGACAGATAAATTTTTGTCCGCCGTCAAAGGCAGGCTGAATAAGCGGAATTATATTTTCCGAAACTCCGCAGCTTAGACATTTATTTTCCATTGAACTCCTTTTATTACAAGATGTAAAATTTCATTCGTTCGAATAAAAAAATACCGCATCGACAATGTTTCCGCACTCCTCTAAATCGACCCGGCACATTCGGTGCAGAAACGTTCGCTCTTGAGATCGATCTCTTCGACCGAGGTCGATGTGTGCATAACACATTCCGGATTGTGACAGTGAATAAGTCCGAATGTATGCCCGATCTCATGAACCGTTTCTTTCAACAGGCGCTGCTGCTCCAGAACGGGATTCGGATCATATCCGTAAAAAAATTCATGCAGCCGGAACGAAGAAACAACGGCGCTTGTGCCGTCGAGCTGCGCTTCTCCGAAGACATAGGTCAGCACGGGTACAAAAAGATCGACCGATGTTATGCCGATCACTTTGCCTCCGGCTGCAGGATATGTTCCAAGAATTTTTGCGAGCAGCAATGTGGAATTATATTGATTTCTATACGTATCGAAGGCGAAAGCAGGATCGAGATATTTTATTTCTTCGATTGCAGCCGAAGTATGAAAGATATCTTTCAGCGGAGCAAGAAGCTGCGTGAGAGCCGCATGATCGACGGGCCGGATAGGGACAATAAGGATGGAAGACATCACTCACGGTCTCTTGAGTCCATACTTCGCAATTTTGTTATAGAGCGTGACGCGGTCGATGTCGAGCACATCCGCCGAGCGGGAGATATTCCAATTTGTTCGATGAAGAATCGTCTCGATATGCGCCCGTTCCAAAGATGCCAGTGAATCCGTCTTCAATCCGAGCGCCTGCGCTCCGAATTGGAACGGAAGATCGTTCGACTGGATCAGCGGAGGAACGGCAAGCACCATGGCGCGTTCGACTATATTTTCCAGTTCCCTCACATTGCCGGGCCAATCGTATCGGACCAGCATATCAAGCGCTGCAGGAGCGATTCCGTCTACGGCTTTATGCATGACGCCTGAATATTTCTTTGTAAAGGCCTGCGCCAGCATCGGTATATCGCTTTTCCGCTCGCGCAGCGGAGGAATCGTAATCGAAAAGACATTCATCCGGTAATAAAGATCTTCACGGAACGATCCGTCTTTGACCGCCGCTTCAAGATCGCGGTTCGTGGCACAGATAACGCGGAAATCGCTTGTCACAAGATCGTTTCCGCCGACGCGCGAAAATTGTTTGGATTCTATTACGCGAAGCAATTGCACCTGCATTTTTTGACTGATAGTTCCGATTTCATCGAGAAAAATCGTTCCGCCGTCTGCAAGCTCGAACTTTCCTTTCCGTCGGTACTGCGCACCGGTGAATGCCCCTTTCTCATGGCCGAACAGTTCGCTTTCCAGCAGGCTTTCCGCAAGCGCTCCGCAATTAACGGCTATAATCGGAAAATAACGCCGCGCGCTGTTGGCATGAATCGTCCTCGCGACAAGTTCTTTTCCGGTTCCGCTTTCGCCTCGCAGCATGACTGTGGTATCCGTCGATGCGACGGTTTTTGAAAGTTCGATGACCCTTGATATTTGCGGGCTGGTACCGATGATCTCAAAACCGCTGATGCCGGAGATTTGTTCGCGCAGCTGAACGTTTTCTTCATGCAATTTTTTCTGTTTTAGAGCATTAGCTACAAGATGGGAAAGGTGGTCGGGATCGATCGGCTTGGTGACGTAATCGAACGCTCCATCCTTCAAGGCCTGAACCGCACTCTCCACCGAAGCAAACGCCGTGATCATGATGGTCACAGCCGTCTTGTCGATTTCCCTCAGACGATTCTGCAGTTCCAGTCCGGTCATGCCGGGCATTTTAATATCGAGCAGCACGATATCCCACGGACCGCTATTCATCATTTTTAAAGCATGATTCGCGTCTTCGGCGGATTCGACACGATATCCGTCCTGCCGGAACCATTTGGTCAAAGAATCGCGAACGATAAATTCGTCGTCGACGATAAGAATGCTTTGCTGCGGGTTCTTTGCGGGCATGATTGTTTATCCTTCCGTTGATTCCTGTGCATCTTGCTGCACGGCATGTTTAGGCAATGTTATGGTAAACGTTGTTCCGGTGTTGACCTGTGTATCCACGGTGACCGTTCCGCCGTGGCGGTCGATGATGCCGTAGACAACCGAAAGTCCGAGTCCGGTTCCTTTTCCGTCCTTCTTGGTCGTATAGAACGGCTCAAAAATATGAGGAAGATCTTCTTCATGAATGCCGCTGCCGGTATCGCGGAGCGTGATCTGTATCGAATTGAGATGTCCGATTTCCCGGACGGTGACGGCAAAGGTGCCGCCGCTTCCCATCGCTTCCACTGCATTGATTTCCAGCGCGAGGAGCGCCTCTTCCAATTGATGCGCATCGCAGAACAGAATCGCCGGCTCGCTGCCGAGATTCGCTTCGACAATGATGTTGTGAATCTGCATATGATGTTCGATCAGTTTCAGGCTCTGCATAATGACGCTGCGTACATCGGCGTCTTTAAATTCCCCGACCTTCTCGCGCGAAAAAAGAAGAAGATTCTTTACAATATTGCCGCAGCGTGCCGTTTCGTCTGCGATCAATCCGAGTTCACCGGACATTTCCTTGGCCGCTTCACCGGACGGAATACCGGCATCGATTTTTTTTCGCAGTAATTTTGCATACGTTAAAATTCCCTCCAGCGGATTGTTCAACTCATGAGCGACTGTCGCCGCCAGTGTTCCAAGGGAAACCATTTTTTCTATCTGAACCATATGCTTTTGCGCGCGCCTCAACTCATCGGTTTTTTCGGAAACGCGTTTTTCCAGTGTCTGCGCCCACGTGGTCAATTCCATGCGTGCGCGCTGCAACTCCTGCGCCATGCGGTTAAAGGAAGCGGCCAGCGCGCCTATTTCGTCGCTGTTCGAGATATTGATACGGTGCGACAAATTTCCCCGTTCCAGTTCCGATGTCCCGACCGCAAGCTTCTTTACCGGAATCGTCACTTCGCGCCAGATAAACGTAACGACAAAACCGACGAGCACAATGACCAAAAAAACCGAGCCGACAATTTGCGCCCGGCGAAGTTCGGCAATATTGGCGTCCACATCCTTGAGGGGAATCATGACGTCCAGAATGCCCAGAACAGTTTGAGCGGAATCGTGCGCATGACAATCGCTCGACGAACACCTCGCTTCGTTCCGGATAGGAGTAATAATTCCCATCGTACGATATCCTTTGGGAGAATCGAAAATGCGTGTCAGTAATTTGGAATCCGGCTGCAGCGGCCTGGGACCTGCATGACATGCATTACACGCTTCCGCCGACATATTGACGTTCTTTCCGATCTCCGATTCCTGTGTCGAGTAGGTGACCACTCCTTTTTTATTATAGATGCGTATTCCGGCGATCCGTTCTTCGTTTCCAACGGTCTTCATGATTTGATCCACATCTTCACGCCGGTTGAGCAGCATACTATAGCGCATCGAACGCTCGATAACGTCGCTCATATCGGCAGCGAACCGTGTGGAGTTGTCGAGAAGTTTTTTGGTCTGCCAATCGACGGCGATGGATACGAATATAGCCGTACCAATGGACATAATCACGGCAATACCAAGGAACAGCCGGAATCCCAAATAATGGAAAATTTTCATAGTTATGAGTACCAAAATCCAACTTTTTATTGATTTTAGCAACGACTATGCCAACAATACAACATAAAAATAGTTGATTATTTCAACAATCGGTAATCAAATAAAAGATGAGAATCTCAATAAATGGAAAATTTCTTAAAAAATGGGAATATCGGTTGGAAATGCCATTCCGGCTGGATTTAGCGAACGGAGTGAAACTAAGCAGGCAGCGTATTGCGCAGCTGAAGTGCGGAAGTTAACAGTTCTTCGGTTGATCTTTATTCTGGCTTCTGTCTTCTGACTTCTGACTTCTGNNTGACTTCTGACTTCTGGCTTCTGGCTTCTGGCTTCTGACTTCTTTCTTCTTCTTTATCACTGCAGAAAACAAATCCTGCTGACAATTTCAAAATAAGTTTTTGCACCAAGTATATTTTCGATATTTTGCATTGCAATGCCGCCGTCATTCATGGTTATTCCTACCGCCGGTCTTGTCTGAGAATATGCTTCCTCAAGATTATTTGCCAGCGATGCAAGGCTGCGCCGCTGTGTCTCTTGAATTTCATCCGCCCTGTAAAAATCATTCATCCCTCTTGCACGGTTCTTCAGGGACATTTCCATGAGCCATCCCTTGCCGAAAGGATCGGTTGTTATCAACGACGGTTGTCGAACTATCTCAGGATTGAATCGCATCAATAAACCATCGACCGGAGCGCGCAAAGAGATTGCACCTTCACTCAGCATGATCCAGCAATATGGATCCATTCTCTTCACCTCATTCGGGACGCGTGAGACAACGACGCTCATAATCGGCTGCCATAAATTCGCGGCTGCAACATCCATCCCGAAACGATAAATTCCTTTTTCGTTTGCTTTCATCCAAAAATGATTACGATGATAGAGTCTGTCATCCGGAAGCGGATACGCACACAGGGCATCCAATCGCCGCTTGACGATATCTTCGAATCTGAACTGCCGGCCGAAATCGGAAGGAGCAGTAGCTGCGATCGGCACAGATTGGCATTCGACCGAATGTTGATGAAAGCGAATTTCCAGGTCAAACGCGCATTGATCGCACAGAAATTTCTTATCGCAGAGTTTATACTCCACTACGCCTGCATCCATCCATTGACACCGGAACTCGTTTTCAGGAATGACGTTCTGTCCTGAGCCGTTACTCATTGTTTCATCTCCTCTTCCGATAATTTTTCCAAAATCGCCATGCGTTCGATAGTTATTCTGCTTTTAAAAATTCTTTTTGGAATGCACGCCATGTATTCTCATCGAACTGCGCCAGCACTCCAAAGTGCGGCAAACCGCCGTCAAACAANNGTACTGATAAAATCGCGGAAGCGCACAATCTCCGTTCTCATCCACCGACCCGCATCCTGTGCGACAGAAAGCAGAAGAAGTTCGGGTACGATATTTTTCGGCGCGAGCACTGCAACCCATCCGGTGATGTAAGGATCTGTCTGCAATGACTTCGGCGAGGCCATCACTGCCTCATTGAGCTTTGTGACGGTTCCGGAAATGGGAGCCGGGATCGTAAGCGTTCGGCTGCCGGAATGAACGGTCAGCAGGGTCTCTCCTTTTTTTAGTTCTGTTCCTGGCGCTGCGGCTTCCAATCCGTCCACTCCGCCGACAATCTTCTGCAGAAAGTCATCCAAACCGATTCGAGCTTCACCGCCGAAAATCATTTCTACCCATACATGCGCCTTGCTTAAAAAGAATCCTTTAGGGATAAGAATATGTTCATCGGCCGAAATCGATGCCGGAACCGGTTTGCGCTTTCCAGCGTGCTGCCGTAAAAGTTCAATTCCGATAAATATCAGAATCGTTGCAATAACAAGTAATGCTACCATGACCCTTCTCCTTCTATACAATCTCTTTCGTTTTTCATCTCTATCATATCAATCCACTACTCTCCTAACCTCCAATTGCCGTACCAGGAAAGGAAATCATTAAAGCGGACAGATAAATATTGATTTTGACTTGATTTCGACACAATTTATTTTTTTGATATTTTAAATTTGTCGAAAGTGTTGAAAAACACAACATAAGATGTTGAAAGCTTACATTCGTCATCTCCTTAAAATCTCATAAATTTCGAAAGATTCCCAAGTGGAGAGGCGTCCGGCAGTTCAAAGTAATAAAGTGCTGCCGTCCAATGTGCTGCAGTTTGATTTTGTTTAGTTATTTGGTTCTTTAGTTTTACTGTTTTACTGTTTTACTGTTTACTGTTTACAGTTTACAGTTCACAGTTGACAATTCACGATTCTAAATTTATCGTTTCCCGTTCTCCCGCCATTCCAAGCATCGGGAAGAGCGTTCGCAGTATTCTATTTCAGATTGAAACCGTGCATCCTGATGCAATTCATTTGCAAGTGAAAAAGCAGTCATTGCTTTTTCATATTCTATTATGCACTCGTATGCCATTCCCAGATTATAATACGCTTTATAGAGGTCTTTTTGTTTTGGATAATTTTCAACACCGGCCTGAAAACATACGGCTGCTTTCTTCCAATTCCCTGAACGCGCCGAATCGATTCCCTCTTTCAGTTCCGGCAAATCCATTTCGCTGTACAAAATAATATTCCGCGTTTCAGTATGAATCATAATCGATCGGACAAATTCATCGATTGTCCGGAGTCTCCTGCGAGTGTCCGGTGCAACGATCAAATCGGACAATGCGCGGAATATTCCGCCGATAATCGATCCCCAGGAAGACGAAGAATGGCCGGAGGTCGTTTCGGTACATTGCACATCACCGGAAGAAAGTTCCTCCATCGACACAGCATCTCTGACGGTATATTGAAATTCACTCACATGATCGGTTTCCATGCGTTCACCGCCCCCTTCTACAGATGCATCATGCAAGGTACGCGAGTTTTCATATAAATCATGAATACCGGAAATAATTATTCCCTGTCCTGCAGACGAAGTATCGCCCGCCAAGTCCGGCAGCATTCCGTACGGCTGCAGGACAACATTCGAATCTTTCGACAAAGCAGCGGAAAGTTCCTGCCGAAAGGTTTGTTCATCTAAGCCGGTAATTTCTGCAAGATATACTTTTATCTTCCGGCTGCCGATAAAGCCTTCGTTCACATTTGTTTGAAGTAAGATTTCTCCTGTAGAACATCCGCACAGGCATAATGCTCCTGCAATCAGAGTGAATCGAATAATTTTAAGCAATTGGAATTGCATGTAGTTGAAATGTTTTTATTTACGTCAAATCGAGAATTGACGGTATATTAAAGAGAAGGGAGGGAAAAAGCAATCGAAATTGTCAATGGTCAATTGTAAGCGGTAACCGGAGAACAGTAAACTGTGAATGGAACCAAATAACTGACGAACTAAAGAACTGATAAACCTGGAACTGCAGCACCTCAGCACTCTGAACTAAGAACCACGCACTACGAACCAAGAACTAAATAATAGACAATGAACCCCGACTTTCTTATATTAAAGAATGAAGAAAAGTGAAATCCTTGAAATCCGGGACATTATCCGCCGCGCTTTGGAAGAGGACATGGGTGAGGGCGATATTACTTCCGAGAGCACAATTCCGCCTCAGCAGATTCTCACCGGGACTTTTATCGCAAAAGCCCCCGGAATTATAGCCGGCCTGGCAGTCGCTTCGGAAACATTCAAAATGCTCGATAAAAAAATAATTTTTTCCCAAAAAATCTCCGACGGAGGCGCTGTTCTCAAGGGACAAATTATCGCAAAAGTCCGGGGCAAGGGACGTGCACTGCTCGGCGCTGAACGAACCGCATTGAATTTTCTTCAGCGGATGTCCGGTATCGCCACATTGACCCGTTCCTTTGTCGATGCGGTCAGGGGAACAAATGCCGTCATACTGGATACACGCAAGACCGCTCCCGGACTTCGTCTGCTGGATAAACAAGCAGTCGTTCTCGGAGGCGGAGTTAATCACCGCTTTGGATTGTTCGATATGGTGTTGATCAAAGACAACCATATTGCAGCGGCAGGCGGAATCACGCAGGCTGTAACAAAAGTCTGGGCAGCGGATAAAAAAGACCGTCCTTTAGAGGTCGAGGTTAAAAATCTTGACGAACTCCGTGAGGCGCTTTTATTGAAGCCCGACCGGATCCTTCTGGACAATATGGATACACAAACCATGCGCAAAGCTGTCGCGATAACATCCGGACGCGCTTCACTCGAAGCCTCCGGCAACATTACACTGCGCAATGCCGCCGCTGCAGCACGAACAGGCGTAGATATGATTTCCATCGGTGCGCTGACTCATTCCGTTTCTGCGCTCGATATAAGTTTTCTTTTAGAATGAAGAAGCCAGAATTTAGAAGACAGAAGAAAGAATAGATCACAAAATGGCAAATGCAGAAGCCATATATCTGGACCTAAAAACAAAATTGCGGGATGTCGTTCCCGACGTGGAATTGAAGATCAAGTCGGAAATTGCCGCGCAGATTATCGAGCTTAAGAAGAAGCGTAATGCGGTCATACTCGGTCACAATTATATGGAGCCGGCGCTGTATAATTCCATTCCGGATATTACCGGAGATTCACTGGAACTTTCCCGCGCGGCGGCAAAAGCAACGGCCGATATTATTGTTTTCTGCGGTGTACGGTTCATGGCAGAGACAGCGAAAATTCTCTCACCGCAAAAGACCGTCCTCCTCCCCGCAAAAAAAGCGGGATGCTCTCTTGCAGACGGCATTACGGCGGACGATGTCCGGAAATTAAAATCCCGTTATCCCGGAGTTCCTGTCGTCACGTATGTCAATACCAGCGCCGAGGTCAAAGCAGAATCGGATATTTGCTGCACGTCGAGCAATGCGGCTGCCGTCGTCGAATCGCTCAAAGGTGAATCGGTCATCTTTCTTCCGGATGAATATCTTGCACGCAACGTCGCCATGGAAACCGGGCGCCATATTATTTTCCCGTCCAAAACGCCGGGATCCGATACAACAATCGATAAAGTCATGATCGGCTGGAATGCCCGCTGCGAAGTGCATGAAAAATATACAGTTGAAGATATCGAGAACGTCCGCAAACAATTTCCCGATGTCGTCATCCTCGCGCATCCGGAATGCAGTCCGGAAGTAACGGGCGCTTCCGATTTTTCCGGCAGTACATCGGCGATGATAAAATTCATACGGCAGTCCAAAGCGCCGCGCTACCTCCTGCTCACGGAATGTTCGATGGGAGACAACATTGCCGCAGCAAACCCGGAAAAAAACATGCTCCGGATGTGTTCCATCCGCTGCCCTCACATGAATGAAATTACTCTCGAGGACACCCTCGATTCCCTGCAGCATACACGATATGTCATTGAAATTCCTGAAGAAATCCGTATGAAAGCTGTCCGGGCGCTGGAACGGATGCTCGCCATTGCGCCAAGTGTTCCGAACAATCCTATCGATTAAAAACTATGGACACACACAACATTCTTGAATGCGATGTTCTCATCATCGGCAGCGGAGTTGCCGGCAGCGTCGCCGCGCTCCAGCTTGCAGATGCCGGCATCGACGTCGTTGTCGTCACTCGATCCTCGACACCGGAAGAATCAAATACACGGTATGCCCAGGGCGGGATTATTTATACAGGCCCTGAGGATTCCCCGAAACTTCTTGCCGAAGACATTACACGGGCGGGAGCCGGTTACTGCAACCCGCGGGCTGTGGAAATTCTTGCAGCCGAAGGACCGAAACTCGTCAAATCGATACTTCTCGATAAAATAAAAATTCCGTTCGACAAAACACGCAAAGGGGAATTGTCTCTCGTACGGGAAGGAGGACATTCCATCGCCCGCATTATCCATGCCAGAGACGCAACGGGAAGTCTTATAGAAAAACATCTTATTCAGGCCATCCGGTCGCATCCGAACGTAACGCTTCTGACCGGAAAAACTGCAATCGATCTTCTGACCCCTGCCCACCATGCCATCAATCGATTGACCGTTTATGACCCGCTCACATGTGTCGGCGCATACCTGCTGGATCAGGAAACGGGCGGCGTTCAGCGCGTTCTTTCGCGCGCAACGATTCTCGCCACAGGCGGAGTGGGTCAAATATTTTTGCGAACGACAAATCCGCTGGGCGCGCGCGGGGACGGGCTTGCCATGGCTTCCCGTGCCGGTGCACGCACCATCAATTGCGAATTCGTTCAGTTTCATCCGACCGCATTTTATCAGGAAAACGGTCCATGCTTTCTTATCACGGAAGCCATGCGCGGAGCCGGTGCAAGATTAGTCAACCATAAAATGGAACCTTTCATGCAAAAATACGCTCCGGAATGGAAAGACCTCGCCCCGCGCGATGTCGTCGCCCGCAGCATCCATCAGGAAATGCTTGCGAACAATATTCCGAACGTGTTCCTGGACATCGCATCCTATCTCCCTGCCGACGACATCAAGAGAAGATTCCCTTCGGTTTATAAGATGTGCCTCCAGGCCGGCATCGATATTTCCAAAGAACCGGCGCCGGTTGTCCCGGCAGCTCATTTCTTTTGCGGCGGCGTCTGGGCGGATGAATGGGGCCGCACGACACTCGGCAGACTTTATGCGATCGGTGAAGTCTCCTGCACCGGCCTTCACGGCGCCAACCGTCTGGCAAGCTCTTCGCTCCTGGAAGGAGTTGTCTGGGGACACCGCGCCGCTGTGCATATTAAAGAGGGACTGAAGAAATTCGTCAAACCGAAACCCCAGGACTTCCCTCAATGGGAGGAAACGGGAACCGAATATCCCGATGCAGCTTTGATCAGTCAGGATATGAGTCTTATTAAAAATATAATGTGGAATTACACCGGACTTGTGCGAACGGTCGAACGGCTCCAGCGGGCTATCCGTGAACTTCGCCATCTGGAATCTGAGATTCAGCGTTTTTACCGAACGGTCAGGCTGACCGACAGCATCCTCGGACTCCGCAATGCAGTCCGCTCTGCGGTCACCATCACCATCGCAGCATGGGAAAACAACACAAGCGTTGGCTGCCATTATCGTCAATAACTTTAACCATTGTCTTTCTACCCGTTCTCTTGTACATTAAAACATGACTGTATCGTTTACGAAAAAAGAGCTGGCAGTTTTTGGACGGCTCACATCCCCGCAGCATATTCAATATTTTCTCGATTCGCTCGACTACAGCGATGAAGAACGGTACCGCTCTCCGCGAAGCGTCCTGCACGACCGCAAGGCGCATTGCTACGATGGGGCGCTGTTCGCAGCCGCTGCGCTCGAAAGACTCGGCTTTCCGCCGCTTATCACGGAAATTCTTCCGAATGAAAATGACGATGATCATATCGTCGCTGTTTTTAAACAGCATGATCACTGGGGAGCCGTGGCAAAATCGAATTTTACAGGCCTGCGGTACCGCGAACCGGTGTACCGAAGCCTGCGCGAACTTATGATGACCTACTTTGAACCGTATTACAACATCAAAGGGGAACGAACGATGATCGGTTATACAGCAGCGTTGAATCTGCGCCGGTACGGGTCCCTGAATTGGCAGACTGACGATACAGCGATGGATGCAATCGGGGATGCATTGGATGAAGTAAAGAAATTTTATATACTAAGTCCGGCAATGAAACGCCGGCTGACTCCTGTGGATACCCGATCGGTAGAGGCAGGACTGCACGGAGCAAAACAATCGGGACTTTATAAGCCATAATTGCAGCCGCGGGCGGCTTGTTTACCCGCCTTGTTCCACCTTTTGGTGGGTCCCGGAAACATCGAAGATGTTTTCGGGATGGTCGCGGGAGATCCCGACACCACCCCATAGGGGCAACGCCTTGCCCGCCGCAGGAGGGCGTTGTCGGCTGCAGGGAAGGACTAAAAAGTTAATATATTTCAAGAAAATATCTGGAGATACAGTTGGAAATAAAACTTCGATTTTTGCAGATTCTAATTTTTACTCCATGGATGCTGCATGCACAGCAGCCGGCAACTCTATCCGTTCAGGATATTTTCGGTACTTCGCGTTATGTGCCTTCGTCTCTATTGGGTGTTACATGGATCGATGGTGGAGAAAAGTTTTCGTACGAGCAATATGATTCGGCAACGCATGCGATCGATATTTGGATTTATACTATCCTGACGGGAAAGCGGGATCCGGCGGTCGACGGGTCCCGTCTGAAACTTCCCGGACAGTCAGAACCTTTCAGCTTTTCTGCATATCAATGGTCTCCCGATGAACGGAGTATTTTGTTTTCCGCATGGCCGCCGGAGAGGCAATATCTTTCCCGCCGTACGCCGGGAGGAAATTATTTTCTTTACGATTGTTCCACCAAAATTCTTCGGCAGCTTACGGATTCCGGGGAACCTCAATACAACGTAAAATTCTCTCCCGACGGAAGCAGGATTGGATTTGTCCGATCGCGCAATATCTATGTTCTGGATCTAAAGACCGGAAAAGAAAAGAGATTGACGCACGACGGCACAGAACATATTATAAACGGAGCATTCGATTGGGTTTACGAAGAGGAATTCGGTCTGGCAGACGGATGGCAATGGTCTCCGGACGGAACGCATATCGCTTATTGGCAATTAGATGAAAGCCGCGTGCCGGCCTTCACAATGTCGGATTTCATGACCCCGGATTGCGATCCGATTACGTACCGTTATCCGAAGCCGGGGGATCGGAATTCCATCGTTCGAATTGGTGTGACGTCGCTTGAAGATGCAACCACGCGATGGATAGATATAGGAACGACCGACGATATTTATATTCCGCGGATGCAGTGGCTTCCGGACGGCAAGACGCTTGCCATGATCCGGTTAAACAGGTTGCAGGATACGCTAGAGGTCGTCACCGCCGATTTGAGTACGGGAAAAACTAAAACCATTTTTACGGAAACGACGACATCATGGATCGAGGAAGGGTACGATCTTCACTTTTTACATGGGAAAAAAGGATTTTTCTGGATTTCCGACCGGGACGGTTATTCGCACATTTATCTTGTGGAGAGGAAGGGGAGCATCGTCGGTCAGGTTACAAAAGGAAATTGGGAAGTCAGCAGCATTGCTGGCGTGGACGAAAAGTCGCAGACGATTTATTTTCTTGCAGCCATGCGTAGACCGCTGGAAAAGCAATTCTATTCCATTCGCTTCGACGGGACTCACTTGCAGCAACTGACCGGAGACGGTTTCAGTCATGCACCGAATCTCAGTCCGAACAATAAATATTTTTTGGATACGTATTCGAGCACCGATACGCTGCCGCGGTTTGTTCTTATGACGGCTGAAGGTAAAAAAATCCGCAATGTGGAAGGATCCGGCGGTGGATTGTTGAAAGGATATGCGGCGGGGAGAGATACGTTTTTTATCGTGACCACACTTGACGGCACAATTTTGAACGGCTGGATGTTGAGGCCGCCAGGTTTTACTTCTTCGGGAAAATATCCTTTGTTATTCGATGTCTATGGCGGACCCGGTTCCCAGAGCGTGATCAATCGATGGGGAGGGAGCATGCATCTTTGGCATCTGATGATGGCGGAAAAAGGGTATATCGTGGTCAGCATCGATGGGCACGGAACAGGCCTGCGGGGAAAAGCATTCCGGAGCGTTGTCTACCGGCATCTCGGTACAATAGATGTGAGCGATCAAATCGAGGCAGCGCATTTTTTGGCAAAGCTGCCATATATAGACTCGACACGCATCGGCATATGGGGATGGAGTTACGGCGGGTATATGGCGATTTCGGCTCTCTTGAAAGGGAGCAAAATATTTAAGGCGGCTGTTGCCGTTGCGCCGGTCACCGATTGGCGGCTGTATGACGATATTTATACGGAACGCTACATGGGACTGCCGGCTGAGAATCCCGAAGGGTACAGGGAAAGCTCGACATTGACGTATGCACACTTGCTGCAAGGCAGTCTTCTTCTTATTCATGGCACGACAGATGACAACGTTCATCTTCAAAACACTATGCAGTTAATCGAAGCGCTGCAAAAAGCAGGAAAGCATTTCGACACGATGTTCTATGTCGATAAAAATCACAGCATCTACGGCGGAAACACCAGAGTCCATCTCTTTGAAACGATCACGTCGTATTTGATGGAAAAGCTTTAAGAAAAGTTCAAAGTGCCTGCTGTGTTGCAGTGCTGCCGTTTTGAAGTGCTATCGTGCTGCGGTTAAGAAGTTAGTTGGTTATTTGGTTGCTTAGTTCAACAGTTACTTTGTTCTTTCTTCTGGCTTCTATCTCCTGTCTCCTGTATTTGATTGACAATTCGCCGTTACCCATTTACCATTTGCAGTTCATAATCTTCATATTCCGATTGAAAATTGCCAATTCGAAATTTGCGATTTCCCTTACTCTCCAATTTGAATCCCGCTACTTGCCCGCCATTCTTGATGGCGGGGCGCGAGATATCATTATCAAGCCTCCGGTTACCGTTTGCAGTTCCCAATTCACAATTCACGATTGGCGATTCGCAATTCGCGATTCATTTTTTCCCCTTGTGCTTTGTTGATGAAA
>PMML01000087.1 GCA_003162695.1 Ignavibacteriota bacterium | reverse complement strand
CGCGAACGGCGGGGAGAAATCCTCCCACAAATCCCATAAAAAGGGAGAACACGATGGACGCTATGACAATCGACGGCGACATTGCAAAAGAGAATTCCAATTCCGAGAACGAACCGTAGTTCAATGTCGATAAGGAGAAAAATTGCAGGAACGACGCAAGGACAATACCGATACCGCCTCCGATCAGCGCAATGCTCAAGGATTCCATTAAAAATGCGGAGAGCACGCTGCGGCGGCGAAATCCAAGCGCGCGCAGAGTGCCGACCTCCACCGTTCGGTTTGCTACGGCGGCATACATTGTAATCATAGCACCAATCGTAGCTCCGAATGAAAAAACGATCGTAATAAATATTCCAAGAATGCGTATGAACAATGCCATCGTTTCCGATTGCTCTTCAAAAAACTTCTGTTCGATCTTCGGTTCGAATTCCTGCAAACGCTGTTCCCGGCTGAACGCCGCTTTGAATGCATTGAATGCATCCGCCCGATCGAGTTTGAGCGTCATCGTGGAATAACCGCCATTCCTGTGGAAGGCATCCTGCAGCTGGTTATTGTCTCCCCAGAGTTCGGAATCGAATCCGCTCCCGCCTGCATCGAACCGTCCGACAATAGTCCATTGATCTCCGCCGAAGGTAACAGTACTGCCGATCTGCGCCCCGATAAAATTTTTATTCGTTGCCGCACCGGCTATAATTTCCCGAGCACCGGGACGAAACATCCTGCCTTCCACGATATGGAGCTGCGGGCGCAGGACGAACGCCTCCTGTGCAACACCCCGGACCGTAACGTTGCTCAGCCCGCCGCTTTTTTTCGTCAGGTTGATAATGACAACCGTCTCGCCCGATACAATCGGTTTTCCGTCCGCATTCTTTGCGATATAGGGAAGCGTCAACACCGTATTATAATCGTCCCTGAGTATGATGCTGGAGATTTCTCCATTTGCCGCTTTCCGGGCAACGATAACATTATCCGGCATCCCGGTCGAGACGAGCGTCTTCTGAATACCGTGTGCAAGCATAAGTACGGCAGCAAAAACAAATACGACAAGCGTAATGCCTGTAATGGTGATCGCCGTGGTAAGTTTCCGCGACTTGAAATTTCGCAGAGTATATTTTAAGGGAATTTTCATGATAACCTCAAATAAATGTTCAAGGTGCTGCCGTTCAATGTTATTTTGTTCTTAGTGCTTGGTTCGTAGTTTCCTTTTTTACTATTTCCGTTTTTTGATTCTTTTATAACCATGAACTTAGAACTACGCACCAAGAACTTTTTCTAGTTACTATTTACCATTCACAGTTCACTGTTCTATCCAATAAATCTCAATCCGTCTACGATCTTCATCCGCAGTGCACGCTGCAGCGGGAAGATGGATGCCAGAACACCGATCGTCAGCGCCGCGGCTCCGGCAAGTATAACCGTTTGAGGAGTGATAAAGAAATACGGAAAAAATCCTTTCGGCATTTTTGCTTCAATGCCTGCCACAAAGGGATATGTAATCAGCAGTCCCGCAACGGCTCCGAAAGCCGAAATCAGCATCGACTCTCCGAAAATAAGTCCGAACAAATGCCCGCCGGAAAAACCGAGCGTTTTCAGGACCGCATACTCTCGTGTGCGTTCGCGCGCGGACATGATCATCGTATTCCCGAGCACGAGCATGATGATGCCTATGATAATAAACGAGACCGCATTCATAGCATTAAGGAGCGAGCTGAATCCGTTGATAAATCCTTGTGTAAATGCACGTTCTGTTTCCGTTTTTGTTTCGTTAGAAGAATTTTTAAACAGCGCATCGACCTGTTCGGAGATTGCAGCGGCTTGCGACGGGTCTTTAATCTTTATTATGTACCATCCTACCTGACCCGTACGGCCGGGCATGTCCTGTTTCATACGTTCGTCGATATACTGCCAGTGAAAAAACATCTGCGTTGCGTCGGTTACTTTATCCCGCGGGTAATAAATACCCCGTACGACAAACGACCATGGACCCGGGTAAATATCCCCGTCCATGGAAATGATATCGCCGATCTTAAATCTGTATTGTTTCGCCAGTTCCGAGCCCACAACGCACGCATTGCGCTCGCTTTTGAACGTTTCATATTCCTTGGGCGGCAGAACATATTCCGGATACACATCGAAGATCGTTTCCGCATCCACACCCATCCGTGCAAAGAAATTTTTCTTATCGATATACGTTCCGCCGAACCAATTTGCGAACGATACCGTTTCCACACCGGGGACTTTTGCAATCTGATCCCGGTACGAATAGGGGAGAGTAAAAATATACGAAACTGCTTGACGCGTGATCAGCCGGTTGACCGCCGTCGCATCAATTCCGGCATAATACATATCGACAACTGTCCGGAGCACGCCGAATGCCATCACCGCTATTGCCATTCCGAGAACAGTCAGCGCCGTCCGCAGTTTATGGCGCAATGCATTTTTATAAATAAGTTTGAAAATCCGCATAGCGCCTCCTTATGACAATTCGCCTTTATCGAGATGATGTGTTACCGTTGCCTTTTCAGCAGCACGTGGATCGTGCGTTACCATAACGATGGTTTTTTTAAATTCCTTATTTAATCGTTCCAGAAGAATCATAATCTCCTCTGCCGAATGCTTGTCTAAGTCTCCGGTCGGTTCATCCGCTACGAGCAGCGTCGGATCGGTGACGATCGCACGGGCAATAGCGACACGCTGCTCCTGCCCGCCGGAAAGCTGTTTGGGATAATGGTGAACGCGGTCGCTCAGTCCGACGACATCGAGCGCCAGTTCCACGTGCTTCCTGCGTTCGGCTTTGGAAAGCGGTGTAAGAAGAAGCGGCAGTTCTACATTTTCAAACGCCGTCAGAACCGGAAGCAAGTTGTAAAACTGAAAAACGAATCCCACATGCTGCGAACGCCATTTTGCAAGAGCCGTTTCGCTCAAGCTGCCGATATCCGTTCCGCCGACAAGGATTTTTCCCATGCCGGGCCGGTCTATGCCGGCAATGAGATTCAGAAGTGTCGTCTTTCCGGACCCGGAAGGCCCCATGAGACAGAGAAACTCTCCATCCTGAACATCTATGGAAATATCTTTGAGGACGGGGACTTCAAAACTGTCCCGCCAATAAGATTTTGAAACGCCCTGAACCTGAATAATTGCTTGTGCCATAAAGAAATCCCTTTAAAAGACAGCAAATGGTGAATAATGAATCGTAAATTGTTATACAAAAACCAACAAGTAAATGAAGTAAAGAACTGAGCACTACGAACTAAGAACGAATGAACTTATTATTGAATCTTCACTTTGACTCCGTCTGAAATATTTGGACCAAGATTATCGATTACTTTTTCTCCAACCGTAAGGCCGTCGATGATTTCTATCGAGGAGCCGAGCAGCCGTCCCGTCGTAAGGGAAACAGCAGATGCCGCGTTATCGGTAACGCGAAAGGCAACTTTTTTTCCGTCTCGATCCGTCACAGCGCTGGCGGGAAGAGAAAGGAACGGTTTATCCTGCAAAGAGGATTTCTCCGAAGGTTTCGTTAAAAATAAAACTTTTGCTCCCATTTCCGGCAGAACGCGGCTGTCGTATTTTATAAATGCAACCTTGACCAGAACCGTTGCTTTCGACCGATCCGCGGTCGGAACGATCTTTGCAACAAATCCCTGGTAGCGCACGCCCGGATATGCATCCAGTGTAATCTCGCACGGCTGGCCGGGAACAACATGTTCGATATTGGACTCGGACACATCAGCTTCCACCTGAAGTGAGGACATATCGGCGATTGTTACAACTGCCGATTTCGAACTAACACTGGCAGCCATGGGCACGACCATCTCGCCTATATCGGCATCTTTGGTCAGAACCGTCCCGCTGAACGGGGCGCGAATCACCGTATTTTCCATCGCAACTTCCGCCCCCGTAACACCGGCTTCAGCAACTTCGATGGAAGCCTTGACCCTGGCATACTGCGACTCTGCGTTTTCATAATCCGCCTGCGTTACAAGATTTTTTTCCCACAACGTTTTTTCCCTCCTCAATGTCTGCTCTGCGGTAAGAAGATCCGCTTCAGCGACTGCTTTCGATGCGCGCGCCTGCACAAGCGCTGCATGCACGTCCGAGTCTTCGATCCTTGCTATGATTTGTCCCTTCTCCACATGATCCCCTTCGACAACACCGAGATAAACCAGTCTTCCCGTTGCCTTGGAAGCAACAGCCGCTTTACGCTGGGCAACGACATAGCCGCTTGCAGTAAGCACGGCATTCGATTGGGAAGGGGAGATCCACGCGACCACAGCTAATTTGACCTCAAGATCCGGTGCAAAAAATTTTTTTCCGCCGTAAATTCCGCCGGCAATTATTACAACAAGAACGACAATGCTTATTATGTAGGCCGGCAGCTTTTTCGGAGGACCGTCCTTCGGTTTTTCCGGCCGGTGAATCCGTAATGCCGACAAATCGACTTGTTCCGATTCCATTATCTTTGCATCCT
The DNA here is from genome assembly GCA_003162695.1 of Ignavibacteriota bacterium. Taxonomy (GTDB): domain Bacteria; phylum Bacteroidota; class Ignavibacteria; order UBA10030; family UBA10030; genus Fen-1254. The sequence continues at coordinate 36,336 of PMML01000087.1, read as the reverse complement.
TATTTCTTTATAAAGACGATTTTAAAACGAAATTATTATTGGAAAAGTTCATCTTGAAAAGTACATTTACATTTTCACTGTTCCAATATACGGATATAAGGAATGACGCTCTGCACGGAAATCGGCTAACGAAGGTATCTCCTCGGCAAACGGCAATAAAATTTAATATTTTTTTAACCCGCACAAAACGAGACGGAAGAAACGGCAGAAGGTAAAGCGTGTAAAAAACATAACAAACAACTGACTTTTGGCTTGCATGCAAAATAAAATTATGTTATTATACAGTCAAACATAAATAAATAAGGCAGACAACTTTATTAAGGAGAAATAAACGACATGGCAAGTGAAATTATTCCTCAAGAATCGCTCGAAAACACATTCGGATCCAATGTCTTCAGTGAGGCAGTTATGCGCACACGCCTGCCGAAGGCTACATTTAAGGCTCTGAAAAAAACTATCGACGAGGGATTGCCCCTCGATCCCACGGTTGCGGATATCGTTGCAAACACGATGAAAGACTGGGCTATTGAAAAAGGTGCAACGCATTTTACGCACTGGTTTCAGCCGATGACCGGAATTACGGCGGAAAAGCACGATTCGTTCATTTCCCCGACATCCGACGGAAAAATCATTGTGGAATTTTCCGGTAAAGAACTGATCAAAGGCGAACCGGATGCATCGTCATTCCCTTCCGGCGGATTGCGTTCAACATTCGAAGCTCGCGGTTATACGGCGTGGGACTGCACTTCGCCTGCTTTCTATAAAAACAACACCCTCTATATTCCGACTGCTTTCTGCTCATACACCGGCGAAGCGCTGGACAAAAAAACACCGCTGCTGCGCTCTATGCAGGCGCTCTCCAAACAAGCAGTTCGCATTCTTCGTGCATTCGGAAACACAACAGCGACTAAAGTCACCACCACCGTCGGACCTGAACAAGAATATTTTGTCATCGATAAAAAATTATATGAAAAGCGTAAAGATCTTATCCTGACCGGACGCACATTGTTCGGCTCCAAACCGCCGAAGGGACAGGAACTGGAAGATCATTATTTCGGCATACTCAAAGAACGTATTGCTGCATTCATGCTGGAAGTAGATCAGGAATTGTGGAAACTCGGCGTGCTTTCCAAAACGAAACATAATGAAGTTGCACCTGCGCAGCATGAACTGGCTCCGATATTCACCACCACGAACATCGCAACCGATCACAATCAACTTGTGATGGAAACTCTCAAGAAGGTAGCCAACCGTCACGGTTTAGTCGCGTTACTCCACGAAAAACCGTTCGCCGGCGTCAATGGCTCTGGAAAGCACAACAACTGGTCGATGGCTTCCAACGACGGACAGAACCTGCTGGAGCCGGGCAAGACACCGCACGATAATGAACAATTCCTCGTCTTCCTTGCTGCAGTTCTGGAAGCAGTCGATGAATATGCAGACGTGCTCCGTGTCTCAGCGGCTAATCCAGGCAACGATCACCGCCTCGGTGCAAACGAAGCGCCTCCCGCAATCATTTCCGCGTTCCTCGGCGAACAGCTGACCGACATTCTCGAGCAAATCGAAAACGGCGGTGCAAAGTCGTCGAAGAGCGGCGGCGAATTGAAGCTCGGCGTTACCACACTGCCGGCACTTCCCAAAGATGCAACCGACCGCAACCGTACTTCACCGTTTGCGTTCACGGGCAATAAGTTCGAATTCCGTATGGTCGCTTCTTCCGCTTCCATTGCTGAACCGAACACAGCTTTGAATACGATTGTAGCGGAAACCCTTTCCCGCGTAGCGGACAGGCTGGAAAAAGCGAAAGATGTCGATGCGGAAGCGCAGGCAATCGTCAAAGAGATCATAAAGAAGCACAAGCGGATCATCTTCAACGGCAACAATTACGCCGAAGAGTGGCTGGTCGAAGCCGAAAAACGCGGATTGCCGAACATCAAATCCACCGTTGCTGCAATCTCAGCACTCATCACAGACAAGACCGTTAAGCTCTACGAAAAGCACGGCGTGCTGACCAAAGAAGAATTGCATTCCCGCTATGAGATTTATCTGGAAAACTATATAAAAGTCATCAACATCGAAGCATTGACCGCTCTTGATATGTCAAAGCGTGAAATTCTTCCCGCCTCTCTTGAATTTGCCGGAACAGTGGCATCTGAAATAGCAGCAATAAAGAGTGCAGGATCCAAATCATCTGCAGCAGAAAAACTGCTTGCAGAGCTGACAGCGACAATCGATTCGTTCGGAAAGAACATCGAAGCGCTCGAAGCATCGCTCGCCGGCGGTCATTCGACCAGCGTCTTCAAACATGCGGAATACCATCGTGACGTTGTCTTTACCGCGATGGCCGCATTGAGAATCGATGGCGATAAATTAGAAACACTCGTCGACGAAAGGGTCTGGCCCCTGCCGACCTACGCAGATCTTCTGTTTAGAGTCTAATCAAAGATCGTTCGTTTTAGAAATACAAAACCCGGGAAGGAAAACCTTTCCGGGTTTTTATTTAAAAATACTTCTTCAGCGAAAAATAAATAATCCGACAATAAGCTGAACCTTGTCAAAATTATCGAGAAGCTGCTGTTATTATCTTCAACTATCCGATAGTTCGAAGATAAATTATTCTTTAACACAAGAACCTATAATCTCAGGCCATTTTTGATTTAGCAACTTCTTATTGAACGAATCTATTATTTCAGCTGAACGAATATCGATAAGATAACAAAATATATTTCCCATTCCTTTGCATGAACTATGGTTTGGCACTGCTCCGACAATTAATATCTTTGTACCATTGTCCACCCAGCCGCAAGCAGCAATATTGGGAAATTCATCAGGGCACCATTCCTCCATTTTCTTTTGAAATTCTTCCAAAGGTTTTTTGGCGAGATTGGTCTCAACGATATTGTCGTCGGCAATTTTATATACTTGAACTGCCCAAGTACCAATCGCGCCTCCATCACTTTGATTGATAAAGAAAAGAGAATCATTTGGGGACCATGCCAATTCCGATGGCGGCAAAATATCGATTTTCCGCTTTAAGTGATTGCCGGTAGTCATATTTACGACAATAAGCTCTGTGTCTTTTACAATGATTTTATATTTGCCCTTTGGAGATAAAGCGGTGTCATATGATATTGCTCCTTCGCACCATCTGCCTCTTGATTGTCCGTTGAGAAGACTGGAACTCAGCAGAATCAAAATAATGAAAGAAATTGTTCTCATAAATTATTTGACCGTGATAATATTTATTGTATTGCACAATTTAATCTGTTCTTTTACGTCCATAACGCCTGAAGAGGTACGGCAGCGATATTTTTATCGAATGGAATCACCTCGCTGCCGGCATAGAGCACAATCCCCCGCACAAATTTATTCTTTAATTCACCTGCAAGTGCCTTCATCGTCTTAAATGATGATGCATCGACTTTTTGACTGCTCTTCACTTCTATACAAACCACGCTGCCATCTCGCCGTTCAAGCAGGAAATCAATTTCCTGCCCTGCCTGAGTCCTGAAATGGTACAATTTCGGCTGCGTTCTACTCCACGAGATCAGTTTCAGGAGTTCGTTCATAATAAAAGATTCGACCGCTTTTCCCATGATCTCTCCGTCGGATTTAAGACGCTGATCGTCTGCTCCGAGCAGATACAACATCAATCCGGTATCCGTCAGATAAAGTTTCGGCGTTTTAATCAAACGTTTGCTTAAATTCTTCGACCATGGAGGAATCAAACGGACAAGAAAAGTCGTTTCTAGAAGAGTCATATAACGTTTTAATGTAGTTTGAGGAATACCGCTGCTCTTGGAGAGTTCCGCAAAATTCAACAATGAACCCGACCGGCTTGCAAGGAGTGAAAGAAGCCGGGGAAGCGCTGTCAACCCTTCAATATGTGTCAAGTCTCGCACGTCCCGTTGCAGGATTGTGGTCACATAAGAGCTGAACCAGGCATCTCTCCGAACGGCATCTTTACGCTGTAAGGCTTCCGGGTATCCGCCTTTCAGAATCATGTCGATGATATGATTTTTCGGCAGTTCTTTTTTCAGCGCGGGTAGTTTTTCTGCAAATACATCGTCGATAAATGATCCCGAAGTCCCGGCAATTTCATTTTGTGAAAATGGGTAAAGCGAAAGTATTTCCACTCTGCCCGCTAATGATTCGGAAAGTTTGGGAAGAAGCAAAACATTGGCCGATCCAGTCAATAAAAATCTGCCGGCCCTTCGCTTTTTATCGACGGCAGCTTTGAGTGCAAGAAATAATTCCGGCGCTCTCTGAATCTCATCGATAATAAGAGGCTCATCATACCCGGCAAGAAATCCTTCCGGATTATCATGAATAGCGGAGAGAATAACGGCATCATCCAGCGATAAATAGTGCGCCGAGTGTCCGTGAGAAGCAAGCCACTCTACAAGAGTGCTCTTCCCGACCTGCCGTGCACCATTCAGCAGCACGACCGGGCTGTCTTTGAGTGCATCCAATAACAGCGGTGTAATGGAGCGTTGTATCATGCACGAAATTTAATTAAAAGAAGAGATAAAATCAACCATTCAGTGGATGATAATCATCCATTGGATGGACGATTTTACGGTCAAAATCAATCAGGGGTAAATAGTGAATTTAAAAGGTTCGTAGTGTGTTGTTTTTAGTGCTGAGGTTAATATAGCAGAATGGTAGATGGTCAAAGTCCTCAAGAATAATTGTTTAACCAGGAACTACGAACTAATCAACTTTTTTATATCTTTTCGCACTGCGCCGCTTCGATCCAGCCGACCTTGCCGTCTGCGAGCGTGATCTTGACCCAGCCGGCGACAGCATCGGTCATCTTGACTTTCAATCCTTCATGAATCACAAATGCATCGACGCTCTTGACGTCCGGGGACGATTTTGCAGTAACCGTCTGCCCCGTTATAATCGAATCGTTGCTTGTCGTATCCTCCAGCGATTGAATTCCCATCAGTACGCCCCAGGCACAGATACAAACGAAAGAACCGATCATAACAATACGTGCACCGTGAAGAATGCCCGAACGCACGACCACCGCTAAAACGGCAAGTGAAGCAAAAAATAAAATCCAAAAACAGAGGAATAAAACTTTGACCGTTTCAGCGGACAACAGCGATCCGGCGGCTCGCATCCATTGAACGAAAAATATTTCCGGAACAGGTTCAATCCGGTCGATGGTTTTGACTGAAAGCAGCCGAAGGTTATGTTCGATATCCGGGTCGCGCGGCTTGAGCCGGGCGGCGCGCTCATAGGCAAGTACGGCCTGTGCAAGCTGTTCAAGACGGTACCGGGAATTGCCGAGATTAAAATATACCTCGGCGCTCCTGTATCCCTGATTGATGATGCTGTCGTACAGCGCTGCCGCACCGCGGTAATCTCCGGCACGGTACAGCACATTGCCGTGTTCGAATAACTGCTCCGGCGTTTGTGCAAATGTATGTGCAGACAAAGCACCGCTTATAAACAGAACGAAGAACAAAGTCCTGCGATTGAAATTCCTCATGACCGTTTTTCTTCCTTCGATCGTTTTCGGAATGTCGATTCAATACCCTGAATAGCTTCCGCCGCCGCATCAATGAGTTCTTTTCGCGCTTCCGCCGTGTCGGCGCCGGGAGCATAGCGCGCAAATTCCGCCCGTTCCATGCAGAATTTCAATTTTTCCCGAACACCGGCGGTGACATTATGTTCCTGAAGCTGCACGAGCGCCCGATCCAGTGAAAAATGCGCTTTCGGCGTGTTCAGTTTGTGTTCGAGATACTCGGAAATGGCCTTGAGCACTTCTTCATTATAACTTTGCGGGTTTCCCTGCTGAAGCAGTACGCGCGCTTTTTTCAACCGTTTGTTTACTTCACGCCCCGCAGTTTCGAAAAGGAGCTTCGGCATATTGCCGTAAATTTTTTCCATCCTCTTTCGATACACCCATGAACCGATAAATCCGATCGGAGGCAGCAGCAATCCGATCAGGAACCAGAGATGAAATTCCGTATCGCCGGCATGCTGCAACGAACCGAGAGAAAGCTTTATATACCGGATGTCTTCGCCGAGAACGCGGACATCTTCCTTGTCCGTATGACTCGCCGGCCCGGCGGAAGAGAAATCTTTTCCCTGTTCGATGGTAAATTCAAACCGGGGAGAGCGCAGGGAAACATATTCCCGTCGTTCGAGATCATAGTAACAAAAAAGCATCGGCTCGACAGCACGCACGCCCTGATTCCTTGGAATGAGAAGGTATTCTGCAGTTTTGGTTCCGTGAATAGAGCCGCCGTCTCTTTGTACATCTTCTGCGATTTTCGGTTCGTACGATTCGATATCCGCCGGCAATTGAGGCTTGGGCATCGTTACCAGTTTGATATTGCCGGTTCCGGAAACTGCAAGTTTAAGCGTGATAGCATCCCCCGCTTTGACTCTCTTTTTGTCCGCACTTGCCGAGAATGTAAAATGTCCGATCGCACCGGAAAATCCGGAGGGGGCATTCGCAGGAATCGGATCCACAGTGATGGTCAGCGGATTCGACTTAAAATTCATATTGACAGTCTGCACCTGCTGGAAAAACGGATCGTTGAAAAAGGAATCGAACGGATCGTTGGATCGGCGCTTCGACTGCATTTGCACGGAACAGGTAACCTCCAGCGGAGCTATCTTAAGCTGTCCCGCCTGCGTTGCAAAGAGCGCGGTTTTTTTCATCGTGAGAACGCGGTATTGTTTTCCGTTGACTGTCTCGTTCGACGCCGCCGGCTGTTTCGGCATATCAAAATCTTCACTCCAGAATCTTTCAAATGTAGGAGCTTTTGTCAGATCGTACGCGGCAACGGAAAGACGCGTATATAAACGGAATGTGACCGTCAGTTGTTCACCCAGGCGGACTCGCTGTTTGTCCGCGGACGCTTTGATAAATAAATTATCGCCGACGCTTGCGGCGCCGGCCTCTTCCTGTTTTTTCTGCGACTGCTGCGGTTTGCCCTGTGTTACTTCCACGCTCAGCGGATCCGTTTTCAGCGTATTTCCTTTATACTCAATCGTTGCCGGTTCGATCGTAAATTTTCCGGCCTGCCGCGCATAAAGCATGTACGTATACGATACGGACCCGGACATCTGCCCGTTGATCCACTGCATATTGGTGGACTGGCTGGGACCGGATGTAACAACAAAGGGTGTAAAATTCGGCGCCTTGAAATTTTTTACTCCGTTCACCTCGCCGCCGGAAACTGTAAACGTTACTTGAACCTGACTCCCCGCTGCAACTTTGTTTTGATCGACAGAGGCGGTAAACGTCCCGTCCTGCGCACAAAGCGGCAGTAATGCTGCGAACAATACGAAGGTTATATAAATGATCGAGCGTTTCATTCCAGTTGCAAGCTGTTATCCATCATTTTCTGTTCACTTTTTTTGTTTTTATTTCCTTGGTTCTTTAATACGAAGAACTTGGAACTACGCACCACGAAATTTCTCTTTTTACTATTTTACTGTTCTCAAGTTACCAATCCTTTTCCACTTTAACATGAACTGCTTCGCGTTTGCGCAGATTTTTTTGAATGGTTTTTTCGTCGTTCTTCATTTGATCAAGAATCCGATCCGCCTCTTCTTTGGGCATCTGATCTTTCTTTTGTATCTGCGGCTGTGTTTGATCTTTCTGCGCCTGGTTCTGCTGCTGTTTTTGTTGATCCTGCTGGTTTTTCTGATTCTGATTCTGTTTCTGATCCTGATTTTTATTCTTATCTTTTTTATCGTCTTTGTTTTTTTTGTTTTGCTGATCTTTTATTTTTGCCTGCGACATAAGCAAATTATACCGGGTATCGTCATCTTTCGGATTCAAACGAAGCGATTTTCTATACGCACCTGCCGCATCTTCATAACGATTCTGCTGGTAGAGCGTGTTCCCAATATTATACAGCGACTGCGCCTGTTCACGTGTATCGGTCATCGCGGAAGCAGAATTGCCGTATTCACGCGCCGATTCGTCGTACCGCTTCTCTTTATAGTATGCATCGCCGAGATCGAAATGGGCTTCTTTCGATTTACTGTCTTTCTCAAGCGCCTTTTTATAACCGACCTCCGCATCTTCATATTTTCCTTTTTCATACGCATCGTTTCCATCTCTCACAAGAGCATGAACACTCTGCGAACGGACAGGAGATGCGGCGCACAGCACAAGAAACAGAATCGCCGCAAAACCGGGAATGAATCGTTTTAAACGTGCGAAGATTTTTCCGCGCCGGTCTGAAAGAAGCAGGCCAATGATAATCATCAGAATTGCAAAGCCGAGCGGATACTGATAGCGGGACTCGTACCCGGCCACCTGTTTTGAACCGAACTGGACTTTCTGGAGCGAACCGAGCTCTTTAAAAACATCGTCAATCTCATTGCCCGCGCTCGTTCCACGATGATATGTCCCGCCGGAAGAGGACGCTACCTGCTGAAGCATGCTTTCGTCCAGTTTTGTGAGCACGATATTTCCGGATTGATCGTGTTTGTAATCCGTCCGGTTTCCGTTCTGATCCAGGACCGGAATCGGTCCTCCCTCCGGAGTTCCCATACCGACGGCGTAAACACGGACGCCTGCTTTTTTTGCATCTTCCACAGCTCCCAGAACGTCGCCCTCCGTATTTTCACCGTCGGAAACAACGACAACTGCTTTCTGCGTCGGCGCATCCTGAGAGAAAGATTTCAACGCAAGCTCGATGCCGCTTCCGATCATTGTTCCGGGCAGAGGCACGGCATCCACATCGATGGCGGAAAGAAAAAGATCGGCCGCCGAGTAATCGGATGTGAGAGGAAATTGCACGAACGCTTCGCCGGCAAAAACAATCAGGCCGACACGGTCGCCGGAAAGCTTTTTTAAAAGATCTGAAATATCCCGTTTTGCTTTTTCCAGGCGGCTCGGCCGTATATCTTCGCATTTCATGCTGAGTGATACGTCCATCACGACAAACAGATCGATCCCTTCCCGTTTCACTTCTTCAAGGCGCGTCCCCACCAGCGGATTGGCGAGGGCAATCAAGAGGCCGGCTATGATCAGCAGAAGCAGCGCCTGCTTGACTATTTTTTTTGTCAGGCTTGCCGCCGGAGCAAGCTGCAAAAATAACTCCTCGCCGGCAAAGAGAAACCTTTGCTTTTTCTGCCATCGGTTTAAAAATGCAAAGCCGGCCGCCAGCAGCGGGATGATCAGCAAAAGCCAAAGATATTCAGGATGTTCAAATTTTAACATAAAACTTTTATGGGTTTTTTCTTAAAACACTTGCCGACAAACCGGCCTCCAGAAGGACAAGAGCCAGCCCGGCAAACAGCCATCCGCTGTACAATTCCGAATATCGTTTGTACGCGGTTACATCTATTTTTGTACGTTCCATTTTATCTATTTCTTTATAAATGGACTTTAATGTTCTATTGTCGGTCGCGCGGAAATATTTACCGCCGGTCATATCGGCAATCTGCGTCAGCGCTTTCTCATCCAGGTCTACGGGAATCATCTGCCGCCGGATACCGAACGGTGTCTGCACCGGATACGGAGCCTCTCCCTGAGCGCCGACACCGACCGTATAAATTCGAATGCCGTACGTCGCCGCAATACGAGCCGCAGTTATCGGATCGATTTCCCCCCGGTTGTTCACTCCGTCCGTCAGCAGGATCATTACTCTGCTTTTTGCCTTGCTGTCTTTCATCCGGTTTACGCCGTTGGCTATGGCTAACCCGATCGCCGTGCCGTCTTCAATCATTCCGTTTTTTACTTCCTTCAGAAGGCTTTTCAGCACGGGATAATCGGTCGTCAGAGGGCATTGCGTAAAACTCTGCGCGGAGAAAACGACAAGTCCGATGCGGTCGTTCGAACGGCCGTCTATGAAATCCGATGCAACCTGTTTTGCCGCTTCAATACGGTTCGGATTGAAGTCTTCCGCTACCATGCTTCCCGAAAGGTCGATTTCCAGGACGATGTCGATTCCTTCGGTGGAAATATTTTGCCTGCTGGAAACCGATTGAGGCCGTGCCAGCGCAAGTATGAACAGGGCAAGCGCACTCATGCGAAGAACGAGCGGCATATTGTACAGGCGTTCCCGCAAAGAACGCGGAACTGCGCTCAAAATACTAAGTGAAGAGAATTGCAATTCCACAGAGAACTGCTTTCTGCGCCGCCAGAGATAAAAGCCGATGACCGGGATCAGCAGCAGCAGCCATAAAAATTCAGGATTTGCAAATCGATCACCGAACATGATCTGCCGCCTCTTTCGTTTTTTCCGCCGTTGCCGGCGGCGCTGCGTTTTCGTCTTTGGGAATCATCGCGCGTACGATTCCGTATGCCAGCTGCATTTCCTTCTCATGGTCGGAAGGCACCGGTTGATACTTCGCAAACTTAACCAGGTCTGCAATGAGGAAAAATGTTTCCATATCGCGCCAGACAGTCAGCGCTTCCGGAATTTGTTTCATCTGCACCAGAATCTCATCGCTTGTCATTTCCAGGGCAACAATGGACCAGCGTTTTTCAAAGAAGAGACGGACAATTTCCGTTGTCTCGGAATAATATTGTTTGACAAGTCCCTGCTGCCACAATTTCTTTTCTTCCAGAAGGCGGAGAGCCGTAAGGGCCTCTCGATGGGGAGGAACGGTAATTTTAACCGTGCTCAATGCATCCGCTTTTTGCTTTTTCTTTTTCCGGTAAACGAAATATCCTGCCCCGGCGCCGGCCAGGAGAAGAATCGCGATAATAAAGGGCAGATAATCGATAAAGAGCCATGGAGCGGATAATGGCCGCTTGATGTCTTTGATATCTCCTTTCGGATCGAATGCCATGCCAGTGAGAGTTAAAAATATCGGATTGGTATATGCGGTTTTCGGCGTCGTGTCGTTCTTGACAAAATAGCGAAAGGGAACGGGCGGAAGATACGCTCTGCCGGAATCGGTTTTGGAAAGCCGCAGCAGCCAGCTTGGCTCCTTATCGATGCGTTCGAGCTTGATGAGCTCAAACGATCCGATGCTGTCCCTGACGACCGGAGCAATTGAATCGACAACGCTCTCTACCGTACAGGTGATATGCACATCGATCCAGTCCCCGATGCGATACGTTGCCGCATCGGCTTTTGCAGACAGGCGTACCGGTTCCTGAGCGGCGGCCATGCCGCTCGTGGCCATGCCGGCTGCGGCAATCAAGAATATGAAAAATTTTCGTACCAACAATATTCCGTTACCTTCTACGTTCTCGCAGGCGGAAAAAATCCGTCAGCGGTTTTAGATACGGCTGGTCGAGCCGGACAACGACTTCATCCAGATGCGATCGGACAAAAAGTGTTTTGCGGGTCTGATTCATACTCCGGCTTTTTTCGCCGAACTGCCGCCGGGTTTCCGCATTCGATGTATCGACAACGCGCACAGCGCCGCTTTCCGCATCCCGCAGTCTGACCAGTCCGATACCGGGCAGGACAGATTCACGCGGATCCTGCAGCACCACGCCGATGAGGTCATGTCTTTTCCCGGCAATGCGAAGCGCTGCTTCATATCCGCTGTCCAAAAAGTCGGAAAGAACGAACACAATACTTCGTTTCTTCTGAATATGATTGAGATATTCCAGGCCGCTCTTGATGCTCGTTGCCGGATCGGCAGGTTCAAACGACAGAAGTTCGCGGATAATGCGCAGTGCGTGGCCGCGTCCCTTGCGGGGTGGAACGAATTTTTCAATCCGGCCGGTAAAAATAATCAGCCCGACCTTATCGTTGTTTTTCATTGCTGAAAATGCAAGCACGGCGCTTATCTCCGCCGCAACATCGCGCTTGAGAGCGCTTTGTGAACCGAAGAACTGCGATCCGCTCATATCGACGACAAGCATGACGGTCAGCTCGCGCTCTTCTTCAAAGATCTTGATAAAAGGTCTGTCGAAACGCGCAGTAACATTCCAATCGATCGTTCGTATATCGTCGCCGAACTGGTACTCCCGCACCTCGGAAAATTCCATACCGCGGCCTTTAAAAACACTATGGTATTCTCCGGAGAAGACCTGATTGACAAGTCCCCGCGTTCGAATTTCCAGCTGTCTAACTTTTTTAAGAAGTTCTTTTGTTTCCACGNNACCAAGAACTACGAACATCCCTTACGGCACCTCTACCGCATTGAGAATATCGATAACGACATTTTCCGACGTTATTTCCTCGGCTTCGGCTTCGTACGTGACCGCGATACGGTGACGCAGAACATCGGGACAGATTGCGCGCACATCTTCCGGAATCACATATCCCCGGCGCTTGATAAAGGCGTGCGCTTTTGACGCAAGCGCAAGACTGATCGATGCGCGCGGCGATGCGCCGTAGCTGATAAGCGGCGCGAGTTTTTCCAGCTTATACTTTTTCGGATCGCGTGTTGCAAAAACAATATCCAGAATGTAGCGTTCAATTTTTTCATCCATATACACTTGCCGGACCGCGCCGCGGGCGGAAAGAATTTCTTTTACGGAAACGATAGGTTTGATTTCTTTGTCGTTTCCGGCGACATTTTGCCGCATAATCGAAAGTTCTTCTTCACGGGACGGGTACCCGATTTTTACTTTGAGCATAAAACGATCGATCTGGGCTTCGGGAAGCGGGTATGTGCCTTCCTGTTCAATCGGGTTTTGTGTGGCAAGCACCAGAAACGGTTCATCCAGCTTATATGTTTCCTCGCCGATCGTCACCTGACGTTCCTGCATGGCTTCGAGCAGTGCACTCTGAACTTTTGCGGGCGCACGATTGATTTCATCCGCGAGAATAAAATTTGCAAAGATCGGACCGCGCCGCGTGAAAAATTTTCCATCTTTCTGATTGTAGATCATCGTTCCTACGAGATCGGCGGGCAGCAGATCCGGCGTGAACTGAATCCGCTGGAATTTTGCATTGATGGCGGACGACAGCGTTTTTATAGTCAGCGTCTTTGCCAGGCCGGGAACACCTTCCAGTAAAACATGTCCGCTGCATAACAGGCCTATCAGCAGCCGGTCGACCATCTGTTTTTGTCCTACAATAACCTTTCCGACTTCGCCCGTCAGCGTATCGACAAATGCGCTCTCGCGCTGGATCATCTCGTTGATGGTTTTAATATCCACGCGTTTCTCCTTATCTATTTTTAATCGATTCCAATTATATTGAGACGAGGAACACCGCTCCGGCGTTCCCGATAATATTCTTTAAACTGAATCGAGCCACGCAACAAATCTTTCTGCGACTTGAAGGCGGCTCGGAAGCAACTTTCACCATAAAAATGTACGAAGAAATCGCCGTTCATGCAATATTTCCGGTGCATCCTGTTTTGTACAGTCAACAGGGCAAGCCCGGGTACTATGAAACCGATTGAACCCCTTTTTTATCAAAGCCGACTTGCTGCCGTCTCCGTTATTTTCTGCAAAAAACAAAATGAAGTCTTTTGCAAATTTGTTCATTTTCATTTCTCAGATAACGAAAAACCTTCCGGATTGTTTCTTCTGCCGTTCTTAGTATTTTGAAAATTCAGGGAATTCCTTTCCCAAAACAGCCCATCCGAATATCCCTGTATGGTTTTGTCCTTCTCCGCCATCAATAACCGTTTTTCAGCGAGACAACCGTATAGTTCATCGACTTCAATCCCGACAAACCGGCGGCCGAGTTTTTTAGCAACCACAGATGTTGTGCCGGCTCCGAGAAAAGGATCGAATATAATATCTCCTTCTCTAGAACTTGCCAGTATAATTTTTGCAACCAGTTTTTCGGGTTTCTGAGTAGGATGTTCCGTATTCTCCGGCATGGACCAAAACGGGACGGTCAAATCGGTCCAAATATTGGACGGATGCGTAAGACGATAATCGCCGTTTTCTGTTTTTTCCCAGTCCTTCGGCTTACCGTTCTCCTTTGTATAAGGAGCTATTACTTTCCGTTTAAGTTTCACTGCCTCGACATTAAAGTAATAATCGTCGGATACCGTGCAGAACCAAATATCTTCTGAATTATTTTTCCAGTTGGATTTGGCGCCCCTGCCCTTATCCCGTTCCCAGGTAATGCGATTCTGAACCTTGAAATATTTTTCGATTATTTGCTGAAGAGCGCCGGAGGAACGCCAATCCCCGCAAATATAGAGAGAAGCGGTCTGTTTCAATGCCGGGATAAGTTTTGTAAGCCAGGAATCCACCCACTGTGCATATTCAGCCGTTCCCATCTCCCGGAATGTATTGGAATTGAACGTTTTGCTCAAATTATACGGCGGATCGATAAACAGTAAATCGACAAAGTTTCGGGGGAAAAAGTCAAGCGCACTCATCATATCTTGATGTATGGTTTTATTGACAATTTCATCAACGGAGCTTTCTCCGGATAGCGTTAAGAGCCGGGACTTGTATGTTTCTTTTTCTATTTCCGAAAAATGTATCGTTCGATTCCTCGGTGCGCGTTGTTGTATATTCGCATTCATATTCGAGTCAGGCTGCTTTCCTTTTTTTTGGCGATGCTCAAAAATGAAAATTCCTTATATATTTTGCCGTCCCTGACTCCTTTGATGCCGTCTCTCATAATTCCCGGCTTACATCTAAAAAGCCATCGTAGAAAAAATGAATTTCATACGCTGCTTTTAAGTTAAGCATTTTTTTAAAAAGAATTGCATCCGCCGGAACCATAAAGAACCTTTCCCTGTTTAATATTATGAACTTAAACTATCGGCTGTCGGACCCGGATTCGAAGGACACATATGTTTGAACATCAGGTATCACAAAAAGTCGGAATTGTCGGCACAGGCATGGTCGGATCTTCGTTTGCCTACGCGCTGATGCAGCGCGGTATTGCCGCAGAGATGGTGCTGATCGACCATATTACTGAACGCGCGGTCGGTGAGACGATGGATTTGAATCACGGACTTTCCTTCGCCAAACCGATGAAAATTATCGCCGGCGGCTACGAAGATCTCGCTGGTGCAAAGGTTGTTGTCGTTACTGCCGGCGCGGCACAAAGCCCGGGGGAATCCCGGCTGGATCTCCTCGCACGCAACGCTGAAATCTTCCGATCCGTCATTATAGAGATCGTCAAATATAATCCGAACGGTATTATTCTTGCAGCTACGAATCCGGTGGACATACTTACCTATATCGCACTCAAGGAGTCGAACCTGCCGCCGGCAAAAGTTATCGGATCCGGTACGATTCTGGACACATCGCGCTTTCGCTTTCTGCTCGGACAATACTACGGCGTCGACACGCGCAGTGTTCATGCCTACATTCTCGGCGAGCACGGCGACAGCGAAATTCCTATCTGGAGTCTTGCGAATATCGGAGGTGTACGGCTGCAGGAATTCGCCCCGCTGCAAAACAAGACGTATAGCCAGGAGGAAATGAATCGGATATTCGCAAGCGTCCGTGATGCTGCGTACGAAATCATTAAGCGAAAGGGATCCACCTATTATGCTATCGGACTCGGATTGCTGTCGATTGTGGAAGCAATTTTGGGAAATTACCGGTCCGTCCTCTCCGTTTCTTCACTGATGACCGGACAATACGGCATTAACGATATCTGTCTCAGTCTCCCCTGCGTTGTGGGAGAAAACGGCATCGAAGAAATATTGACCGTCACGATGAATGCGGAAGAGCAGGAAGGATTGCGCGCATCGGCGGAAAAATTAAAAACAACCTTGCGCACGCTTCATCAATAAGTATCGATTCCAACCGGAACAAAAAAGCGGAGGGATTACCGATCTCTCCGCTTTTTTTTACTCCGAAGCCGTTGTGAGCGTTCGCTCGAACGGGCAGTATTCTAAAAGATATAGCCGCTTTCTTCGTGCTGGCTTAAATCGAGTCCTACCGATTCTTCCTCAGCTGTGACACGAACTCCCATAACTTTATCCAGAACTTTTAAAAGAATCCATGTAACGGTGAAAGAATACAGGACAACTGCAAGGATGCTCAACGCTTGAGTGCCGAGCAGTCCCGGATTTCCCAGCAAGAGCCCGTCTGCGCCTGCTGCATTGACGGCTCGCGAAGCCAATACTCCGGTGGCCAGAGCGCCGAATATTCCGCCGACGCCGTGTACGCCAACCGCATCGAGCGAATCGTCGAATCCAAAAATATTTTTTATCCCGATGCCGTAATAACAGACAGCTCCGACTGCAAGACCGATCAAAAGTGCCGACATCGGACCTACGAAACCGGCAGCCGGCGTAATGCCGACCAAACCGGCAACACAGCCGGAAGCCGCTCCGAGCATTGTCGGCTTTCCCCGCATTTTCCATTCGACCAGTACCCATGAGAAAGTCGCACCCGCAGCCGCAATATGCGTAGCAAGAAATGCAGACGTTGCCAGTGCACCGGAAGCGAGCGCGCTTCCGCCGTTAAATCCGAACCAGCCGAACCAGAGCAACGCGGCGCCGAGAAGCGTCATGGTCAAATTATGCGGAGGCATAAGATCGTGTCCGTGACCGCGGCGTTTGCCGACAACGAATGCAGCCGCCAAAGCAGAAACGCCGGAGCTGATATGCACCACAAGACCGCCGGCAAAATCGAGTGCACCGAGATTGTGAATCCAGCCGCCCATGCCCCAAACCCAGTGCGCTATCGGGTCGTAAACGATTGTCGACCAGAGAAAAAGAAAAATGATGTATGCCGAAAACTTAAACCGTTCTGCAAATGCGCCGGTAATCAGCGCCGGTGTTATAACCGCAAACATCATCTGAAACAGCATAAATGCCTGATGCGGAACCGTTGCTGCGTAGTCCGGATTCGGTTCCAGACCTACTCCGTTCAAGCCGATCCATGAAAGATTACCGATGATGTGATGAACGTCGGGACCGAAAGCAAGGCTGTAACCGAACAGAACCCATTGAATGGTGACGATTCCCAGAGCAATAAAGCTCTGCATAATGGTTCCCAAAACATTTTTCTTGCGGACCATGCCGCCGTAAAATAATGCCAGGCCCGGCGTCATCAGCATGACAAATGCAGTCGAAACCAGAAGCCATGTCGTATCGCCTGTGTCGATTCTCATAGGGCACCGTCTCCCGATTCTTCCGTTCGAACACGGATGGCATCGTTGACCGGAAGGACGAAAATTTTTCCATCGCCGACCTGCCCGGTTTTTGCAAGCTTGATTATTGTCGCAAGGGCATGTTCAACCTGATCGTCCGGAACGATAAGTTCCAGTTTAACTTTGGGAAGAAAATCGATATGATATTCAGAACCCCGATAAACTTCGGTATGTCCTTTCTGTCTTCCGAAACCTTTTACTTCAGTTACGCTCATTCCCCGGAAACCTGCCTCAAGAAGCGCTTCTCGCACTTCATCGAGTTTATGCGGACGGATAATGGCTTCTATCTTTTTCATAGAATCCTTTCTGAAAGATGATTGTATTACGAACTTAAATAATAAAGGTATAACGCGCTATGGGCTTAAATTTATACGTATTTTTTTAATAATGCAAGCTTAAAAACAAAGTGTCGAAGTTTTAGGTTTTATACGCGCGGACGGGCTGCAACAAGATTTATTTTATAACCGGCCGGCTCCGATCATGCACTCGCTGCATTGTTTTTCCGAACAGAAATAATTGTACAGCTGAATTGCTCCCTGCTGCACGGCAGCCGTGTTCAATAAAAAGCGTCTCCTGACAACCTGACTTTCTATTGTTCGGACTATACTGTTCTCTTCGCACGCTGGAGACGACCTCAAAAGAGCATGCACATGCTCCCGGACAGCCGGGTCTTTGAATATACGAGCATAGAGAAGCGCAACCGGAAAAATTGTATTCACTAAAAGCTCACGCATCCTCGCTTCACCCAGCGCTGTAACCGCCATAGACGAGGAAGATGGATGCTGGAACGAATAATGCCTCTTCCAGAAATCATTCGTTTCGATCTGCAGCATCCGGAGAAGCTCAGACTCTTTTATCTCAGGCGATTTGAGCAATTGAACGATGCGCCGGAACAGATCGTTGTGCCTGATAGAATGGATAAGCTGAACAGCTGCTGCAATCCTGAGCGGCGGAAGATTGGACGGGCGTGCGGGAAAAAATCTCCATTCTGCCTCGCTCATAATTGCTCCTCGATAGTGCGGGCGAATTATTTTCCATTGTTTCCTGAGGATGCGGACATACCGGCGCGACTCCGGATTTTTCACGTTCCTGTCCGCCCGCAGCAAACCGGCAATACCAAACAGGCATGCTTCCAGATTGAAGTTTTCTATTTGGGCTTCCCATTCACCGATTTTTTCCAGAGCGGCATTTTGAGCAAGTTGTATGAACGGCTCGCGATTTTTACTGTACCCCAATCCTTCCATCAAACCTTCATAAAGAATCTGTTCCCACAATTCTTTTCGGGAAAAATCCTTTTGCGTCAACTCCGGCAGAGAGAGCAGCCGTTCCTGCTCCGCCGCGGCCGTCTCATACATTTGCGGCCGTTCGAAAACTGCATACATCCTTTCCTGCGCAAGCTGCCGCAGCCGCTCTTCAAACCGCCGGATTTTAAGTTCGATCCTCAGAGCGCCAAGTTTTTCCAGCCACGCCTGAAGAGTTTCCGGCGGAATGTTTTGTACGAATGCGTAACAGGGAAGCTTTTTCAGACGCCATGCACGTTCATCGAGAATCGCTTTCCGCCAAATCGACTGCAGCGATTCGGAAAGGAAATCCCCGAGAACGAGAACGGGTATATGCCGGCCGGTTTGAACAATTGTCGGCGAAATGTGCGATCCGATTTCCAGCACAACGTGAAGAACAACCGAATTGTAATGCGGGTCGTCCTGATGCTGATGACGGATCCAATCGAAAGCCGTACGATGGATCTCGATGTCTCCGGCATATGTTATTCCGTCGATTTTTATTTTTGCGTTAAAAAAATCCGGTCCCGATCCGAAGTTTTGTTTCCCGATCGAGAGAACATCGAGCGGTTTTCCTTCCGCTGTGCGCATTCCCGTTCGCAGGTATTGTTTACTCCAGATGTGCTGTATGAATCGCTCGCGGATCGCGCGTGAATGCAGCCGCATAAATCCCCCCGGTAGAATTGCAAATTGTAACTAATGCCCACGTACCAAAAACTCAAAGCAACAAAAGAACCAAACAACTCATCAACAATTGAGTTCGAACCGCAGCACTAAGAACTAAGCACTACGAACTTTCTCTATTCACAGTTCACCGCTCTTAAACCGTTGATCTCATCCCTCATGCGCAGCGTTTCCGCACGCGCCGCTTCTGCAAAATCGTCTCCGGACGATGCATAGAGGATGCTGCGGCTTGCATTGATCACGGCGCCGTATCCGTCCTCCGAGCATCCGTACCGAATTGCTGATTTCAGATCTCCCCCTTGCTTCCCGATGCCGGGAAGCAGAATGGGCATGTCCGGAACGATTGCTCGAACTCTTTTCAGTTCTTTCGGATGTGTCGCACCGACAACAAGCCCGATATTATCGGCAGTATTCCATTGTTTTGCTTTACGTACAATTTTTTCATAAAGGGGCATTGCACCGATTTTCAGCCGCTGAAAATCTTTCGACCCCGGATTCGATGTCAGCGCAAGAAGGAAAATGCCTTTCCCGGGATTTTTCAAAAACGGCTCGACGCTGTCGCTTCCCATATACGGATTGACCGTGACCGCGTCGAAACCAAAATCGTCGAACAGCGATACTGCATATCGTTCCGCTGTGCTGCCGATATCGCCCCGCTTCGCATCTCCGATCGTGATAATCGAGCCGGGAATAATTTTCAGCGTTTCGCGCAGTGCAAACATACCGCGTTCTCCCAACGCCTCATAAAATGCAAGATTCGGCTTGTACGCACACACAAGATCCTGTGTCGCTTCAATGATGCGTTTGTTGAATTCTATAACTGCATTTTCTAAATTCCGGATGGATGCTGGAAATTTTGCCGGATCGACATCAAGGCCGACGCAAACCAGCGAATTTCTTTGTTGTTGAATTTCTTGCAGGCGTTTGTTAAAAGATTTCATAAGCAATCTTCTTAGCGTTCAAAAATCAATGTACTTACGGCACGTGAACACCATAAATTTACTCTTTTTTCCGCATTATGGCAAAAAAGTCCGGACATGCGGCTGTCCGATAGGAAATGCAGTCTTTTTCTGCTCTTTTTTATTTAGAAAAAAATTCATATCTTACATCAATCGCGATGCCCGATATGTATCAGATATTATCCGATATTACTATCTTTCTTTTTTGATTCGCGACGATACGTCTGTAGAAGAATCCCTTACGTCGGCAGCGCATCAAATTCATTAACTAAGGGAAAGTCCTTATAAGGAGATTCATATGAAAATCTACGTCGGCAATCTTTCGCGCGATATCACTGAAGAAGAAGTGAAGCAGGAATTTGTCGCTTTCGGCGCTGTCGATTCTGTTGCATTGATCAAAGACAAATTTACCGGACAACTCAAAGGGTTCGGGTTTGTTGAAATGCCCGTTCGTACAGAAGCAGAAGCCGCGGTTGCAGCTCTTAATGATAAAGAAGTTAAGGGACGCAAGGTAACGGTAAACGAAGCTCGCCCTATGACCGATCGTCGGACAAATGACCGGCGCGGCGGAAGCGGCGGAAGCGGCGGCCCTGGCGGCGGACGCAGAGGCGGTAACGGCGGCGGTAACGGCGGCGGACATCGCTCCTGGTAACACAACACGGGAAAAATTTTTTCCGTAATACAAAGGCGTCTCTTTCAGGGACGCCTTTTTTATGCACCGTGTACTATTCAAGCACACCCCCCTTCAACAATACGATCGGCATTTTTCATGCATTGTCTGCAATGCGTTTACCGTGCATGCATCGATTTTTCCGTCTTCATTGCAGTCGTGCGCATCGAATGAGGCATTAACTCAACCGCATACCGCAGAGCGGTACGCGGCATGACGTCTTTGTGTTCCATGACGTACCGAAAAACTTCCTGCCGGTGTGTTCTGCTCGCTTCTTTCAGCAGCCAGCCGTACCCTTTCTGCACCATATTATCGCTGTCTCCGAGCAAGAGACCGGCAATTGCAAAAACCATATCCGGATGCTTTCCTCTTTTTGCAGGAACGATAAGCGAAACCGCAGAAGCGCGCCGAAGCCAACGATTGTTCGATTTTGCCCATACATGCAGCCGTACGATGCTCTCCGGAAATTTTTCCATAAAATCTCCGACGGTATGATTGCAAAATCCGTCGCACTTGGCCCAGTTGTTGATGTACGTATCGATCCACCGTTCAAATATTTCCAGATCGCTTTTCTCAAAAGATTTTACAAACAACGGCAGCCAGAACGAAACGATAAAGACCTCCTCCGTGTAATCGGATGCAAGCAGTTCTTCGCACAACGTAAAAATTGTTTCCTTGTCCAACTGTGAGACTTCTTTCCAATATTTCTTTGCGAGCGTGCGTACCACAGCGCTACGCACGCCGTAAAAGCTTACTTTTTCCTTAAAGAACCGTTGGAAACTTTCCTTCGCTTTCGGATCGACGTTTGCGCGAAGGTCGGCCCGGATCGATCGTATTATTTGATTAGACAACATTTTGGTCCGCTGCATATTTATATTCTATTATAACTACCCGGTGTATTTTGATGTACCATTGTTTTTGCAGCCCCGAAGGGGTAAACCGACGACGTCCTCCTGCAGCGGGTAAAGCGTTGCCCCTATGGGGTGACGTCGCAAATCCTCCACGGTCATCCCGGAAACATCGAATATTGTTTCCTGGACTGCAGGAAAGATCATGAACATCAAAAACATGCTGAGTAGATTTGTTTTATCATTGTAGAGATTCAATTCGATAGTTGCAAGTGATTCCTTTTGGAGCCGCGTGCGGCTTGTCCGATAAAATGAAAGGCAGGCGGTATGACCGCGGGACCGAATAAAAACAATAAAATCGATTGATTTTTCGATGCCGGAGTGCCATCTTCTATAGTACAAAACTATGATTGACTTTCAGCAAAAACTGCCCATCGATTCGGTTCTCGGTACGCTTTGTCTTGCGCTTTCAGCGTCAAAAAATGCCGTGCTTTCTGCAGAACCGGGTGCCGGAAAAACGACCCGCGTGCCGCTTGTGCTTCTCGGCGAACCGTGGCTCGCAGGAAAAAAAATTGTCATGCTTGAACCGCGCCGTCTTGCGGCCCGGCGTGCAGCCGAATATATGGCTTCTCTCATCAGCGAACGGGCCGGACAAACCGTCGGTTACCGCATTCGCGGCCAGTCGGTTGCCGGCGCGGCAACGCATATCGAGGTAGTGACCGAGGGCATTTTAACCCGCATGCTCCAGCACGATCCCGAACTGCCCGGCACCGGCCTCTTGATCTTCGATGAATTTCACGAACGAAGCATCAACGCCGATCTCGGACTTGCCCTTGCACTCGATGTTCAGCAAAACCTGCGGGGAGACCTCCGCATTCTTGTCATGTCCGCAACTCTCGACGTCGAGGCTGCAGCGAGTCTGCTGAATCATGCCCCTGCCGTGAAAAGCGAAGGACGAACATTTCCGGTGGAAACGATGTATGCTCCTTTTGCATCGGAGAAAACGGTAGAACAGCGGACAGCGGACACGATTGCCCGCGCGCTGCAAACGGCCGAAGGGGATATTCTTGTTTTTCTTCCGGGACGGAAGGAACTTCGCCGCGTCGATCAACTGCTCTATGGAAAAAAACTTCCGGACGATATTGTCGTTCACGAATTGTACGGCGATGCTTCCTACGACCTGCAGGCATCGGCGCTCGCTCCGGACCCGCAAGGAAAACGGAAAGTCATACTCTCCACATCCATAGCGGAAACAAGCCTGACTATCGACGGCGTAAGGATCGTCATCGATTCCGGATTGGCACGAACGGCACGATTCGATCCGAACCGCGGAATGTCCGGACTGACGACCGTTCCGGTTTCCAAAGCTGTTGCCGATCAGCGCCGCGGCCGTGCCGGCCGGCAGGATTCGGGAATATGCTTCCGGCTTTGGATGGAAAGCGAGCATGAACGGCTTCCTGATTTTCCGCAGCCCGAAATTAAGGTAACCGATCTCGCACAGCTCGCGCTCGATCTTGCGCAATGGGGAACGCCGGACGGAGCTAATCTTCGTTTCCTGGATCCGCCCCCCGCCGCGCACCTTGCACAGGCGCGATTGCTCTTACAAAACCTCGGAGCTCTCGATAGTTCGGGAAAACTGACGCCGCACGGAAAATCGATGGGGGTGATTCCCGTTCATCCGCGCATTGCACACATGCTTCTTCAAGGTAAAAAACTCGGACTGGGTTCTCTTGCCTGCGACATTGCCGCACTGCTGGAGGAACGCATTCCAGGCGGCAATTTAAACGACATCGATCTAACCGGATTTTTATCACCCTCTTCCAGAATGAGCGAGCGCATGCATGCTCAGGTCGTCCGGCTGATGCGGATGATGGAAATCCAAGATCACGAATTGCAAAACACCGAAGATGCCGGCATTGTGCTGGCTCTTGCGTATCCCGACCGTATTGCCCGGCGGCGGAAAGAGGGATCCCGATATCTTCTGGCAAGCGGTCAGACGGCCGTCCTTCCTTCCGCATCCCTTCTCGCGCGGCACGAATTTCTTGCCGTCGGAGAAGTGGACGGCCTTGGCGCAGAAGTTAAGATATTTCTTGCTGCACCTCTTACAAGGCAGCAAATCGAAACTGTTTTTTTCGGAGACATACGAATCGAGGAGGTCACAATATGGAGTGAGGAAGAACGAGCGGTGACTGCGAAACGAACCTCGCGTATCGGCTCCGTTATCCTTTCGGAACAACCCGTTTCTGCGGATGATGAAGCTGTCGTTCAAGCGATGCTGGAAGGAATCCGATCGATGGGAATCGAGTGCCTGCCATGGGAAAAAGAAACCCTCGCATTTCAGCAGCGTGCACAGTGGATGAAGACACATTCTTCGCTTTCGGAAGAATTGCCGGATTTCAGCAGCCGGGCGCTGATGGATTCCCTTGAGAAATGGCTCGCTCCGTTTCTGACCGGTGTAACTCGCGCTGCACATCTGAAAAATTTATCTTTACAGGAGATTTTCCGCGCGCGTTTTTCACCGCAGCTCTGGCAGGTGTTTGAAAAGCTTGCTCCAACTCACCTGCATCTTCCGAGCGGTTCTCATGCTGTGCTTGATTATTCCGGGGAAATTCCTGTGCTTGCCGTCCGGCTGCAGGAATTGTTCGGTCAAACGGAAACGCCTAAAATCTGCGGCGGAACGGTAAACGTATTGGTCCATTTGCTCTCGCCTGCCCGTCGTCCTCTTGCGGTCACGCAGGACCTGCACAGTTTCTGGACCAACGTGTATCCGGGAATCCGCGTTCAACTGCGGGCTCGTTATCCAAAACATGTCTGGCCAGAAGACCCTCTGACGGCGAAGCCCACAAATAAAACAAAAAGACGGTGAAATCGGATTCCGGAGTCGTCTGCTGCCGGTGCAAAGTATATATTTTAAATATACGTTTTGAATTCAGGCCAAACTTCTGCAATTATTTTTTTCGGATGCCGGCAGATCCAGATCGGTCTCTTGCATTCGTAATCCATCTGCCAGCCTGATGGAGTTCTTCCGCCTTCGAGAACTTCATTGAAAAGCTGCATCAGTCTCTCCCGGGAATCACCGATGACCAGATAGACTTCCGCCGGTTCCCCGGGTCCCCACATCCAGTAACTGTTATGCGTCGAAATGACGCGCGGCAAACCTATCGAGCGGCTGTAATATTCAAGCGCTCCGGCTTCACCGTAATTGCGTCCTACCACGACGGTTTTTCCGCGCTCTGCTTCCGGCAGGTGCCGGTAAACATCGGCAACCGAACCGGTAAATTCTTTCCAGCCGATGCGATCTGCAAGATTCTGGGGAAGCAAGCCGGAAATTCCTTTTTCATGATCCGGCTCCATTCCGATTGTTTTCATGTAGTACGATTCCTGCTGCGGTTTTAATAAGGGCAATGCCATGGGCGCAGCAATGAGACCGAAGACAAGTATGGAAACAACGAGTACCGGATACGTCCAGCCCAATTTATTCTTTGAACTCAAGCGTTCCCACAAAACCGCACCGCCGGCAGCGAGGACAGGTACAAATGAAGCTATCCGGTCGGCACGGTTCGATTGTGCCTGGATCATCATGGCGAGCATGAGAAGGAAAGTTATGCTCATCCATCGATATTGTGCACGTTCCTTCCCGATGAGAAACCACACCAGCCCCGCAAGCCAGAGGATCGCCATAAAAATTCCGTTGAGGAGAATTTGGTCCAGAAATATTTTTACGGGAGAGGATGTAACGTTTTTCATTTCCTGAGCGCGCGCATAAAATTCCAGGGAAGGAAAATGATTGACTGCCTGCCAGATGATATTCGGCAGCACGAGAAGAAAAGCAATCCCGGCTCCGATCCAGAATTCTTTTTTAAGGAATTCCTTTCGTGCAGGCGTGAAAAGGAGACTAACCAGCATAAACGCCTCCATAACCCCGAATGTATGTTTGTTCATGATGCCGAGTCCCAGGACAATTCCGAATGTAATCCAAAACACCGGACGCTTTTCAAGAACGATTTTCAACAGAAGGGACACGGCTGCAAGGACAAAGAAATACTCGAGTACGTTCATAGAGTAAAAACTTGCAATCCCCATCTGTATCGGGGCAGCAAGGACGGCGATGCATGCAAGCGTCTGAGCTTTTATGCCGCCGCCGAGCTGGCGGGTGATCGTTCCGGCTAAAACGATGATACATGCGCCGAAAAATCCCGATAGAATCCGAAGCGAGAGAAGAGAATCTCCCGCGATCAGCGTCCAGAGCCGCAGAACGCCGATAGAAAACGGCGGCTGGTCGACATATCCCCATGCAAGATGTTTTGCGCATGCAAGATAATAGAATTCATCGCGGAATATACCGTAATCCGTCTGCAGAGTTGTCGCAGCAATAAGAAGAAATTTCAGCCCTGCAAAAATTAAAATCACGATCGCTGAACGTTTCATAAACTCCTCTTATTTGATTGAATAAATATGTTTCCCTTTTTTACGGCAAACCGGAAAAGAAGTTGCTGAAGTTTATTGGCAGTTTTTTAGTTTAACGATATATTTTTTTTAAGACTTGCTTAATTTTTCTGTTCGCTGTATACAGTTTCCTGTTCGCCGTTCTTAAGTTCTGGGTGTATAGCCATTAGAGCGATGAACAACAAACTAAGAACTACGAACTACGTACTACGAACTTATATTTTTCTCTTCTAATTCATGCCATCGCGCATAGAGGCGTTCAGCGGATGTTTTCGCTGCGGCAAGTTCATCGGTCAAGGACGTAATATCGTTCCCGTATCGGTCGTAAAAGTCAGGAGAAGAAAATATCGCTTCCAACCGCACAACATTCTCTTCGGCTTTTGCAATTTCCTGTTCGATTCCTTCCAGTTCTTTCGATTCTTTCCAGCTTAATTTCCTGGCCTGTGTTTTAACCCGCAGTTCCGGTTTTTTCTGCTGAAGCACTCTGCCGTTTTCCGTTTCTGCAAAACGGAGCTTCCGCTTTTCAACATAATAATCGTAATCCCCTTCGCTGAAATATATTTCCCCGTTCCCCTCGAAGGCAAGAATGCCGCTGCAAACGCGGTTTAGAAAATACCTGTCGTGGCTGACCACAATCACGCAGCCGTCGAAAGCGATCAACGCTTCTTCCAGAATGCGCAAAGTTGCAAGGTCAAGATCGTTCGTCGGTTCGTCTAATATGAGAAAATTGCCCCCGTTTTTCATTACTTTGGCGAGAAGGAGACGGCTTCGTTCTCCGCCGGAAAGTTCTCCGACCTTCGTATTCATACGGTCGTCGGCAAAAAGAAATCTCCGGAGATAGGTCCACACCTTCATGCGTTCCTCGCCGAACATCACCCATTCGCGTCCCTCGCCCAGTTCCTGCACCACCGTGTTTTCATCGTTCAGGGCAAGGCGTGACTGGTCGATATAATTGAAGACCGTCCGTTCGCCGATCTCGATCTCTCCGGAAGCGGCCTGCAGTTCGCCGAGAATAATTCTCAGCAGTGTCGTCTTTCCGAGACCGTTGCGGCCGATGATACCGAGTTTCCGTTTTCGCTCGAAGTTGAAATTCAATCCTTCAAAGAGTTTTTTTCCGCCCGCCGACATGCCGAGCGATTTGAAATTCAGCACGATCGTCCCCAGCACGGGTGCCGGCGGAATAATAAGATCGACATCCGCTTCCGGTTCCGGTCCCTTTTTATTCGCCTCTTCAAAATATGCTTTCAACCGGCTCTTTGCTTTAGTTCTACGCGCCCGTGCTCCGCGCCGCACCCAGGCAAGTTCCCGCCGTAAAAACATATCTCGTTTATGCTCTTCGGTTTCCATCCGAGCCTCTCGTTCCGCTTTATCGAGGAGAAAATCGCTGTACGACCCGTCGTGGGAATAGCATTCGCCGTTGGAAAGCTCTATAATGCGCGTTGCAATATCATCGAGAAAATACCGGTCGTGCGTAACGAAAAGACATGCGCCGGGATAACCGGACAGAAACCCTTCTATCCATTCGATCGATTCCGTATCGAGGTGGTTTGTCGGTTCGTCCAGAATAAGAAAATCGGGACGGGAAATCATAGCGCGGCACAGCGCTACGCGTCTTTTTTCGCCTCCGGAAAGCATATCGATGGAACGGTCTTTTTCGGGAACGTTCAGCGAATGCATTGCCGTTTCTATCCGGTTCTCCAGGTTCCATCCGTCCCGGTGATGAATTTGTTCTTCCACCAGATGACGTCTGTTCGATGCTGCCGGAAGGCGTTCGTATTCCGCCAGCAATTCTTTGACATCGTGTGCACCGTCTTCGATGTTTTCGTAGACGGATTTTGTCGGATCAAGTTGAAAATTTTGAGGCAGATAACCGATGAGAATATCCCTGCGCCGTGTGACGGTTCCACTGTCCGGTTCCATAAGTCCGGCGATAATTTTCAGGAGAGTTGTTTTGCCGGAGCCGTTATTCCCGATAAGGCCGACACGTTCGCCCTGATGGATGGTCATTGTCGCGCTTTTTAAAACGACCTGTGCTCCGTAATGGACGGAAAGTTCTTTGGCGGTGATAATAACTGGACCCGGGGGTGTTGGCATTGATAACTACAGGATAAGTGTAATTGAGTGAATGGAACAAGCTGAAATCTACAATTTGAAATCTGCATTCTGAAATTACAGGTTATTCAGTCCCAGATTTAATCATATTCTTCATTCTGCAATCTTAAATCTGCATTCTGAAATTACAAGACATTCAGTCCTAGATTTAATCATATTCTTCATTCTGCAATCTTAAATCTGAATTCTTTAAGAGCGGGAGACGGGGATCGAACCCGCGACGTCCAGCTTGGGAAGCTGGCATTCTACCACTGAATTACTCCCGCAGTCATAACTTATTATATATCAATATATTAATGGATACTTTAACTTATCGTGCAACACATATACAACAAATAATGCATGTTTGAATCCAAAAGAATGTCGGAACGCACATCCTGATTGCACTGTCTTCTTGTTTTCATCATTATCGATACTGCGATTATCTACTCATTTAATGTAGACAATTTGTTTCCATTTTTCAATATGATCTTTGCCGTGACTATTTTTTACGCTTTCGTTTAACAGTCATATTTGCAACGACTATGGCAGCATCTTCTGTAAGCTTAAAGATATCGATCCAGTTTTTCTCTGTAAAAAATAAGTTTCTTGCACACTGTGCATTAGAATTACTAATTCCACTTCTTAACCGAACTGAATTTTAAATTGGACAGGAAATATATAGCGTTCAACTACAAATACGCCCAGTGAGGCACCAACGACAAAAGACAATAGTGGTATGACAAAAACAAGGATTGCCTGTCTAAAGCCCACCTTATACCTAATCAATGAAATTATAATTAACAATAACAACGACACTTCTATAGAAAGAAAGATATATTTGAACGCATATATATTCCATCCAACCATCACTGCAAGACTTTTTTCATCACTTGGAAGCATGCCTGATAAATATAAAACCAATCTTTCAAATGATCCAAGAATTGCAATAGGATAGAAGAATGATACTCTCGTCCGTCTGTAAATGAACACGACAGAAACGACAGACAATATTAACGGTAACAACGGTCCTCCGAGAAGTCCAAGAAAAGGAGTATGAGCACCAGAAAGCAAATAATCTCGGGCGTAAGACATTGCGGCTGGATGGCCGGTAATCCAATCACATATGACATGCCCCGACTCATGTATTGGTATAAGCAGGAAACCAAAAATAATCGATGTGATTGTCAATTGTCGGAAATATATTTTCATTCTCTCATTCCTAATCATGACTTGGAATTATATCAACCGTTTCCGGTTGGAATTTCATTAACATGGCTGAACTCGTGGAGATAGACGATGAGTGAAAAATAGATAACCGATAACGACGGCTGCCATAAACGGAATGGCGTAGATTCCTCCCACCAATACACCCACAACTAAAGCACCAAGAAGACCCGCTGTAGGGATGATGAATTGCGCCCAAGAGCCGGCGCCAATTTGGCGAAGGGCTATAAAATATATGCCGATGAAAATAAAATCGCCGAGACCGACAATAGGACAAATACTTCCCTTGAAAACTATGGAAAAGGCCATAAGGTTCAATAGTGAGGCAGGGTTAAGTTGTTCCGCTGCCTTCATAAAAAAGTGAGTTGGTCCCCAATTGAAGGAGACGATATCTGCTATCGAGCCTGCGATGGAAAATGATATAATCGATGGAACAGTTTTGACTCCTCTTCCAATAAGGACGCAGAAGGAAGCAGCAGAGAACAGCATAAATGTATCAGAGAGATAGACACTTACCGGTCTGAAAAAGAAGAGGCTGACATATACCGCCAGGCTCAATAGAAATGTAATCAGAGTAAATCGAAATGATTTTCGCTGCAAAAAAGAGGTGAGAAAGAAATAGCACGCCGAAGCGCAAATAGTAATTACAAAAAAGAAAAGCATGATTTTTAAGAGCATAGTTAAATTTTCTTTTTATTGATGAAGATAAGATGATCGAAATTTAATCATAATTAAATAAGATTAATAGATCTCTTGTTTCCTCAGAATAAAAACCTTCATTAAATCTACGTGCGAAATCCTTTTTTGAAATTTTACTTATACCCCCCAATTCTTGAATTGCTGTAATCCTCAACAAGACTTTAGCGATAGCAGCGATAAATGGCTTAGGCTATCTCTTTGTTCCGCAGCGGTCTGAAGAATGAACGAATGTCATCAGCGAGGAGTTCTGGTTCTTCCATTGCAGCGAAATGGCCTCCGCGCGGCATTGACGTCCAACGCGTTATTTGCAGCCTCCGCTCGACCCATTCTTGGGGTGGAAGCAGTATGTCGGCTGGGAAGACCGCAATGCCCGTCGGTACCTCTATGCGTCCAATTGGGGGCAACGCGTGGCTGTTCTCGTAGTACATACGCATCGACGAGCCGATCGTACCTGTCACCCAGTAAATCATTATGTTGGTGAGCAGCTCGTCTTCGGTGAAGCTCCGACCAAGATCTCCGCCACAGTCGCTCCATGCACGGAACTTCTCTACAATCCAACCAGCAAGGCCAGCCGGCGAGTCCGAAAGACCGTAGGCGAGGGTCTGCGGCTTTGTAGACTGGAGTGACATGTATGCCCCTTCACGTGCAATCCATTCTGTGGCAACGCTTCTGTAGCGAAGCTCTCCTTCTGAGAGATCTGTGCGGCCAGATGGGGCAATGAGATCCCGAAGAATGCCGATATCGGTGAGATGGATGCCAACGAGAAGCTCGGGATGGGTTGCGGCCAAATATCGCGTTACGCCAGAGCCGATATCCCCACCCGCTGCAGCGAATCTCGGGTAACCGAGTTCCTTTGTCATGAGCTTGGCCCAGAGCTCTGCGACATGAAACGAGTTGCTGCCACGCAGGATAGGGCGACTCGAGAAGCCAAACCCGGGTATCGAAGGCACGATCACGTCGAAGGAATCCGTTGGGTCGCCACCAAAGCGGCCTGGATCAGTTAGGAGCGGTATGATCTTCTGATAACGCGTGAAGGAGTCAGGCCATCCGTGAGTAAGAATGATCGGCAGCGGGTTCGGTCCGACTCCGCGTTGATGGATGAAGTGAATATTGAACCCGTCGACCTCGGCAGAGAACTGAGCAGATCGGTTCAGTTCGGTCTCCTGTGTGCGCCAGTCGAAACGGTCCCGCCAGTAGGCTACGAGCGACTGCAAATATCCTCGCTCGGTGCCTTGTTCCCAGCTCGAGTCCGCCATCTGGTCGGGCCAGCGAATATGATCCAATCTCTCACGGAGATCGTTGAGCGCCTCTTCCGCGACCTGAATATGAAATCGTTCAATTGCCATTTCGTCTCGTTTCTCAGTTCATGGACTCTCTTCAGCCTCTGCCCGAAGGTCCGCCTAACGAATTTTATATTGGATTATTTCTTCAATGAGATCGTCGCTCCAACAAGTGAGCGAATGGCCTCGCTATTTCAAAAGCACAAGCCGTTTCGTTTGTGTAAATGATCCCGCTTGCAACCTATAGAAATAAATTCCACTCGACATCTTTGCTGCATTCCACTGCCGCGAATAGGTGCCTGCCGGTAATTCTTCAGAGACGATGGATGCTACTTCTCTTCCTATCACGTCAAATATTTTCAGTAAAACAAAAGAGCGTGTTGGAAGGTTAAAAGAAATTCTTGTTACTGGATTAAACGGGTTTGGATAATTCTGGCTAAGACTAAAATTTGTTGGCAAGTCAGTTGAAAGCCTTTTCACCGAGGTGATCATATCCGACAATGGTCGACTCCATACACCATTGTAAGAAGTACCTGCAAAGAGGTTCGTCCCACTGACAGCAAGAGCATTTATAGTCGTGTTCGGTAGAAGACCTGAGTTGACCGCAGTCCAGCTTGTGCCGTCGTCGGTGGAAAGAAAGATTCCACCGCCATCAGTGCCTGCAAAGATATTCGATCCATTGACAGTAAAGGACCTGACAGCCGTGTTCGCTAGACCTGAGTTAACCGCGGTCCAGTTTGTGCCGTTGTTGGTCGAAAGATAAACACCCCCGCCGCCAGTTCCTGCAAAGAGATTCGTGCCACTGACGGCAAGAGTATTGACAGAAGTGCCGCCCAAACCGGTACTCGCCGCAGTCCAGCTTGTGCCGTTGTTCGTGGAAAGAAAGACGCCACCGCCATTAGTCCCAACAAAGAGATTCGTCCCGCTGACAGCAAGAGACATGACAGCAGTGTTCGTTAAACCTGAGTTAACCGGTGTCCAGTTTGTCCCATTGTTGGTTGAAAGAAAAACACCGACCCAATTAATCGCGGCAAAGAGATTCGTGCCGCTGACAGCAAGGGACACGACAACCTTATCCGTTAAACCAGTCGTAGTCCAGGTTGTTCCATTGTTGGTGGAAAGAAAGACACCGCCAAATATGCCCGCAAAGAGATTTGCCCCACTTGTACCTCCTGCGGCGGGACTAACCGCAAGACATTGAATACCAGCGCTCGGTAGACCTGAGTTAACCGCAGTCCAGCTTGTCCCGTTATTGGTGGAAAGAAAGACACCGCCACCGTAAGAAGTGCCTGTATTCATCTCATCAACTGTTCCAGCAAAGAGATTCGTTCCACCTGTCCCATTGGGACTGACAGCAAGAGAATAGACACTTGTGTTCGTTAGACCTGAGCTGGCAGCAGTCCAGCTAGTCCCGTTGTTGGTGGAAAGATAAACACCGCCGCCATTGGTCCCGGCAAAGAGATTCGTACCGCTGACAACAAGAGAATAGACACCAGGGTTCGGTAGACCTGAGTTGGCAGGACTCCAGCTTGTTCCATTATTAGTGGAAAGAAAAACGCCACCGAAGCCCGAAGTGCCCGCGAAGAGATTTGTCCCTTTGACAGCAAGAGAATTGACCGTCATATTCGACAAAACTGTCGGAGTCCAACTTGTCCCGTTGTTGGTGGAAAGAAAGACACCGCCGCCATCAGTGCCCGCGAAGAGATTCGTTCCATTGACAGCAAGAGCATTTACAATCATATTCGTTAGACCTGAGTTGACCGCAGTCCAGCTCGTCCCGTTGTTCGTTGAAAGATAAACACCGCCGTAGGAAGTACCAGCAAAGAGATTAGTTCCACTAACAGCAAATGACAAGACAATCGTGTTCGTGAGTCCTGAATTGACCGCAGTCCAGCTTGTCCCATCGTTCGTGGAAAGAAAGACACCGCCGTAAGAGGTACCTGCAAAAAGATTTGCGCCGTTGACAAAAAGAGAATTGACAACCTTGTTTGTTAATCCCGAGTTGACCGCAGTCCAGCTTGTCCCGTTATTGGAAGAAAGAAAGACGCCGCCGCTATCGGTGCCAGCAAAGAGATTCGTTCCATTGACAGCAAGAGCATTTACAATCATATTCGTTAGCCCTGAGTTGACCGCAGTCCAGCTCGTCCCATCGTTCGTGGAAAGAAAGACACCGCCGTAGCCCACCGAAGTGCCCGCAAAGAGATTTGTTCCGATGAGAGCAACACATTTAACGGAACCGCCATAGGGTCCGTTGGTTTGCACCCATTGGGCATGCAATAAATTCGTAGTGATGAATAGGCAAAACACTACAAAGAATAACTTGAAAATGTTTTTCATCTATTTCTCCTTTCATTAGTTGTGAAGAGCAATTGCAACCTAACGACCGGAGCTAAGCTGCGACAACAATAACCTTCCGCCGTGCTCTCCCGCAAGCCGCGAATGGCATCGGGAGAATGTTATTTACTTATAATTTGTATTGCATGCTGTGCAATGACATCTTAATACTCCCTGCTCTTTTTAAAATAGTTAGGGCGCACCATTTTATTTTATCTCTGAACACGAGTCTTAAAGACAATAGACTTGAAAACATTATCGCTTACGGAACGATCTTTCAATTCATCAAATTGTGAGATATAAACAAGAACAGAAAATTCTTTTCCATCTTTAAGATAATACGCTTGTATGAATCTTCCCGAATATCCAATAACCTTATTCGGATTAGATTCTTCGTAGGCCACACTGTCTCTCTCATAGGTACGAATTGAATTAGGATCAGCCATTATGTTATTTTCAGTTAGATGAGCATCTCGACATTCAACGGCTGTTTTATGGCCTTCTGCTGATTTGATGCTGAGTGTTACACTCATTTTTCTTTGAGTGTTTTGAAGTACCGCCGTACCTTTAGGTGGCTCTAAAATACTACCAGATAAATCCATAATCCTATAATTCGCAGATGGAATTTCAACAAACCAATTCGCGTTTGATTCTCCGAATACAAACACATCTCCATTCTGATTAATTAGACCAGAGGAAGAACAGCCAACAAGAATTAAAATAAAGATGGAAACCAGAACAAATAAGAATTGTTTAGCCATAAATATTTATCACCTTTTGGGTACGGCCTAAAGTGGTGCGTCCTAAGTTGCGGCAACATAACCTTCCAAGCCGTGTTCTCCGCAAGTCGCTTATAGCCTCGATTGTATTTCGCACTTTCAATTACTCCTCACTCCTACAATGTGAGGGAGTTGCTTAGGAAGCGACTGTTTACTTTTAATTGGGTTTTTCATACGAGACTTCAATTCGACTAATCTTCCATTTATTGTGTTCATTCATCAATGAAACAATAGGATAGCTATATGGGCCACTAATCGAATCACCAAGCACAGTAATTACTTTGGCACTATCGGCGGTTACTTCAGATTTTACGATCCCTACCGTATTCAGGCTTTCTCCTTGACCACCCGTCCATGCCATGTAACATAAAAAATCACACTCATGTCCTTCAACAAGATTGGCAGGAAAGCATGGAGCATCTTCTTTTTGCTTGGAATTTATATCCCTTAATTTCTTATTGCATGCAATAAACATGGCAATCTCGCTTTTGTAAAATTGGATTGAGAAATAATCAGATTGATTAAGGAATTTAATATAATCTGTCGTGTCGATTTGATAGATGCCATCTTTGGTAAGTTTGACCACCGGAGCTTCGATAATATTCTTTAAATACACATCTTTGAGATACCATTTGTAAAAACTCAAAACAACCTTTTCAGGTTCATTTAATTTTATTTGACTGAAATCAAACGAAGATAACAATGTTAGCGATAATAAGATTCGAATGAGACATTTCATTTTCATAGAATTGCCTAATATAAAGCATTTTTCTCGTGCTTGGCCATGATTGATTGAATAATTCTATTCTTTTTATAATTGTTAAGATTATACCATAAAAAGAATATTCTCACCAACACTTTTTTCCTCGTTCAGTTTTCTTCTTTTCTTTGAGCATTTATTCTCAAGAGGCACACTTAATACCTTAAAATAATTCGATTTTTTAACACTGGAACATATGAACGATTTTTATATATCACCCTTTTTTCATGATCATTATTTATGAGAGTGATTTTTCCCGATTTTGGTGTCNNGGATCATAAATAAATTCATTAAATATTATTGTACCGTCAACTAATTTGAGTTGAACAACCTTCTTAGCTTGTGCAAATGTTCCATCAGTCCAGAGCATTAAAACCGTGTCAGAAGCCCAATAATATGTATTAGTATCTTCTGGATTAGGATTCATGTACCGAGTTTTAGACGAATCTAATAATAAGGCATATCTGTTAGAATCCGCTTCCTGAATTGATTGATACCATTTTATATTTTCGGGTATCCATTCTACTACAGCTAATTGAGTACAGCTTGTTAAAATGGAAACCACAATAGGAATTGAAAACATCAATATATATTGGAATATATTTTTCATAATCTTAAGTGTGCCTAACTTTAATGATTTTATCCGTGCTTGGCCATCATTGATTGCTTGAATCTTTCTTTTTTAAATGGTTATGCGACAACATTTTATTTGTTGAATATAATTGGAATCGCAATCCACATCGAATATTTTTTATCATCTGATTTTGGATATTCAAATTTATACATCTTGGCATATTTGATCGCCGTCTTGTTAAACTTTGGATTACTTGATTTCACTATTTGATATGAAGTTCCTTTATCAGCCGAATCAAGTTTCATTTTTACAATAACCCTAACCTTCTCGATAATTGATTTAAGTTCTTTCGGAGTGACAATTTTAGGTTCATAGATTACTTTCGGTTCCGGGGGAAAATAATCCACAGTCGTTAAGCTATCTCCGCTTACATAAGCTGATGAATCATTTTGATGCACCTGGGTATAACAAGTCATCCTAAAAGTGAGTAACAATAATATGATCAATAAATATTTCATTGCATTTATGTTGCCGCCTACCATTAATGATTTTATCCGTGCTTGGTCATCATTGATTTCTTAAATCTTTCCTTTTAAAATGTTTAAGTGGCACATTACTCTATAACGTAAATCCTATCAACTATGATAGCATAATAAGATTCCGTAAAATTTATCCGATCTGTTTTTTCCTCAGGAACAATAACGAACGTTCCTTCCACATGAA
>PMML01000094.1 GCA_003162695.1 Ignavibacteriota bacterium | reverse complement strand
GCGGCAGGATTCAGACAGTCCGCGGTAAGCGTGCTGTGGATGACAGTCGTTGCTCTTGCGTTCGGTTTTGTCGGATTATGGCTGGTAAAATTTTTTAAAGGATTGCTGCTGTTTAAGCGGCGCATAAAAGCGGCGCGTAACTTTATTCTCTACCTTGTCGTACTGCTTTGCGCCTGTGCCGCTCGTTATCATTCTCTCGGCGATGCTCTCGGTTTTATCAATTCCCTTTTGCTGCCGATTCTCATCGTTCTTATAATAATGAACTCGTTCCGGCAGCAGTGGATTGTTTACCTTTCAAAGAGGGAAAAAGTGTACGCACTCGTATATTCCGCTTTGCTCAATTTTATTCTCATTGGAAATACGATTTATTTGTCGCAGGACTCTTTTGGCAGCAATGCCGTTGCGCTCTTCAGTGCGCCGCTGCAGCGGTTTGTAGAATTAAACTGTCTCTTCGGGGCGATTTATTTCGGCGTATCGTTCGCGAGCACGTTGTTTCATTTGCCGACCGCGGAAGTGTTCGAACGCAAACAATCCGAATTGAATTCCCTTCACAGTCTCAGCCGCCTGGTCACGCAGGTGTTTGATTTCCGTGAATTACTGTCCACGGTTACGCAGATGACGATGGAAGTGAGCGGTGCGCAAAGCGCATGGCTCGAGTTGGTCGAAGAAAATTCTATCGGAAGTGAAATGAAGACATCGGTGGCTGCCAGGCAGCATATTGCGCAGGCTGATATCGAATTACTGTCGCCGGTCCGAGAATTATTGTTTCAAAAGAAGCTGTTCGAAACAAGAAAAGCCGTTCTCATCGAAGACATCTGGAAAGACCGGCTTTTCAAGGGTCTCAAAGAACTCGGCGTTCCCCGCATCGCGATTTTAAGTATCCCGCTGCTTTCACACGATCATTGTATCGGAGTCTTATATGCTGCAAAAAGCGCTTCGAACGGATTTGACCGGGACGATATTGAAGTTCTTACGACTTTTGCCGATAATGTAAGTCTGGCAATCGATAACTCAAAGCTGATAGCGAAATCGATCGAACGGGAACGGCTGCATCAGGAGATGATGGTAGCACAGCAGATGCAAAGAAGGTTGTTCCCCCAGCGCATGCCGCAGATTTCAGAAGGAGAATTTGCTGCCGTGTCGGAACCGTCGACGGAAGTGGGAGGAGATTATTATGATCTCGTAGAACTTCCGGATCGGCGGATTGGCATTGCCATCGGCGACGTTGCGGGGAAAGGAGTTTCCGCAGCATTTTATATGGCGGAAGTAAAAGGAATATTTCTCACGCTGAGTAAATTGTGCAAAACTCCGAAAGAATTTTTAGTCCGGGCCAATGCCGCCCTGCTGGAAACACTGGAAAAAAAGGCATTTGTTAGTTTAGCCTATGCTGTCCTGGATGTCACAGAAGGATCTCTTGTTATTGCACGTGCCGGACATTGTCCTACTATTTTTATTTCTCAGGACGGCGTAAGGATCGTACAGCAGAAAGGGATGGGGCTCGGTTTAGCAGGAAACGATGTCTTCGAACCCTCGATCGAGGAGCACCGGATCTGCCTGCATCCCGGCGATATCTGTGTCTTCTATACGGATGGAATTACAGAAGCATGGAATCCGACCGGTGAAGAATTCGGAACCGAACGGCTGACCGATCTTTGTATGCAGTCGCGGGGGCGTTCCGCGGAAGAAATAAAGGATACCATCCTCACAGCAGTGCGAACCTTTATGGGCGTTTCGACGTATAAAGACGATATAACGCTCATGGTGTTTAAATGGAAAGGAACAGCAAGTGAGGGACAGGGAGTATAAAATGAAGCAAAGGAATAAGCTGTAAGAAGGAGACCCACCATGAGCGAGTTTAAGATTCATCATCGTGATGCCGATAATATCAGCATCATAGATCTCAAAGGTTACCTCGATGCCCACACAGCGCCGGACCTTGAGGGAGCCTTTCAAAAATTGCTGGACGAAAAAAAATATAATATCATCGTCAATTGCAGGGAACTTTCCTATATCAGCAGCGCCGGTTTGGGCGTTTTTATGGCGTATGTCGAGGATATTCGGAAGAACAGCGGTGATATCAAGCTTACAAATATGCCT
Source organism: Ignavibacteriota bacterium (assembly GCA_003162695.1). Taxonomy (GTDB): domain Bacteria; phylum Bacteroidota; class Ignavibacteria; order UBA10030; family UBA10030; genus Fen-1254. The sequence goes on along the minus strand of PMML01000094.1, from coordinate 13,318 downwards.
CCGAAGATATTTAATGTTTTTGATTTGCTCGGATTTCCTTTCTTGTATGAAATCTACAAGGAGGAAGGAGAGGCCTTGTCCAAATTCAAAGAAACGAAAAATAAAATAAAAGACTGATGATTCGGTGTTCGCATATCCTCAAATATCGAAAACATTCTTAAGCCGCACGGAACAGCTGGAAGATGTCCGGACATTCGTTGCGGAAGCTGCCCGGCAGTTCGGTTTTGCGGATGAAGGAATTTCCAATATTATTCTGGCTGTCGATGAGGCATGCACGAATATTATCAAACATGCGTATCAGAATGCACCGGATAAAGAGATTGAAATACGAATTGTCCGGGAGAAAAAAACGTTTGAAGTCCGGATCTTTGATCAGGGAAAATCTTTTGATCCGGCTCTTCTCCGGAATCCGGACCTCAAGGAATTTCTTGCCCATCACCGCCGCGGAGGGTTGGGAGTCTATCTTATGAAAAAACTGGTGGATGATGTAGAGTACCATTTTGTTCCGGGTCATACGAACGAAGTGCGCCTGAAAAAATACCTTCCGGGACTATAAGCCTGGCTTTACTTTTCAATAGATCCGAACTCTTTTCCAGTTGAACTATATTCTGCAGTTTGGATTGAGGACTATCTGCCGGTATAAAAAAAATATGCGCTGATCCGGGATGTTTTCTTATTCGAACATGCCGATTCTTGGTTTATTGTTTATTTATTTTTTATATTCGTTTTTATAAGAATCGTTCCATTTGAACGAACACGAAGGGAAAACTTCATGGATGCGTTGTTTTTAGCACGGCTGCAGTTTGCACTGACCATCGGCTTCCATTTCCTTTTTCCGCCGCTTTCTATCGGCCTGAGTTGGCTTCTGGTCATTATGGAAGGTCTTGGATGGAGGAGAAATGATGATGTGTATGTCCGTATGGGGAAATATTTCGGCAAAATTCTCGGCCTGACATTTGCCGTAGGAGTTGCTACGGGAATCGTCATGGAATTTCAATTCGGCACGAACTGGGCAGCGTACTCTAAATTTGTGGGAGATATATTCGGCGCACCGCTTGCCGCAGAAGCAATATTCGCTTTTTTCCTTGAATCCGGATTTTTAGGACTCTATCTTTTTGGAAGGAAAAGGGTCTCAAAAGCAGTCCATTGGTTTTCAATCCTCATGGTCGCCGTCGGCGCGACAATTTCCGCTTTCTGGATTATCGTTGCAAATTCCTGGCAGCAGACTCCTGCAGGATATGTTTTACGAAACGGCAGAGCGGAGTTGACCGACTTTTATGATGCGGTGTTTAATCCTTCGACGGTAGTTCGCTTTCTGCATACGGTCGATGCCGCTTTAATTTCCGGCGCATTTTTAGTCGCCGGGATATCTGCCTTTTTAATTTTAAAAAATAAAGAAACTGAACTTGTAAAACGTTCGCTGAAGATAGCCGTGATCTTTGGATTGATAACTTCGTTACTGGAGCTTATGCCGTTCGGTCATGAACATGCANNCAGCCGGAAAAATTCGCGGCGATCGAGGGGCTTTATACGTCGCAATCGGGAGCGCCCATGGTATTTTTTGCGATTCCGTTTACGAAACCGCCTGAACTGAAAGGAACTTTGGAACTGCCGGGCTTGCTCAGCTGGATGGCATTCGGAGACATTAATGCACATATCAAAGGAATCAATGAATTTCCTGCGGCGGATATTCCTCCTCTATGGCTGACGTTCGTTTCATTCCATAATATGGTTGTGCTCGGCATGTATTTTATTCTGATCACGATTGTTGCGAGTTATAAACTCTGGAAGAAGACTCTGTACGATACGCGATGGTTGTTGAAGCTTTTTATCTGGTCGATACCGCTGCCGCTCGCTGCTTGTCAACTCGGATGGATTGCCGCGGAAGTAGGGCGTCAGCCCTGGATTGTCTATGGACTGCTGAAGACGGCACAGGCACAATCGATAAACGTAAGTGCGGGCGAAATATTGTTTTCTATCGTTCTCTTCGGCATCATTTATCTCCTGCTCGGCGGTCTCTACATCTACCTGCTGGTGCGTGAAGTAAAGCATGGCCCGCAAAGGGCGAACGTATAAAAGGAATGGAACTATGGATTTACGCATAATCTGGTTTTGGATGGTCGGCATCTTGATCATCGGCTATGCCATCCTTGACGGTTTTGATTTCGGTGTCGGCATCCTTTCTCTTTTTGCACGTGATGAAAAAGAACGCCGGCTCCATATGAACGCGATCGGTCCTGTATGGGATGGAAACGAAGTGTGGCTCTTGACCGGCGGCGGCGCTCTGTTTGCTGCTTTCCCCGTCGTTTATGCTGCTGTTTTCAGCGGTTTTTATATTGCTCTGATGCTGCTTCTTGCAGCGCTGATTTTTCGCGCTGTGTCCTTTGAATTCCGCGGCAAAGTGGATTCTTCCGTATGGCGCCGGGTATGGGACCTGGCATTCGGCATCGGAAGCCTGCTGCCTGCCGTTTTATTCGGAGTTGCAATCGGCAATATTCTTCATGGTGTTCCAATTGATGCTTCAGGGACGGATGTGGGAAGTTTTCTGGAAATGCTCAACCCGTTTTCCATCGGGGTGGGAGTGCTGAGCCTTGTTTTGTTCGTTATGCACGGTGCAATTTATCTTGCCGATAAATCGGAAGGAGATTTGCAAACCCGCTGCCGCACACGGGCATCGCAGGCATGGATGCTTTTTGTCGTTTTGTACATAGTTATGACAATCTGGAGCTGGATCGGTTCTCCGTTCCTGTTCGAAAACTCATTGCAGAATCCGCTGTTCTATATACTTTTCGTTGTCCTGATAGGGGCAATTGTATTCCTTCCGATTGTTCTAAAATCCGGAAAAATGGGACGAGCGTTTTTAATTTCTTCGCTGCTTATCGCGGCGATGCTGGGAGAAATGGCCTTAAGCTTATTCCCGCGGCTTGTGCCGTCCTCTATCGATCTTTCCAACAGCCTGACGATATATAACGCATCGTCGACTCCATTAACGCTTAAAACGATGCTGATTATTGCGTTGATCGGCATTCCCTGTGTGATCGGTTATTCTGTTTTTATTCATTATGTGTTCAGGGGGAAAATAGAACTTACGGAAGAAAGCTATTGAGAAACTGAGTCTTCTGATATATTGATTTATCTTGTTTGAAATATTCACTCTAAAGACAATCCCGAACAGGGATTTTAATTTACGATCTAAATTCATTGTTGTATTATCCTAAAAAAACGGAATATTGGACGTAACCATCCGAAGAGATTCATAGAGGCAGCCGGGTATGCTGAAAGCACAAAAGGAGGAAATAAAGGAAGCGGTACGACGGGAGGCATTCGAACTGCAGCCGTTGTTTGAGTTCAGCAATATTGTCAATTCGTCACTCGACCTCGATTTTATTCTCAATACGATTCTCAGGACGCTCATGGGGAAATTGCTTATCCCCAACGGCATGGTCTTGTTGACAGATGAAAGCGGAGGAGAGCGGATTGTTGCGGCCAAAGGTTTTTCCCTGAAAGGCAGTCAACAGCTGGTCGATCTCGGAAAACTTCCCAAAACGATTCGGACGTTTGAATCGTTGAAGAAAAAGAATTCTCTCTGGAGTGATTTTCTCCAGAGATTCAATCAGAAGCTTGTGATACCGGTCTTTTCCCAAAAACGAGTAGTCGGTGTTATCACGCTTGGTGATAAATTAACCAGGAAATCCATCTCACCGGCAGAAAAAAAATTGATTCAATCGCTGGTTAATCTTTCCGGAGCCGCAGTCGAGAAAGCGGCGATGATAGCGCAGTTGAACGGTGTCAATCGGATGCTGGACAGAAAGGTTCAGGAACTGAATACTCTGTTCGATCTGAGCAAGGAATTCAATATTGGTCTCGATATTGACCGCGTCATTCGCCTGCTTACTTTTGCGCTGCTGGGTCAGATAGGCGTCAAACAATATGCAATTTGCATGAAGAATGGCGACGAGGTCAGCATCCTTGCATCGAAAAATATAGACATGACGGATTTGAAGATTATTAACAAAGGTTTATGCGAACTTGAAAAAGCACAGTCTGTTTCGGAATTGCTGAAACAAAAACGGTACCGTATTGCCGGTGCGGAATTGCTCCGTTTGGGCATTATTGCGGCCATACCGATGCGCATCCAGCAAAAAACGCAGGGTATGATTCTGGTAGGTAAAAGCATCCGCACCGCAACCTACACGCCGGCAGATCTTGAATTTCTTTTTTCTCTCGGCAATCTCGCCATCATCTCGATAGAAAACGCAAGACTTTTTCAATCGGCTATTGAAAAACAGCGTATGGAAGATGAACTGAAAATTGCACGGGAAATTCAGCAGGGATTGCTTCCGGAGCACCTTCCAAAGATCAATGGTTTCGATATCGCTGCAATCAATATCCCCTCAAAGGAAGTAGGGGGAGATTATTATGATGTAATAAAAAGAAAGAGCGGCGAATATGTTCTGGCCATCGGGGATGTGTCCGGAAAGGGAACTCCTGCATCATTGCTCATGGCGAATGTGCAGGCTGTGCTGCGCGCACTCGCTCCTTCCTGTACATCGGTCTCCCAAACGACGGGACAAATCAACGACCTTGTCTGTTCCAATATTCACGGCAGCAACAAGTTCATTACGTTTTTTTGGGGAATCCTGGACCCGGCTTTACGCAGTTTTGTTTATTCGAATGCAGGCCACAATCCTCCTCTTCTTATCCATACGGACAAGACGATTGATCGTCTGGGTTCGGGAGGCTTGATCCTCGGAATTTATGAAACTACGCAGGCGTACGAGGAATCGGCAGTCGAATTTTCGAGCGGCGATGTTCTTGTGCTTTATACCGACGGTATCAGCGAGGCCATGAATTCAGAAAGCAAAGAGTTTTCAGAGGAAGCACTGGAGACAGTCATAAAGAAAAATGTTCATTTGAGTGCACAAGAAATTATCAGCGAGGTGCGACTGGCCGTCGAAAAACACACAAAAGATACTCCGCAATCGGACGATATCACACTCCTGATTTTGAAAGCGATTTAATCAGAACGTTCTGCAAAATTAAATGGCCCAAAATTCTTCGTGTAATCATCGAATCCTGTGATTATAATTTTCTCCACATTATTTGACCGATAATCGCATTACTTGAATCGAGTTGAATCATCGCTTCCCAGGGTTCAAAATTTTTATCCCAGGCTCTCGATTGAAAAAGTGCAACTTCTTTCGCTGTCAATGGAGCCGGTTCTGCTGGGAGAACGGCAGTTCGTACTTGAATGAGCATTTTTGTGTTTTGATCAACTGCTTCGATGTCGGTTGTACTCGATAATACGAAGTTCATACGTGTACGGAAACCCTGCCGGGAAAGCCATTGTGCTACAATGCGCACACCAATGCTCCCAACATCAACTACATTATCCATTTTTTTCCCATGTACATGAAGACGATAATGCCTGCGTTCAAAGATAGCCTCCTGGATGTTCAGGCCGTGTGGAATGCGAAATGCTTATAAAAAGTGCAAATTAGCGGCCTCGATTGAAGAAAATGTACTATTTCTCCACTCCTATGTCAAGCTTTTGAGGGACAGTTTTCCGATTATTTAAAATTTCAGGCCGGATCAACCGTCGAAGACCGTTCCATGCAATGGCAGTTATTCCAGTGGAGATGAACTTAAGTCTGAAGAGCGGTGTTTTGATAAAAACGAAGAAGCCGAATAATTATGGAAGAATCGAATTCGAAGCCTGCAAACGCCGAACGGAAACAGAATCGTCTTGGGCAAGAAAAAAGCCCATATCTTCTGCAGCATTCTTATAATCCCGTTGATTGGTATCCGTGGGGAGAGGAAGCTTTTGAAAAAGCACGCAGTGAGGATAAGCCGGTCTTTCTCTCGATCGGATATTCTACATGTTATTGGTGTCATGTCATGGAGCGGGAGATTTTTGAAAATACTGCTATCGCAGAGATGATGAACCGCCTGGTTGTAAGCATCAAGGTCGATCGCGAAGAACGGCCGGATATAGATCGGATCTATATGACGGCATTACAGGGTATGACTGGAAGCGGCGGATGGCCGATGTCGCTGTTCCTCTTGCCCGATAGAAAACCGTTCTTTGCGGGAACATATTTCCCGCCGGAGAGCCGAGCCGGAATGATGGGTTTTCCGGAAATACTGAAAAGGGTCTGTGATGTCTGGATCAATGATCGCTTGACAGTTCTCAAGAATTGCGAGTATATGTACCGTTTTCTTGTAGAATCTTCCACACCGCATGGAAAGGCTCATCCTCTCTCGGAAAAAACGGTCGTTTCCGGATTCGAGCAGGTTAAAAAATTCTACGATCCGTTATATGGAGGTTTCAGCGATGCACCGAAGTTTCCACAGGCTGCTGTAATCTTGTTTCTTTTCCGTTATTATAAGAAAAGCGGAGACGAGAGCGCCCTGACGATGGCTTTGACCACGCTCCAGAAGATGGCGCGCGGAGGGATGTACGATCAGATCGGAGGGGGATTCCACCGCTATTCAACGGATGAACGCTGGCATGTGCCGCATTTTGAAAAAATGCTGTACGATCAGGCTCAGCTTATTCTTGCATACCTGGAAGCGTTTCAAATGACACGTGATCCTTTTTATAAAAAGATAGCATACAAAACCCTGGAATATGTCCGGCGGGTTCTTATGGATTCAGGAGGCGGATTCTATTGTGCAGAAGATGCAGAGAGCTCGCTGTCCTCCGCTCATCCAATTCCCAAAGAGGAAGGGGCATTTTACACATGGACAAAAAAAGAAATCGATTCTCTTCTTGCCGGAAAAGAACTGCGTGCAGCCGAATTGATATATGGTCTTCCACAAGCAGGAGAGACGCCAACCGGCGAATGGAACGGCAAATTTATCCTGACCGGTGCGTTGAGCATGCAGGAGATCGCACGTATGATGGGTGAGACGGAAAGCAAGCTTGAAACTCTTGCAGAAGGAATAAAGCAAAAAATATTTGCAGCCAGAGAAAAACGGGTGAAACCCGCCTGCGACGATAAAGTGCTCTTGTCATGGAACGGATTGATGGTTTCAGCCTTCGTACGCGCCTCGCAGGTTTTGGGAGACAAGTCATATCTTGAAGATGCGAAGAAGACGTGTACGTTTATTCAGTCAACATTCATAGATCCGCAAACACGGCATGTGCTTCGGAGATACCGGGCAGGTGAAGTGAAATACGATGCACAACTGGCAGATTATGCTTGTTATATCCAGGGAATTCTGGATGTTTATGAAGCTTCGTTTGAAATTGACTGGCTCCAAAAAGCGGTTGAATTGACCGGTGATCAGATTTCTTTATTCTACGACGAGGAGAATGGCGGGTTTTACAATACTTCCGGTCTGGACTCGACGATTATGATCCGAAGCAAAGAAATGCTTGACGGGGCTGAACCGAACGCTCATGCGGTCGCGATCATGAACCTTCTGCGACTTTCAAATATGACCGGTCGTGCGGATTTTCTTGCAAGAGCTTTGAAGTCGATCGAGTTGCTGAGCGAGCATTTGGAAAAAAATCCTTTTTATTCTATGCAATTCTTGATCGATGCCGATTACTATCTATCGGATCCGGTTCGCATCGTTTTTGCTGTTCCCGGGGAAGAGTTCGATTTAAAAGAAATGCTCTCGAAAGTTCATTCCATGTTTCTTCCATACAAGGTGCTGCTTCTGGCGGATCAGTCAAAAGGGCAGGAATATATAAACAAGTCGGATCCGTCGTTCAGATATTATAAATCGATCGGCGGAAAGCCGGCTGTTTATATCTGTAAGAATCAAATATGTGAACTGCCGGCTTCGAATGCAGAAGAAATACATGAGATTTTAGAAAGACATGCATCGAAAAGAATTCATGGATCTTCCAGTGTGCGGGAAAGTCTTAAACAAGAGTGAGTCCTTTTTCAAGCTGTAAAAGCTTTTGCTTGCGCCAGATCCCGCCGCCGTAACCGCCGAGGCCGCCGTTCTTGTTTACCACTCTGTGGCAGGGAATAAGGATAGAAATTCGATTCAATCCGTTTGCATGTCCGGCCGCTCTTTGTGCGGCGGGTGATCCTGCCCGTTTTGCAAGTTCTTCATAGGAAAGTGTTTTACCATACGGAATACGCTGTAATTCTGCCCATATATTTTGCTGGAAATCGGTACCGGGAAAAATGAGCGGAACTGTAAACTTTTTGCGAGAGCCGTTAAAATATTCTTTCAGTTCTTTCTTGAGCTGCAGTATAAATCGGTTTTCTCCCGGAACGATAGCGCATTTGAAGAGGCGGCGCAGCGATGCGAATTGCGCATCCAGCATGCGCCGGTCCGTAAATTCAAGAAGACAAATTCCCTTTGATGTCGCGCCGGCAAGAAGAGGGCCGAGTGGACTTTCGATCCATGCCGTAAGAATGCATTCAGCAGAGCGGCTGCGTCCGGGCGCATTGCCGAATGTACGTGCAAATGCATCCCTGAAACCGCTGTGGGAATTATAGCCGTATCCGAGTGCAACATCATCCAGATCCACACCGAGTCTGATCTGCTCAAAAGCTTTTCCTAAACGCCTGCCCCGGCAATATGCCTGAAATGTCATCCCATAATATTTCTGAAAAAAACGCCGGGCACGCGCCGGATCGATTTTAATGGCGCGGAGATACCGGTCGGAATATCGAGTAGACGGATTATGTTCGACCTTTGACAGAAGTTCTTCTACCCAGGCAGGTACGGCTCCGTTTGCTTTTAAAGGCTGGCATCGTTTGCAAGGCCTGAAGCCTGCAAAGACGGCCTCGTGTGCTGTGGCAAAGTATTCGACGTTCTGCGGAAAAGGTTTGCGCGCGGGACAGGACGGCCTGCAGAATACTCCCGTTGTCCGAACGCCAAAGAAAAAAAAGCCGTCATAAGATGTGTCGCTGGTTTTATATGCCCGTTCCATTTCTTGCTGCGTAGGAAGATTTGTCATCTGCTCTCCTATGATGTTTATGGGATAAGAATATCTACACCACAAGATACAAGCGCTGCGACACATACTCCACCGAAAATATTACATCGATATTTGCAGTGGGCTTGCCTGATTATTAACATCGTTATTCGGCCTGTCAACACATACACAGTAAATATTGGAAAAATTCGTTGAATAAGGTAAAAAGGCATATCAAGCTTCAATTTGTGTTCCCTTCTTTTCTCCGTTTTCATTGAAAATCGCACACAGTTTGAGTACATTCCAGACCAGTTTACTATGTTGGTTATTTTATCCTGAGCGAAAGTTTTTAAATGAATTATGATTTTATAAATATTGAACAAAAGTGGCAGAAATATTGGGACGAAAAGAATATATTTCAAGTTTCCGATAATGATACAAAGAAGAAAATGTATGTTCTCGATATGTTTCCGTATCCATCCGGTGCGGGGCTGCATGTCGGTCATCCGGAAGGATATACGGCAACGGACATCCTTTGCCGCTATAAACGGATGCAAGGGTTCTCCGTTTTGCATCCTATGGGCTGGGATGCTTTCGGCCTTCCTGCCGAGCGTTATGCAATGCAGACAAATGTTCACCCACGTGTAACGACTGAACGCAACATCGATACCTTCAGGCGTCAGATTAAAATGCTCGGCCTCAGTTATGATTGGTCGCGGGAAGTGAACACAACCGATCCCGGTTATTACAAATGGACTCAATGGATTTTTCTGCAGATTTATAATTCATGGTTCGATCCGCGTATACGGAAANNTGAGTGGAATAAGAAATCGCATAGAGAAAAACACGATTTCTTGGCACAGTTTCGACTCGCATATATTGCGGAAATTCCGGTCAATTGGTGCGAAAAACTCGGCACTGTTTTGGCAAATGAAGAAGTAGCGGAATGGACGGAAAAGGGATATACGGTCGAACGCCGTCCGATGAAGCAATGGATGATGCGAATTACGGCATATTGTGAACGGCTGCTGGAAGATGCGAAAGATTTGGATTGGCCGATCTCGACAATGGAGCAGCAACGGAACTGGATCGGACGCTCGGATGGGGCGGAAGTGGAATTTCCTCTCAAAGGCAGATCAGAAAGCTTGCGTGTTTTTACGACGCGGGCGGATACATTATTCGGCGCGACGTATATGGTTATCGCGCCGGAACATCCATGGGTCGATTTGCTGACAACTCCGGAACAACGTATTCAAGTAGAAGCATATCGAAAAGCGGCTTCTCGCAAGAGCGATCTTGAACGCGGTACGGAGAAAGAAAAAACGGGTGTGTTCAGCGGATCCTATGCAGTCAATCCGGCGAACGCCAAAGAAATTCCGGTGTGGATTGCGGACTACGTCCTGATGGGATACGGTACCGGAGCCATTATGGCTGTCCCCGGACATGATGACCGCGATATGGAATTTGCAAAAAAATTCAATCTCGATATTCTCAAAGTTGTTGAGGGCGGTCCTGATGCACCGGAGTGTTTTACCGATGACGGCATTTCCATCAATTCCGGCAGCGGCGAAGTGTCTCTGAATGGCTTACGGACTCCCGAAGCAAAGAAGGTCATCGTTGCATGGCTTGAGGAGAAAGGCATAGGCAAAGCGGCTGTGCAATATAAACTGCGGGACTGGCTGTTCTCGCGCCAGCGTTATTGGGGAGAACCTATTCCTATTGTTCATCTGGAAGATGGAACGATGAAAGCGATCGATGANNACGAACACGATGCCGCAATGGGCTGGATCGTGCTGGTATTATCTCCGGTTTATAGATTCAAATAATGAAAAAGCATTTTGCGATCCTATCAAGGAAAAGCACTGGATGCCGGTAGATCTATATGTCGGCGGTTCCGAGCATGCAGTTCTTCATTTGATGTATGCACGTTTTTGGCATAAAGTGTTATACGATCTGGGGCATGTAAGCACCAAAGAGCCGTTCATGAAACTCCGGCATCAGGGGATTATTCTTGGTGAAGATTCACGCAAGATGTCCAAATCGCGCGGAAATGTGGTCAATCCTGACGATGTCGTCAAGGAATACGGCGCAGATTCCGTGCGCTTATTTGAAATGTTCATGGGACCGTTGGAAGAAATGAAGCCGTGGAGCACGCGCGGCGTAGAAGGCGTTTTTCGATTTCTCAACCGGGTGTGGCGTTTGTTCGTCGATGAGGAATATCGACTCGATGCATCGATAGCGGATGTGGAACCGGCGGAAGAGTACGAACGCCTCTATCATCAAACGGTGAGAAAAGTCGGCGACGATATCGAGAATATGAGGTTCAATACTGCAATTTCTCAAATGATGATTTTTGTCAACGAGACAATGAAACTGAAAAAACGCCCGCGAAAAATTCTCAACAACTTTATCATTCTTCTGGCTCCTTTCGCACCTCATATTGCAGAGGAACTTTGGTCGATTCTCGGGCATACGGTATCGCTCGCGTACGAACCATGGCCGGTTTTTGACGCTGCAAAATGCGCGGAATCGAGTATCGAGGTAGTAGTGCAGGTAAATGGGAAAATGCGTTCAAAACTTGTTGTTCCGGCCGGTACACCTGCAGGTGAACTGGAAAAAATGGCATTGAACGATGTGAACATCAAACGTTACACGGAAGGCAAGAAAATTATAAAAAAAATCGTTGTTCCCAATAGACTCGTTAATATTGTTGTAGGCTGAGAGGAAGAAACGTGACCGCTCTCTCTGTTATCGTTATAACGAAAAACGAAGAAAAGAATATCAGCGAATGCCTTGAATCTGTCCGCTGGGCGGATGAAATCATCGTCGTAGATGCTGAAAGTTCGGATACGACGGTTAAAAAGGCGCTGGAACATACGCAAAAAGTGTTTTTGCATCCTTGGATAGGATACGGCGAGGCGAAGAATTTCGGCCTGTCCAAATGTTCAGGGGAATGGGTTTTATGGCTCGATGCCGATGAACGGGTGACTGAGAAACTGCATGCGGAAATAATCGATGCAATTGCCGCGGCCGATCCCGGGACAGCGGCTTTCAGCATGCCGCGTCATGCAAATTTTCTCGGCAGCTGGATAGATCATTGCGGCTGGTATCCGGGAAGAGTCGTTCGACTATTCCGGAAATCCGAAGGAACGTTCTCGAAACATATAGTCCATGAAAAACTCAATGTGCATGGAAATGTTCTGAATCTTCGTTCCGATCTTTTGCATTATACGGATACGGATCTTGAACACTATTACGAAAAATTCAACCGGTATACATCGCTTGCGTCGGATGAATTGATGATGCAGGGAAAAACTTTCGGTCTTCTGAAACTTATTTTTAATCCGTTGTGGATATTCTTGAAAATGTATCTGGTTCGCCTCGGGTTTCTTGATGGAATCCCCGGCTTGATCCTCAGCGCCCTCTCCGCGAATTATGTGTTTACAAAATATGCAAAGCTTTGGGAATTATCCCGTAAAGGAGGATGAGCAATGGACAGTGATAAAAACAGCGGTATGTTTTTCGGTCTTGTTGCGACATTCCACTCGGCTGCGATGCAGCAGATGGGAAAAATAAAGAATCAGATGACCGGCAGCATAGAACGAAATTTAGAACAGGCACAGGTATCGATAGATATTCTTGATATGCTGGAAGCGAAGACAAAAGGGAATCTTGACGATAAAGAATCTCATTTGCTTAAAACGGTACTGCAGGAACTCAAGCTCAATTACGTCGACGAGGTTTCTAAAGAGCAGAAACCGGCCGAAGAAAAAAAGGCGGAATAATGCGATTTGGAATTTCGGGAAACATCGAAAAAGCGGAATTGCCCTGTGTAGTGGATCGTCTGATAAAAAGGTTTCAAGCGGAAAGAACGGAATATGTCGTGCACGATGCCTTGTTCCCGGCGCTGCGGAAAAAAATAGATGCAGCGCTGTTGAAAAAAACACGATTCGTCAGCGAGAAAAAATTGACCAGCGCATGCGATATCGTTATTTCATTAGGAGGAGACGGAACGATCCTGCGGCTGGCGCGATCGGTCAGTAGTGCGGGAAAACCAATTCTCGGAATCAATCTGGGGAAGCTTGGTTTCCTTGCGGAAGTGTCGCTGGAAGAGATGGATAATTGCCTTTCAGAAATATTGAAAGGCGAGTATACGGTCGAAGAACGCAGTATGCTGGAAACAAAAATCGGAAGGTCGGTATTTTCGCAAAGTGCATTGAACGATGTCGTTATAAATTGCTCCGGATCTTCGCGAATGTTCAGCGTCATGACGTACGTCAACGATCAGTACCTGTCCACCTTTCGGGGGGATGGAGTGATCGTAGCGACTCCGACAGGCTCAACGGCATACGCGCTGGCAAACGGCGGGCCGATTGTCATGCCGAAAACCGATCTCTTTCTTATCAGTCCTATTTGCCCGCACATGCTCAC
>PMML01000024.1 GCA_003162695.1 Ignavibacteriota bacterium | reverse complement strand
TCAGCGTCACGATATTTAATGCGACGCAATGTATCGGGATAATCTTTCGATGTATAGAAATCCGTGAGCCGAATTGTCTGATCACATATGGTCCCAAGAGATCTGTCAACGCGATGAGAAGAGAGTCTGTTGAATTGCATATTCGATTTAGCTCTTGTAACAAAATAGGAACAAGAAAGCATTAGGTTATGCAAACGACCGAAGTCGATATAGGCTCTATCGAAAATATAGAAAGCACCGGCTTGGGCATTTAAGAGATCGAGGGCATTGATATCATGCATTTTCCCGTTAGAAATGGCCAAAATCGAAGGAATATTGTCTCGTAAATCTAACAGAGTATGAATTTTGACGGCTCCTTTTTTCTTGCGGAACTTTGCCCAAGGAAACATGGATAGACACAAATCGATGGTTGTAGAATCAAGAGCGTAGACGGCATTGGTAATATCAACAGCAAATTTTTCATCACGATATAATTCTTTTGCCATCTTTGTTAATACAGCCGCGAAGTCTGCGTAGATGCGCCAATCGCGAGTGTTGTTGGCATCTGATAATGTGCTTCGAGTTATAGGGCTACGAAATCCAAGATGATACATCTTGGATTGTTGAGCACCTAAACAATGAACGATGTCTCGCAAGCTCTCTCGATATGTCAATTGTGCAAATGCCATACAAAGAAAATGATCCCAGCATGAAAACTGTTGAACTTTATATGATCCATGGTACCGTTCAATACAACGGTGAAATTCGTGCTTGGGAACGTGATCCATTAGTTGAGAAAATATTGTCCGTCCGGTGTTCATTTGCCTCCTTATGAATGATTGAGTTCTTCATAGGATAGCATTTAATCTGTTTTGATTTCAAATCGAAAACGGTCACTTTTCTCTCTAACATGTTTATTATATTTAAGTTATAGCTTTTTGAAAACTCAACAACCGGACACTAGTGATCTAAAATCAATACCTATCAGAATTTCATAGAGAGCACCAACCAGGTATAGTCAGGGATGGCTATCCTTCGGATATATTTATTCTCTATTGCAACTGAGTCGCAACAGACAAGCAGTCTGACGGGTCATTGACTTGATGTTAGGCAAAAAGGGAAAAGGGTGTTATTCCCGGCCGGAAGCTTTCAACACGTCTCGCAATGCGGAGCATCATCGGCCTTCCAGCTTATCGGCCTGCCTGCTGCAGGCGGGTTATCCGGTTTTTCCGGACACTCGATTGCAACATTCGGGAGTGACGATCATTTTTGAGACCGCTTCTATTTATTCTGGAATGTCTGAATTCCTCTATAGCAAAAGGACTTCAGGCATGGAAAAAACGATAAGAATATACGTCCGATAATAATGCATCCGTACTATATCGAGCGTATCGGCTGATCGACTTTTGCTTCCGGAAGATACACATAGAATGTGGTTCCCTTCCCTGCGGCGCTTTCGACGGTGATGAATCCTTGATGTCCTTTAACTATTCCCGCAACGATGGAAAGTCCTAAGCCCGTTCCTTTGTTGATTTCTTTTGTCGTATAAAATGGTTCAAATATTTTTTCGATATGATCCGAAGGAATGCCGACTCCCGTATCGGCAATTTTCCAGACTACAAACGATCCTTCGAGAGCATTCGGAATCGTATCAGCCATCGTCTTAGTTATCTGTTCACAAGCAAACGCAATTGTGAGACGGCCTCCGTCCGGCATGGCATCCTTTGCATTCGTAATCAAATTGACCAGTACCTGTCGAAGCTGAGTTTCATCGCCGAGCAAAAGGACCGAGGTATTCGGCAGATTGCTTTCAATCTCAATGTTCGACGGCAGTGTTTCCTTTAATGCGGACAGAGTACGGCGCAAGAGATCGGCAGCCAGCAGCGGCACATGCTTTCCCTCAACACCGCGAACGAAGGAAAGCACCTGTTGAACAAGACTGATGCTGTGTTCGGCATTGAGTCCGATCGACGATAAAATAGACCGGCTGTTTTCATCTTCATACCTCCGCTTCAACAATTCTGCCGCCATTTTCACCGGCACCAACAGGTTCTTCAAATCATGAGCCATGCCGCTTGCCAGCGCACCGATACTTTCGGTTCTTTGTGCACGCAGTTGTTTCGATTCCAGGCGTTTTCGTTCCGTCACATCGATCAGAACACCCTCGATATATCCTTGATCAGTGAACAATGTGCCGGAAAAAGAAATGCACGCTTCCGTTTTATCGAAGCGCCGGACTGTAACTTCGAGATTCTTCATTGTCCCAAAATTTCGCAGTGTTTCGAGGATTCGATTTCGATCCGCTTCCGGGATAGTCTCTAATATTTGTTTAACTTCCTGCGGAGTTTTTACATCGAACATTTCCAGCAACGCACGATTTGCCTCCAGGACCTCCCATGAATTTGAAGAAATCCGTACCATGCCGGCAAGCGAGTTCTCAAAAAGATTGCGGTACTTCAATTCCCGTTTTGCAAGTTCTTCCATCTCACGCTGCTGCACAATCATTTGCCGCCACTTGTATATCCAGAAAGCGCAGCCTGCAATAATAACCAGGACGAGTATTTTAAACCAGATGGTCTGCCAAAACGGAGGCGTAATGATAATGCGTATGGAAGCCCCCTCTTCATTCCAGACACCATCGCTGTTTGATCCCTTTACCCGAAAAACGTAATCCCCGCTGCTCAGATTCGTGTATGTCACAACACGCCTTCCGGCATCCGTGTGATTCCACTCCGTGTCGAATCCTTCCATCATATATGCATATTGGTTGTTGTTCGGAGAAGCAAAATGAAGTGAAGCGAATTCAAAGAGAAAGACATTTTCTTTATACGATAATTTAATTTCTTTGGTTTCTGAGATCGATTTTTCCAATATCAAATGACCATCTACTTTTTCCCCGATAGGAACAGACTTATTAAATATCTGAAAGTCCGTAATCACAATGGAAGGTATATTTGGATTGCCTTTGATGCTGTCGGGGAAAAAAGCGTTAAACCCATTGGTACCGCCGAAGTACAGCTCATCGCTTTGACTCTTAAAACAGGCATTGACGCCAAATTCATTGCCTTGAAGCCCGTTGCTTACCGTGAAGTTCCTCGTTTTTTTTGTGCCTGGAGTGAATCTTGAAAGCCCCTCTTGGGTACCGAGCCATAGATCGCCATGATCATCTTCCGCAATCGATTGAATTGTGTTGCTTGGAAGTCCGTCGGCTTCCCGGTAATGAGAAAAATGTTTGTGAACCGGATCATATTTATTGAGGCCGTCAGTCGTCCCTATCCAAAGTATTCCCGAGCGATCTTCATGAAGGCATAATATTTTATTGCTGGTCAAGCTGTTTGGATTATTGGGATCGGCCTGGTAGCGGATAAATTGATTGTTTTCTCTGTCATATCGGTTGAGGCCGCCGTTTTCCGTTCCGATCCATAACGTGCTGTCTCTATCTTCACAAATCGACCAGACAAAATCATCACTGATGCTGTTTGGATCCTGGGGATCCGTCAGGTAATGTGTAAATCTGTTCTTCTTGCGATCGAATCGATTAAGACCTCCCCCGTATGTTGCGACCCAGATAAAACCCAACCTGTCTTCATGGATTGAAAACACGACATTATTGCTCAAGCTATACGGATTATTTGCATCGGCTGTGTAACGAATAAATTTTTTCGCTGTTCGATCAAATTGACATAACCCGCTGTTTGTTCCTATCCACAGCATGCCTGACCGATCTTCAAGAAGAGCCCTTACGTTATTATCAACGATACTATTGGGATTCGCCGGATCACAGCGATAATGTATAAAGAGATTTTTCCCTCTAATAAATTGATTCAGTCCTCCGCCCTGCGTACCGATCCAGAGCGTCTTTTCTCCTCCATCGTTGGTTTCATAGATCGAGTAGACAACGTCGCTGCTTAAGCTGTTGGGATTATTCTGTTCTTTTCTATAATGCACAAAATTCGTAGTTCCCCTGTCAAACTTATTGATGCCGCCGTAATCGTTGCCGATCCAGAGAGTGTTCGAACGATCCTCAAAAATATATAAGACAAAATTGTTGCTTAGACTAAAAGGATCATTGGGATTGTTTTTGTAATGGATAAACCGTCCTTTTTCTCTGTCAAATCGATTCAAACCGCCGTCCGTCCCTATCCACAGAAAACCCGACCGGTCTTCATAAATTGATCGGACTGTATCGTTGCTTAAACTATAGGGATCTTTGAAACCGGTTCTATAATGAAAAAACTGACCCTTTGCACGATCAAATCGATCAAGACCGCCTCCCAAAAGTCCGATCCAAAAAACCCCGTACCGATCTTCAAAAATTCTATAAGGATTATCTTCACTTAAACTCTGCGGGTTATCCTGATTATGTTTGTAATGGATAAAACGATTGTTCTTACGATCAAACCGGTCCAACCCGCTAAAACCCGCAGTCCATAGATCCCCTGATTTATCGATATAGACACAGGAAACTAAGTTGTTGCTGATGGTCTGAGGATCATCGGGATTGTGCTGGTAGCGAATGAATTGCTTTTTCTCGCGATCAAATTGATTGAGACCCCCGTAATATGTTCCTATCCAGAGCGCACCCGACGAGTCTTCACATATCCATTGGATCATATTGCTGCTCAAACTGTGAGGATCGTTCGGATCATATCTATAGTGAATAAACCTTTCTTTCTCCCTATCGAATTGATTAAGTCCGCCGTCTGTGCCTATCCAAAGGATTCCGCTCCTGTCTTCATAAATGAAACGGACCTTATTATTGCTTAAGCTGTATGGATTGCCAATTTCGGATTTGAATATTTTAATTTTATAACCGTCATACCTGTGAAGTCCATCATAAGTGCCGAACCACATGAACCCCTTGCTGTCCTGCGACATACAAAGCACCGACTTCTGCGAAAGACCTTCATACAAATGTTCAAATTTGATGTCATCGTTCTGGGAATATAGACCGGCTGATAATAAAACGATAGCGATAAATATTTGTATGAATTTTTTCATTCTTTCACACCTTATGTTAGCGCCTTTTTAATCGCAAAAGCCGGTTAAAACAATCAAGACATACAGATCTGCGCATAAGACTTTTTTAGAAAGTCTTTAAAAGAATAATAGGATGCGCCGATTGTGCACATCGAATTTATAATCGCCAAAAAATAAAAAATAATCAACAAAAGGCGGCATCACTAGGAAGAAGATAACTGCAACGGAGAAGAAACGCAAGCAATGAAAAGAGATAATGCGGAAAGAGAGGGAGAAAGAGCGATAGAAGAGCGGCATCGAGAAGTTATTTTAGGAGATAATGAGAGAATATTGAGGAAATGAGCGGAATTCGCACAATACGGAAAAGCCGGAGTATTTCCTCAAGCTATCATCACAGATGATAGTGTTTGCAGGCAAAATCTATGAATTTTTCAGTATCATAATCCGTTAAGCCGTGTTCCCCCGTCCGTATATGATACCCGATAAAATTGCCTGCAGGCGTTCCCAGTGGAGGCATTTCAGTTATGCCCAATCCTGCCTCTCCAAATAATTCATAAACCGGTTCCGCGGCTTTTGCTGCCAGAAAAGTTCCGCGAGGATCACCCCATGAATCTCCCTCGGCCGCCGATACGTAAACGGGTCTTGGCGCTATCAAAGCTATAAGCATGTGCCAATCAACAGGAAGATCGTTGACACGATTGTTAAAGCTTTTAAAGTTGCCATTAAACCAATGAGGAAATTGATCGTTGATTAGTTTAACAGTCTCGCCGAAACCGCGTCGAACAATTGCTGCACCGCCGCATCCGGATTCGCATGAAAAGACCATTGCGAATCTCTGATCCAGAGCGCCAGCCCACATTGCTGCCTTACCGAACCGCGAGAAGCCGAGAATGCAAACTTTCCGGACATCGATTTGAGTGTCCGTTTCGATGTAATCCATGACCCTTCTCGACGCCCACGACCAGGCAGCGATCGTTCCCCATTCATCCGGCGCCGGCTCTTTCCGATCAGGCGGATCGAAGAACTTCCGAATTCCCTCTGCGTATGCACTGTCTTTGATATCCGGCTCGATCTCCTGTGCGTCGAATGTCACGAGACCGAATCCTCTTCTGATAACGAGCTCGGCATCCGGAACCCAGGTGGATACCAGAAAAACAGGAACCGGTTTCCATGTTTTTGGCAAGAGAATGTTGACATCCAGCTTAGGCCAGACTTTCTTTGCCGAGAAATAGATTGTCACTTTCTTCATAACGGCAGTGCCGTTAAAAGCACTGCTGTCCCCGGCTGTTATTTCCCAATGCATACCTTCCGGCCGGTTCACACTCGCTTTCCCGTAAATATTAGACTCGAACATTTTTAAAATTTCCGGCCTGCGTTTTTCATTCCATGCGGTTGTATCCGTCACACTGCCGCCATCGGACATGATAAGCGGATCCGGCAATACATACGGAGGCACTTTCGATTCGTCATATTGTCCGGCGAATTCAACCGGCGGGAGATTCTGATCCTGGGCAGAAATGTCAGAGAGAGGAGCCATAGAAAGATATTTTCTTTTAGAAATTCAAATAAATACCGGCACATCGGTTGTACCGGTTGAAATCTATGTCATCTCACAGTTAAATGCAACAGAAGCGTTTGAGTATTTATTCAGCGTATCGGGAATCGGAAGTTTTTCGATTTTTAATGCCGCTCAGTGTGTCTTGAAATTAATAGAAGCGGTCTTAAAAATGATTTGCCACTCCCGATTGTAGTAGTCGGCATGCCTGCCGCTGCAAGGAATCCAGAAATGAGCTTAAACCCAGATCTGGATCCCCATCCTGCGGCGGGCAAGCAGCTAACCTGCCTGTCCAATATTGACAAAAAATGACAAACAGGTCACATGGGGATACCTTCGATAAATGTTTGTCCTACCATGATTCTTTCTTTTTAGACAACCTCAAAGTTATAACCATGCCGGGCATCTAAAAACACAATACTGCTTAATTGAAACGGCAATAGATGCAGGAAAGGAATAAAATTCCATTTGCACCGCATGTACTAATTCGTTAAAATGAGTGTTATGGAAATGGAACCTGCCGCTCTTATAGAGTTTATGAACCAGCTCATCGAAAAATAATCAAACAAATCATCGAGTGAATTTCTATGTATAAACGAAGTATCTTGCTGCTGCTCATTCTTTTCGCCGGCCTGCCTGCGCAGGCTCAATTTAATAATTCCTCCGATGCCGCTGAAATCAGGCTTGAATTAAAAAAACTCACAGTTCTGGGATCGGTCCTTTATATCGCCGCACACCCGGATGACGAGAATAATGCGTTCCTAACGTATATGTCCAAAGGCCTTTGTTACCGCACTGCGTATCTATCCTGCACACGAGGCGAAGGGGGACAAAACCTTCTCGGCCCTGAACAGGGTTCCATGCTCGGATTGATCCGGACCCAGGAACTGCTTGCCGCACGGCGCATCGATGGAGCGGAACAGTATTTTACTCGCGCAATCGATTTTGGTTTCTCAAAAAGCTCGGAGGAAACTTTGCGGTTCTGGGGAACAGAGAAAACTCTTTCCGATATCGTCTGGGTCATACGCACATTTCGGCCCGATGTCATTGTCACACGTTTTACTCCGGCACTCGGCGGACACGGCAATCATACCGCTTCGGCGTCTCTTGCATATACGGCTTTCCGGGCAGCAGCGGATTCCACTCGCTTTCCCGAACAGCTTCGCTTTACAGCCCCGTGGCAGGCAAAACGTCTCGTCTGGAATGCTTTCCGTTTTTCCGCGCGTGATACTTCCCCGAGACCGCTTCACTCGGTCACGGCCGACCTGGGCGGCTACGACCCATTACTCGGCAAGTCCTTTACGGAAATCGCAGGCGAAAGCAGGAGCATGCACAAGAGCCAGGGATTCGGCTCATCGCAATACCGCGGGGAATTCATAAATTATTTTCAACATATCGACGGAGACACAGCGAAAAAAGATCTTTTCGACGGCATCAATACAAGCTGGTCGAGGATCAAGGGCGGAGAGATCATACAACAGACTCTCGAAGAAGCGAATCGAACTTTCGACGATAATAATCCGGCACAATCGATTCCGGTACTGCTGAAAGCTGCAAGGATGCTTTCTCATTTACCGCAGGAACCATGGGTGCAGCTAAAGAGAAAAGAACTCGAACATGTTATTTGCGCATGTGCAGGAATACGAATCGACGCAGCGACCGGCGAAGATTTCATCGTTCCCGGAGGTGGCATAAAAATCACGACAACCGCGATTAATCGATCGATGCATCCTTTTATTCTCGAGCGCATTACACTCCCGTACGGCAATACGGATACACTCGTCCATGCAAGACTCCAGAACAATATACCCCTTCAATCCGAATTTACGCTGCGCCTGCCGGATCATATTGCATACACACAGCCGTATTGGCTGCAGGAAAATTCCGGGACCGGTTCCTATAATGTTTCGGATCAGACGCTCATCGGCAAGCCGGAGAACAGTCCCCCGATCGTGGTTCATTTTATTCTCTCCTCATCTGAAGGTACTTTCCAGGATACTCTGGAATTAGAGGTACCGCTGCAGCAAAAAACCGTCGATCCGGTAGACGGGGAAACAGCCCGGCCTGTTCACATCCTGCCTCCTCTCACGATCAATCTTCAGGAACCGGTATATGTTTTTCCGAACGACTCGGGAAAGAACATCGTGTTGAATCTGAAATCTGCCGTCAAGGAAATTCACGGATCCGTACGATTGGAAGTCCCCTCCGGCTGGACGCTCATGCCGGCATCACAGCAAATTTATTTTCAGAATAAAAACGAAGAACAGCAAATATCGTTTTGCGTTTATCCGTCGGAGACGGCAAAGTGCGGTACATTCAAGGCACTTGCAGATATCGGGAATTCCGTCATGAGTCTGGGCGAACAAACGGTCAATTACAAGCACATTGCTCCGCAGATGCTTTTTACGCCTGCCGCCGGACGCCTGCTGAAAATCGATATTAAAAAGAAAGGACAATCAGCAGGATACATTATGGGTGCCGGCGATGAAATTCCGTCTGCAATTCGCCAAATGGGCTACACGGTGGAATTACTTTCAGATAAAGATCTGCAGGAAGCCGCGCTTTCGAAATATGACGTTATTATTGCAGGAGTGCGGGCATATAACACACGTCCTAAGCTCCGGCTGAACCAGAAACGTCTTCTGGACTATGTTCAAAAGGGCGGAACCTACATCGTGCAGTATGTGACTCCACAGCGGAATGAAGCCGACAGTCTGGGACCATATCCGTTCACAGTCTCACGAGACCGGGTAACCGAAGAAGATGCCCGTGTGACTTTTAAAAATCCCCGCGGCATCCTTTTGACGAGCCCCAACCGAATTACGGAAGATGATTTTGATGGATGGATTCAGGAAAGAGGACTGTATTTTGCAAACACATGGGATGCAAGATATGATTCTGTGCTTGCATGCCACGATCAGAATGAATCTCCGAAGGCAGGAGGTTTGCTTGCAGCGCAGTACGGAAAAGGATATTTCATTTATTGCGCGTATGCATTTTTCCGGCAATTGCCCGCCGGTGTGGAAGGAGCATACCGGCTGTTTGCAAATATACTATCCCTGCAGAGCGGCCGCCGGACTTCTGCGAAGGGCTTCCACAAGGCAAGACACTAAAAAAGTTAATGCTCAGTCTGTTCTCGATATCCGAGATTCTCTCTGTAGCCGCGACGGGTCGTCGCGGGCGCTTCCGACGTCACCGACGTCGGCTATAATAGGCATTTATTGCACCGTTATGAAAAATCAAAATATTGAAATGAACCGATCCGCCGATTCAGCAGAAGACCCCCCGCCGGTATTCGGCTCCTGGCGGAGATTGTATTTTCTTGTCCTGCTTAATCTTGTAGTTCTTGTATCGCTCTTCTTCATTTTTTCCAGGTCATTCGAATGAGACCGCTCGATTGGATAGTGCTTGCCGCGACGCTTCTTTCAATCGCACTTTACGGAATGTGGAAAGGGCGCGGGAACCGGAACCTGAGCGGATTTTTATTGGCAAACAGATCGATGAAATGGTATACGGTGGGACTATCGATCATGGCAACCCAGGCGAGCGCAATTACGTTTACCTCAACGCCCGGCCAGGCGTATGTCGACGGAATGAGATTTGTCCAATTTTATTTCGGTCTGCCTCTTGCGATGATAATACTTTCCATTACCGTGGTGCCGATCTATCACCGGCTTGGCGTCTATACTGCATACGAATATATCGAAAAGCGGTTCGATGCGAAGACCAGGGTTCTCACCACAATTATCTTCCTCGTATCCCGCGGACTGGCTGCCGGTATTACCATCTATGCGCCTTCCCTGCTGCTCTCCGTCATACTGAGACTCGATATTCGAATGACATCCCTTATCATCGGCGGAATCGTTATACTGTATTCTACTTTCGGCGGCGTCAAAGCCGTGAATGATACGCATGTTTTTCAGCTTTTTATCGTGATGGCCGGCATGTGTGCAGCATGCATTGTTGCCGTAACTCTTCTTCCCAAAAATGTTTCGCTGACCGATGCGCTGTCGGTTTCTGCAATAACGGGGAAACTCAGAACCATAGATTTGTCCTTCGATTTTAAAAACAGGTATACGTTATGGTCGGGTCTTGTCGGCGGGATGTTCTTAGCGCTCGCCTATTTTGGAACGGATCAATCGCAGGTGCAGCGCTATCTGACCGGCCAATCGATCACGCAAAGCCGCCTCGGACTTCTTCTGAACGGCCTTGCGAAAGTACCTATGCAGTTTTTTATTCTTTTCATCGGTGTTGTGATATTTGCGTTTTTCCAGTTCGTAGAACCTCCATTGTTCTTCAATCCGATTGAAGCGGAAAAGGCCGGATCTGGCGCAGATGCAGCATATTACCGACAGCTTGAGGAAACGCACTCCCGTTTATTTCGGGAAAAATTGGACGGCATTCATAATTATCTCGATGCCCGCCGGCAGGGCGACGCAATCCACATCGAGGAAAAAAAGGATCAGGTTCGCAAGCTTCAGCAGCAATTCGATGCCGTGCAAGCAAACGCAGCCGGACTTGCTGCAAAAGATATCCCCTCATCCGGGCACAATGATGTCAATTACATTTTTCTTACGTTTGTCCTGAGTTATTTGCCGCTCGGGCTGGTCGGTTTGGTTTTTGCCTGTGTGTTTACAGCTTCCATGTCCTCTTCATCAGGAGAGCTCAGCGCTTTAGCCGCGACTTCCGTTATCGATATCTATAAGCGCTTTGTAAGACCGAACGGAAGCGAACAGCATTATGTCAGGGTATCCCGTCTCATGATGGCTTTCTGGGGATGCTACGGCATCGCCTTTGCGCAATATGCGAGCAAATTGGGTTCACTTATCGAAGCCGTAAATATTCTCGGCTCTCTTTTTTATGGAACAATGCTCGGTATATTTCTGCTTGCATTTTATTTTCGTTCGGTGAACGGGACATCTGCATTCTACGGAGGATTAATCGGAGAGATTACGGTTCTCTCTTGTTTTGAGTGGACATCGATTGCATGGCTCTGGTACAACGTTATAGGATGCATCGTAGTCATTACAACCGGACTCACGCTCACAAGAATAATGAAGCATACATCCCTGAAAAATCAGGTTTCAGCTTAGCCCGGGCAAGCGGCATTTAAATCATACCACCTTGCGAAGGTGGGGACCTTCGCAAGGTGGTTCAAACTCGTCTATTTCTTTTTCAAATCGTCGATCATTTTTTCCAGATAGCTTGTATCCGCTTTGGAATTCTTTGCCTTTGCTATCTTCACTGCTTCTTCAGCCGAAGCGATCGCTTCTTTCGGCTTGCCGGTTTGAGCCAGCAATTCTGCTTTCGTGCCTACATTCCATTGATTTTTATCCAGTGCGATGGAACGTTCAATCCAGACAAGTCCTTCATCCATAGAAGTTTTATTGTCGAGCGCAAACCTTGCTGCGCCGTACAGCAATTGCCAGGAATCCACAGAAGACCGTACTTTCCCGATTGTGTTGAATTCAACTTTAAAGCTCAACCGGACTTTTTCCCAGGCAAGAACAACCCGTCCCGAAAACGGGGTGAGATCCGTAAAACTGAACGACATCCATTCTTCATTCGGTATGGATTCCGGTTTTACCGTAATTTTTAACGTGTCGTATTTTTCATTATACACTGTTCCCCAGTTCTTGGTCTCCGTGTTAAAGATTAATGTCCAATCGCCTGTCTTGGAAGGGACCACGACGAACCGGTACGTACCTGCGCCAATCTTTTTACCTTCAATAGTCGCTTCATCGCTGAACGTGAATATCGTTGGTTCATTTGCACCGGCACGCCACACTTCATCGTATTTTACCACATTCCCCCAAATCTCGCGGCCTCTCACGCCGGGACGGTGGTAAGAAATATCGACTTCACTCAAACCGATAGTCTGGGACACTTTTGCAGCCTGACTGGCCTGCGGCATTCGCTGCTGTGCAGAGGCAGAAATCGAAAGCAGAAAAACAGCGATTAAAAGAAAAGAGATAGACTTACACATAATACATTACCTCCAATGATTATATAAGAGTAGATTGTTTTGAGCATGATAATATAAGAACAAATTTTAATATCGAAACATTCCGCCGCTCTCAAACTTCTTCCGCAAATGCAAAACTACGAGAGAACTGCTTGAAGAAAGGAATGAGATATCTTATACTAACGATTGAAACAAATGGAGTTACAATAAGCCAATCCATTTCTTCTCGACTTACAACAGGACATTATTGCAACCGTTTGAAAAAAAAGAAGCGATCGCCGTAGCTGATCGGTTTTGTGTATTCATTCTTACCCAGTCTCTCGATAGGATGGCGCAAATCATCAGGAAATGAATAGATGTTTATCATTCCGATTTTTCCATTCTGCGCATGCAGGGCGGAATCGGTCGAAAATGTTCCGGCCAATTCTTCAAAACTGCTTCCGCGTTCGAGAGCCGCATACACGGTGTCGGCATCGCTTGCCGAGCTGCAAAGGATCTCCTCAAGAGTATAATTGAGCGGTTTCGCGAACCGGACGACAATCTGCATATTGTACCATATTGCTGCGGGTTTATCGTTTACCATAGCCGGGAGAAAACGCCAATGTTTCATGGTTGCTGCGGACTGCACATTCCAGCCCGTATCTGCAGTTCCCTTTAAAATGTGCACGTCATCGACAGTCCCGTCCTGCAGAATATGCAGTACGGCTTCCATGCTTATGGGAGCGGAATTCTCATAGTCCGGAATCAGCGGAAACTGATCCTGGCTGATCAGTACCGGCATCGGTTTCTGCTGGAATTCTTTTACGGCCGAACACGAAAAAAGGAATGCAGCAAGAAAAAGAACAATAAGATTTTTCATAATTCAACTCCTCCTTTATGAATCGATTGACGCTCATTTTAAAAGGATCATCTTCCTTTGCATATTGAGATCGTCCGATTCAAGCCTGTAAAAATAGATACCCGAAGAAACCGGGATGTGTCGTTCGTCTTTTGCATCCCACACCAGGGAATACTCTCCGGCCTGTTGAAATGATTTTTGCAATGTTCGGATATCCCTTCCCAACAGATCGTAAACGGTCAATCTGACGAATGAAGATTTTGCCAGAACATAGTGAATTGTTGTAGTTGGGTTGAAAGGATTGGGATAGTTTTGAAGCAGCTGCGATTCTCCCGGAGATTGACCGTTCTTTTTTACACCCGTAGCAATCGCAACAGAAAGACTAAAAACGCATGAACCGGCTGCATGAGCGGAATCGGCAGCCGATAATTTAATGCTGAATAAAAGGCTTCTCGGCACAGCCGGTATTCCTGAAAATGTACGCGTCGCAGGATCGAATGACAGCCAGGCCGGCAATGAACTTCCGTTGCTTAAAGCTGCGGAATATGTCAATGAATCATGATCGTCATCATAGAATGTACTGTCGGGAACCGTGAAAGTGAACAATGTACCATTTGTTCCAGTCTGTGCAGATGGCGGCCACTTGGCATAAGGTGCATAATTTGTATGTTTCAAGCTGTCGATCAAATTATCGACACGAACCCAATAAATCCATGTGTCGCCATGCGACAGGATCCCGCTTCCGGTTGTGAAGAACAGAAATCTATTATCGGAAGTTAAGCATGGAGCCCAGCCCGGAGTCGAAATCAATTTTTTCGGGTTTGTCCAGCTGCCGTCCGGTTTATGATAGCTTATATAAAAGCTTCCGTTTGGACTGGAAATAAAAAATGATTCATCCCGTGAAACACAAAAATCTATATCATCTCCGGTTGTACAGAGCGGACGTCCCAGACTTTGAACAACAGAATCTGTACCGCTTATCACCAATTGAGACCAATCCCTTTGGCCGAGTCCTCCGGCAGCTGAATACGACGAACAGTAGTAATTGCCGTTATTTGTTTCCTGCAGAAGGTAATTGAAAGGCAGATCGCTGAGAAACCGTGAAGGTGTACTCCAGCCGGTCCCCGAATTGACGGAGTACCATATTGCCGCGTTTTCTTCGCCTGCACGCTGGAAGTACATCCTTGTCCCATCGGGTGATAATGCGGGTGAAAAATAGTTTTCAAACAGCGTGTCGGGACCGTTCCATCTGCCGCCGGAATATCCGTAATGTTTGATACGTGCGGCAGTGATGGGATAGTACCCGCCTAATTCGGAATAATAAATATTCTTTCCATCGGGCGAAACCGTCACTCTTTCTGCCGGGAAGTAACCGGGACTGACAGACAGGTTAAATTTAACCGGCATATTTTGCGGGGAAGGCTGGCCCAGGTAAATGCTGTCTGCGGGAATTGCCTGTGCGTATAACGGTATACCGAGTACATGTATAAATAAAAAAACAGTAAAGAGCTGTATTCCAGGTTTCATTTAAATTCTCCGTTCATATGATGTGCTGTATATGCCGGCCCGGGTTTTTGAATCGATTTAAAATTTTTCATAAACAATAAAGTCTTCCAGGTTTTTCTTGGGCGGCGGGGCAGGCCATTCGACCGGTATCCCGACGGGTGTAATACAGACTCTCGTGTACCGGTCCGGTATTTGAAAAACTTCTTTCGACACATTCTCCGGTATAACATCGGTTATAAAAACCGTTCCGTATCCCAAAGCCCGTGCCGCAAGCATAAGGTATCCTGCGGCGAGCGGACCGTCCCAATGATTATAGTCCGGATACATCGACTCATTGTCGGTCAGAACGACGATATAAACGGGTGCGGAAAAATAATTATCAAGCGACGTTCGTATCAGTTTTTCGTATTCTTCCTTTGTTATTTGCTTCTGATTGGCCGGGTTGTACCTTAAAAGCGAACGCTCTATGCATTTTTCTTTCATCTCATTGATCTTGTTTCTGTCCCGGATGATTAAAAACTTCCAGGGCTGCTGGTTCCCGGATGTAGGCGCCATGCGCGCCGCGTTTATTATTTTTTGTACAGCGCTTTCAGGGATGGAGTCCGGCTTGAACTTCCGCACAGACCGGCGTTTCTGTATGACATCCCAGATATTTGTTTCTTGAGTGAGGATCGATTCCTTTTCATCCGCCGCGGCGGGAGGAGCCGCAGAAGGCTTCATTTGTGCCGCTGCTTGAGACGCAAAAAGAATGAAGAGAGCACAAATCAGTTTTTTCACTTAAACCTCCTTTTATATGTAATGTTCCCTTTGAAGGGTTGCATCTTTTTCATCGAGACAGTTCCGGTATCCGTTTTCTTTATGTGCAAAACTATATCATGGATACTATCTTTACAAGGATTGTTAAGCGAGCGGTCGAATATTCGAGCAAGCGGCAGGAAAAGAGGTGCATGTGCAGAAGCACGATCTTCCGCATTTGAATGCTTTATGAATGCGGCGGATACAGCCTTTATCGATTTCGACCGGCTGCGGCCGGCAGAAATGCTGCCCGGCATGCTGCGCCGCAGGATATGTTCTGCAAAATCGCCGCTGCACTTTTTTGCGGCAACAGGAGGACAATCGATAAGGCGTAAAAAGAAAATTATAAGCTTAATTTACTGCGTAAATCTGAAGCACATCTTCTGCTTATTTCAATCGGACGATCTATATGATGAAGAAAAACCGAGTAGGTGCCGTTCGCTCTTTTTTCTATTCTCGCAATGTGCCCGACGTTCACGATATAGGAACGATGAATCCTCACGAATTCATGCACCGGCAGAATATCGGACCATTTCTTTAACGTTTGAACGGAGCATTTTGAAATATTTTCAGAGACGATGACCCTGGAATAGCAACTGTCTGCCTCGATGTAATGAATATCCTTGAGTTTTAAAAAACATGCTTTGAGTCCGGTCGATAAAAATATCGTATCCTCAATACCATACTGCTGCCGGGGTGCGTCATTGCAATTCCCCTTCAGCAGCCGCTCCATTGCTTTCGCTATTCTTTCTTTTTTAAGCGGCTTCAGTATATAATCCAGCGCATTGACCTCAAACGCCCGTATTGCATATTCATCGTATGCGGTAACGAATATTATTTTAAAATCGACATCGACACGATCGAGCAGTTCAAAACCGTTCTCTCCCGATAAATTAATATCCAGAAAAATGACATCCGGTTTTATTTTCTTAATAAGCTTTACCGCATCCCGGATCCGGTACGCGGCGCCGGCAATTTCTATGGGATACTCTCTCAGATAAAACGTAAGATTATCGACCGCGAGCGGTTCATCTTCTATAATAAGCGCTCTCATGCAGACATACTCGGATGTGTAATCGTTATGAGTGCATGGACACAACAGTCTTTTTCCAGCAGCTCGAATGCGGAACAATCCGGATAAAACAGCGCCAATCGTTTTTTGATATTATC
This sequence comes from Ignavibacteriota bacterium, assembly GCA_003162695.1. Classification (GTDB taxonomy): domain Bacteria; phylum Bacteroidota; class Ignavibacteria; order UBA10030; family UBA10030; genus Fen-1254. The sequence goes on along the minus strand of PMML01000024.1, from coordinate 2,883 downwards.
AATTCCGGTTCGTGTGCCCGTCGATTCTCCCCCGGCAGGACGTTCCGCCGGAACAAGCCTGCCCGTATTTTTGACAAGAATGCTGAGAGTCTGTTCGTTCCGTGTTGCTCCGATGAACAACCTTAAGATATCGGTCTCGGAAGAAAATCCGTACTTAACGGCGTTTTCGACCAGCGGATGAATGATAAAGAACGGCAGCATAACTTTCAGCGCATCGCCCTCTATTTCATAATCGATTTCAAGCCTTCCTGCGAACCGGTCTTTTTGTATCGCCAGATATTTCCGGACCGCTTCGATTTCATCTCCCAAGGGCACAAGCGTTTGATTGTTTTTGGAAAGCGTATACCGGAAAAAATCGGAGAGGTCGGCGATCATTTCCTTGGCACGAACTTTGTCCTTTTCGATCATCGATTGGATTGCATTGAGCGCATTGAAAAGGAAATGCGGATTTATCTGATACCGCAGCATCAGCAAACGGGCTTCGTCTGCCAATGCTTTTGCCCGGGCCAATTGTTCCTTTTGCTGCATCGAAAGACTGCGGTAATACGCAACATAAAACGAACCTGTCAAGGCAGCCGAGAGAACCAAACATTTAAAGCTTCCGCTGATGACACTGTTCCTCTGCAATTGGAATTTCCATGTCGTCCAAAAATTGTACATCAGATTATCGATCAATGCAAGACACACTGAAAAGAAAACGGCTGTCAGAGATATGGCGAGGATAGAAAGCAGGTTCCTGGATGAGGATATTGCAATTATGCTCCACTGTGAACGAACAAGGAGCGCGCATACAATGAGTCCGCAGATTAATATCGATCCATTGTATTCTAGAATAAGTATGACTTTCGCCGGTTCAAAATATATCCAAAAAAAAGTGTCCAGAATAATCCAGAGGGTATATCCGGATAGAACCAGCAAAAAAGATTTTCTTTTATTAAAATTCATATGCTCTATTGGATGCTGTCTTATATGAAACCCGTTTATATTTNNAATGAATTATAGAATGGAATTCAAGCATACCCGCATACGGAGGAAGATTTAGGGATTGCCGCTTGGCATTCTCCTGAACTCTGCGTATCTTAAACTCATGGGTATTCTCTCCAAACATATAAAACTTACCCTGCCATAGCGCCTCTGCCATGTTCTTGAGGCATTGTGATGCCTCGCTTTTCCATTCATCACAACGGATTCNNCGACGCAGAACATTCGGCATTATCAGCCACCCGGATGCCGGAAAAACAACTCTCACAGAAAAATTACTGCTCTTCGGCGGCGCGATTCACACCGCGGGAGCCGTGAAAAGCAACAAAATCAGAAGATCCGCCACGTCCGACTTTATGGAGATCGAAAAACAGCGCGGTATTTCCGTGGCTACGTCCGTAATGGGATTCGATTACAACGGCTACAAGGTCAATATTCTCGATACACCGGGTCATAAGGATTTTGCAGAAGATACGTACAGAACCCTGACCGCCGTGGACAGCGTCATACTCGTGATCGATTGCGTGAAGGGAGTGGAGGAACAGACGCGGAAATTGATGAACGTCTGCCGCATGCGAAACACGCCGGTGATCGTTTTCATCAATAAATTAGACAGAGAAGGACGCGATCCGTTCGCGCTCCTGGACGAGCTTGAGCGTGAACTCGGTATCCATACCCGCCCTCTCACATGGCCTATCGGAATCGGTGTTCAGTTCCAGGGCGTGTATAATTTGTTCGACAAAAATCTGGAACTTTTTTCCCCAAATAAAACCGGAATCTCGGACGACATCATCGCCATCGGCGATCTTGCAAGTCCGCTTCTCGATGAAAACATCGGCGCAGGCTCTGCCGCTAAGCTTCGCGAGGATGTCGGAATCATTGAAGCATCGTACGAAAAATTCGACGAGGAACATTACCGCGATGCATATCTTGCACCTGTTTTTTTCGGAAGCGCGATCAACAATTTCGGCATTAAGGAACTGCTCGATACATTCCTCAGAATCGCGCCTTCTCCGCAGCCGAGAGAAACGAGTGCCCGGACAGTCGATCCGTCAGAGGATGCGTTCAGCGGATTTATTTTCAAGATTCATGCGAACCTCGATCCCCATCACAGGAATCGTGTGGCATTCTGCCGCGTCTGTTCCGGCAAATTCGAACGCAATAAATATTATTATCACACGCGTCTGGAAAAAGAGATCCGGTTCGGAACTCCGACCAGTTTCATGGCGAACGAAAAAAGCATTATTGAAGAAGCATGGCCCGGAGATGTCGTGGGACTGTACGATACGGGCAATTTCAAGATCGGCGATACGCTCACGGAAGGCGAGAAGTTCAATTTTAAAGGCATACCGAGATTTTCACCGGAAATATTCAGACAGCTTGTCAATAGAAATCCATTCAAGTCCAAGCAATTGGACAAGGGAATTCGTCAGCTTTCCGATGAAGGCGTGGCCCAGCTCTTCCTCCGCGATCAGGGAAACATCAAAATCGTCGGCACGGTCGGTGAAATGCAGTTCGAAGTCATCAAGTTCCGTCTGCTGCATGAGTACGGAGCACAATGCGATTTAGAGCCGCTCAATGTTTATAAAGCTTTTTGGTTCACATCGTCCAACAAGGAGCAGCTCGACCGTTTTCTCTCGTTTCAGAGTCCGCATATTGCGTATGACAAAGACGACTATCCGGTCTATCTTGCCGAAGGAACGTGGTCTTTTAAAGCGGCCAAGGATATGTTCCCGGATATTGAATTCCATCTCACTTCGGAGTTCAAGATGGATTCGGACATCATACGGAGCATCGAACAATTGGAAAAAAGATAGCGTAAAACTGCCGGGACCGGCTTTTTCCCACGAAAGTTCATTTTTTGCGCAACCACCTTGCGAAGGTCCCCACCTTCGCAAGGTG
>PMML01000066.1 GCA_003162695.1 Ignavibacteriota bacterium | reverse complement strand
CCGCACGATTGGAGCATCGAGGGAAAATTCAGCAAAGATAATCCCGCCACTCCGAGCGGCGGAGCTCTGCCGGGCGGCATCGGCTGGTACCGCAAGACCTTTACGATTCCCGTTTCGGAAAAAGGACGTTTGGCCTTCATCGATTTCGACGGTGTGTACAAAAACAGCGAAGTGTGGATCAACGGTCACTCCCTGGGACTGCGTCCGTACGGATACAGTTCTTTCCGATATGAGCTGACCCCGTATTTGAAATACGGAAAAGAGAAAAACATTCTGGCAGTTAAAGTAGACAACTCCAAACAGCCGAATTCCCGCTGGTATTCCGGTTCCGGCATTTATCGCAATGTGTGGCTTGTCATGACGGATAAAATTTATATAGCACATTGGGGAACGTTCGTGACAACACCGGAAGTGACCGAACAATCGGCTAAAGTAATCATTCAAACAAAGATCCGGAATGCATCTCTGATAGATCAGGCAATTACATTAAAGACCGCAATCGTAGACATAAGGGGAAAAACAATCGCTTCCGCAGATACAATGGAAAAACTCATGAAAGCATCTGCCGGGAATATCGAGCAGCAGCTTACCGTATCCGATCCTGTTTTATGGTCTATTGAGAATCCATATCTCTATAGAGTGCTTACAACCGTTATTGTGGACGGGAAAAAACAAGACAATTACGAGACAACACTGGGTATCCGTTCGATTGTTTTCGACACGGCAAAAGGCCTTCTGCTCAACGGAAAGCATGTAAAGATTAACGGTGTCTGCAATCACCACGACCTCGGTTTTCTGGGCGCCGCCATCAACCGCCGCGCTTTAGAACGGCAATTGGAGATATTAAAGACAATGGGTGTGAACGGCATACGGACATCGCACAATCCGCCGGCGCCCGAACTTCTTGAGCTTTGCGACCGGATGGGCTTTATGGTTATGGATGAAGCATTCGATATGTGGAAAAAAGGAAAAACGCAATTCGACTATTCGTTAGATTGGGATACATGGCATCAGCGCGATATTCAGGATATGGTACTGCGGGACAGGAACCATCCCAGTGTCATTCTCTGGAGTATCGGCAATGAAGTGGCCGAACAATGGGATACCTCAGACCACAGCGGAACTGTCATTGCCAAAGAACTGGTATCATTCATTAAAAATCTCGACCTCACACGTCCCGTCACGGCCAATTGCAATTCCAGCGATTCATTGAATCCCGTTCTGCGTGCCGACACACTCGATATTATCGGATATAGTTATCACCAGGACGAATATGCTCAATTCCGGCAGTTGCATCCCGGCAAACTGCTGATCGGTTCAGAGACGGTTTCATCATTGAACTCGAGGGGCAGTTACGATATGCCTTCCGACAGCATACGCCGGTGGCCGACCCGCTGGGATATTCCTCTGAAGAATGCGAACGCCGACCTGAGCTGCTCTTCGTACGACAACTGCAGCGCACCATGGGGATCGACGCACGAAGAGACCTGGAAGCTGATGAAAAAATTCGATTTTATTTCCGGTCAGTTCATCTGGACCGGATTCGATTATCTCGGCGAACCTACTCCCTATTCGTGGCCGGCGCGAAGTTCATATTTCGGCATCGTGGATTTGGCAGGTTTTCCGAAAGACGTTTATTATCTGTACCAGAGTGAATGGACAAAGAAACCGGTTTTGCATATATTCCCCCACTGGAATTGGAAGGAAGGTCAAACGATCGACGTATGGGCTTATACGAACTGCGAAGAAGTAGAGCTCTTCCTGAACGGGAAATCTCAGGGAGCAAAGAAAAAGACCGGCGACGCACTCCACATGGCTTGGCGTCTGACCTATACGCCCGGAACACTCAAAGCAATCGGACGAACCGGCGGCAAGGAAGTCCTCACTCAGGAAATCAAGACAGCCGGCGCTCCTGCCAAAATGATACTCCACGCAGATAGAAGCGCGATTACTGCCGACGGCAAAGATCTTTCCTTTGTCACTGTTAAAATAGTCGACAGTCACGGAACCCCGGTTCCCCACGCCGATAATTTGATTCATTTCAACATCGAGGGCGAGGGAAAAATCATCGGTGTCGATAACGGCAGTCAAACAAGCGACGAGTCGTTCAAAGTAAATTTTAGAAAAGCATTTAATGGATTATGTCTTGCAGTGATCCAATCCACAGAAAAAGCCGGCAAGATTACTTTGAAGGCAGTTTCAGGTGACCTGGGAGAAGAAACGATAGTTATAAGATCAAAGTAGAGACTCCCCATCGGTATAATTGGAGTCAATAGTCCGATATAGAAATAAAAACGACTTACCGTAGAAACAAAAGCAGCCGGGGGATGCGATTATATATCGCGTTCCTTGGCTTTTTTTATGCGTATCTTTTTGAGTGTATTTTAAAATAAATCGACACTGCAGCAGGCTGCGGCTATTTATGAAATCGTTGCTGTTAAAAGTAATTGAACAGTGATGTTTGCTCCTGGTTCTGCCCGATTTTTTCTAAAAAGTTTTGTTTTAATTTCTTGACTCCATTATTATTTTGAACTAAATTGAAAAAATTGAAAATGAATTGAATTGTTTCAATAATATTATTTTGATATAATTTTAAGTTTGACTTAAAATCATCAACGAAGGAACAATATTGCAAAAAGTAACAATCGGTGATGTTGCCGGACATGCTCATGTTTCGATCGGCACAGTTTCAGCCGTACTCAACGACAAAAAAACCGTCAAGGCTGAGACAAGAAAAGTTGTTCTCAATGCAATAAAAGAATTGAATTATCGGCCTCATGGCAGTGCGCGAAATTTAAAAGCCGCAGAATCCTCCTTCGACAGTATCGGCTTGCTCANNCAATCCATTTTATACGGCTGTTGCTTTGGGAGTTATGGAATACGCCGGAAGCAAGGGCTACATAGTCAGTATCGCCAGTTCCGAAGGCAATCATGAATCCGAAGAAAAGATCATAAGAAGTTTTTCCGGTAAAGACATTAAAGGAGCCATCATCGCGCCGGTACTGGAAGGAACCAGTGAAATCGAACATCTTTTCAAATTAAGGATGATCAATTTTCCGTTTGTACTTATGGAAAATGTCAACGGAATTCAAGCCAATGTTGTGAGCATCAACAATATAAAAGCAATGAGAGAATTGATGCGGTACTTGATGGACAACGGTCATTCGAAAATCGTACATTTTGCCGGACCAAAGCACGCATCTCATGCGTATGAAAGAATAGATGGTTTCCGGCGGGCGTACAGTGAAAGTCACTTTGCATTCAACAGCGATATGATTGTTCCGACAGGCGCCCATCTTGAAGACGGTTATAAAAAATGTCTTGAATATTTTCATGATAGAAGTGTTCATGATTTTCCGACAGCAATCGTTTGCTATAACGATCTTGCAGCTCTCGGCGTTATGGCGGCTTTAAGCGAGATGAATATCATGGTGCCGGATCAAATATCTGTTATCGGGAATGACGATATTCCGTTTTCGAGACATGTTCCGGTTCAACTGACAACAGTTCACGCTCCCATGTTTGAATTGGGAAGAAAAGCAACTGAAATTCTGATCCGAAATATAGAATCCCCTGCACCCTTACCGATAGAAAACATTGTCCTGGATGCAGAGCTTGTTATACGGCAATCCACAAAAGCATTGCAGCCGGTCCATGCCGAGAAGCTTCATGGAAGTCTTCAAGCATTGAGTTAGACTGGCAATGGTATGCCGGAGATCAGGCAGGAATGCAGCCGAAGAAAATCTGAGGATCTCTTTTTGCGTGTCGATGCGGTAGTGTGAGGATTACATTGCTTATTAAAACCATTTATGATCCCCTTAAAAAAGGGGGATAAAAAAATTAAAGCTGATTACAGGTAAACGCGGCAGCATGCTCATTGACGAAATGTTATTATTGAAACTATTGCAGGAACATTAAATCCGGAATCTTATGTACACACTCGGTTACGATATAGGCAGTTCATCGATTAAAGCGGCTCTGCTCAATTTAGAAACGGGGAAAGTTGAAGCCGATGCTTTCTCTCCCCGGAGTGAAATGCCCATTACAGCTCTTCGGGCGGGATGGGCCGAGCAGGATCCGGACATGTGGTGGAAAAATCTTCGAATCGCGACAGCCGAGGTTCTTTCAGATTCCGGCATAAAAAAAGACAGCATTATCGCCGTCGGTATTTCGTACCAGATGCACGGGCTTGTCATCATCGATAAAAACCATCAGGTTCTCCGTCCTTCTATCATTTGGTGCGACAGCAGAGCCGTAGAAATCGGCCGGAAGGCTTTTTCCCTTATCGGCGCTGAAAAATGTCTCCGTTCACTCTTGAACTCACCCGGAAATTTTACCGCTTCCAAGCTTCGCTGGGTAAAAGAGAATGAACCCGAGTTATACGGGAAAATCCATGCATTTATGCTGCCGGGCGATTACATTGCCATGCGTCTTACCGGCGAAGCAGCTACAACTCTTTCCGGTTTATCTGAAGGAATTTTGTGGGATTTCAGTTCCGGTTCGATCGCATCTTTTTTGCTTCATGAGTACGGCATTGATGCGGATCTTATACCGCCTCTCACGCCGACCTTCGGTGAACAAGGCCGTCTTGAGCGAAGGGCAGCTCAAGAACTTGGCTTACCGGAAGGTATTCCCGTCACATATCGTGCTGGAGACCAGCCCAACAATGCGCTCTCACTGAATGTGATGGAGCCGGGTGAAATAGCCGCCACGGCCGGAACTTCCGGCGTTGTCTACGGCGTGAGCGATACGCTCAAGTATGATCATGCCTCGCGCGTGAATTCTTTTGCTCACGTCAACCACACTGCCGAGGCAAACCGCATCGGAGTATTGCTTTGCATCAATGGAGCAGGCATTGCCAACAGCTGGATTCGCCGTATGACGGGTCAGCAATCCGTAGATTACGCCCGATTGAATGAACTCGCAGCGACCGCTGCGGCCGGATCGGATGGAGCTGTCGTTCTGCCCTTCGGCAACGGCGCAGAGCGCATGCTGGAGAACCGCAGCATCGGCGCTCATATTCTTCATGTGCAATTCAACACACATTCACAAGCACATCTTATTCGCGCCGTACAGGAAGGAATTGCTTTCGCTTTTAAATACGGCATTGACATTATGCATGAAATAGATATAAAGCCGCTCGTCATCCGCGCCGGACTGGCCAATTTATTTCTCAGTCCGATTTTTACCGAAACACTGGCAGAAACTGCCGGCGTGAACATTGAGCTGTACAGCACAGACGGTGCGCAAGGCGCTGCCCGCGGAGCAGCGCTCGGTGTGAAATATTTTACATCCCGGCAGGAGGCTTTCAAAGGACTCGAGCGTCTTCGGACAATCGAACCTCATGCTTCCCGTTCGGCCGAATATTCGGAATTATATCAAAAGTGGTCTACTGCATTGAATCAAATTCTACAATTTAAAGGATAAAATAAAATGAGCACAACCGTAACACTCGGCGATAAAGAATATTTTCCGTTTACCGGAAAAATTTCCTATGAAGGTCCCGGTTCAAAAAATCCCATGGCCTTCAAGTATTATGATGAGACCAAAATCGTAGCAGGTAAAACATTGAAAGATCATCTCCGCTTTGCGGTTGCCTATTGGCATTCATTCTGCGGAACCGGCAGCGATCCGTTCGGAAGCGGCACGAGAATTTTTCCGTGGGATGATCCGGCGGATCCCATCCGGAGCGGCAAAGCAAAAATGGATGCTGCATTCGAATTTATAACAAAGCTCGGCGCCCCCTTCTATTGCTTTCACGATTTCGATCTTGTCGCCGAAGGAACAACGATTCCGGAATCCGAAAAACGGCTGTCTGCCATGATTGATTATGCAAAAGAGAAACAAAAGGATTCGGGTGTGAAGCTTCTCTGGGGCACGGCAAACCTTTTTTCTCATCCGCGTTATATGAACGGATCCGGTACCAATCCGGATTTTGCCGTCGTTGCTCATGCGGCAGCACAGTTACAAAACGCTCTCGATGCAACGATCGCCCTCGGCGGTTCGAATTATGTTTTTTGGGGAGGCCGTGAAGGGTATATGAGTCTCCTGAATACGGATATGAAACGCGAGCGGGAACACATGGCGCGGCTCCTGACGCTTGCGCGGGACTATGCGCGGAAACATGGTTTCCGGGGAACATTTTTTATCGAACCCAAACCGATGGAACCTATGAAACACCAATATGATTTCGATGCGGCGACGGTTATCGGATTCCTGAACGAGTTCAATTTGCAGGGCGACTTTAAATTGAATATCGAAGTCAATCATGCCACACTTGCAAACCATACTTTCCAGCATGAACTCCGGACTGCCGCAGACAGCGGATTGCTCGGCAGCATCGATGCAAACAGAGGGGACAGCCAGAACGGCTGGGACACGGATCAATTCCCGATGGATGTCTTTGAACTTGCACAGGCTATGCTGGAATTCCTTGATGCAGGCGGATTAACTTCCGGCGGAATAAATTTCGATGCAAAACTTCGCCGGAACTCTACCGATCCTGAGGATCTTTTCATCGCTCATATCGCCGGAATGGATACTATGGCAAGGGCGCTTATAATCGCCGACACTATTCGCCGGGAATCCCCTTATACGAAGCTTCGCACGCAAAGATACGCATCGTTTGATAACGGCTCCGGTGCGGCATTCGAGCAGGGAAAATTAACTCTCGAAGACCTGCACACGATCGCCTTGAAGAACGGCGAACCGGAACAGATCAGCGGAAAGCAGGAATTGTTTGAAACATTCATCAATGATTATATATAGGCTCTAAGAAAGGCGTCACAATTGAAACAATCAAATACAATCGTTTGGATCATTCTCTAAAACATTTATTGAGAAAGGGAGTCGTATGAATTTTCTTGGCATTATCGATTGGGCCGTTGTCGGCGTATATTTTCTGCTTATCGGCGGTATTTCTATTTGGTCGATTAGAAAGAATAAAAATTCTCCGACCGATTATTTTCTCGCAAACAGAAACCTGGGCTGGTTTGTCATCGGAGCTTCCATCCTTGCATCCAATGTGGGTTCGGAACATATAGTCGGATTAGCCGGTACCGGGGCAAAATCCGGTCTCGCGATGGGTCACTATGAACTCCATTCATGGATCGTTTTAATGCTGGGATGGGTGTTCGTTCCCTTCTACATGCGAAGCAAAGTATTTACGATGCCGGAATTTTTGGAACGCCGGTATAACAGCAAGACACGATGGCTGCTTTCCATTGTACAATTGCTGAGTTATGTCATTGCAAAGGTCTCCGTTACGATTTACGCCGGCGCTGTCGTGTTTAACTCGTTTTTAGGAGTGGATTTCTGGACCGGAGCGATTGTCCTTATCGTTATAACGGGACTCTACACAATTTTCGGCGGACTTCATGCCGTTATGTATACGGAGGCGCTTCAGGCTATCGTCCTCCTGGGCGGTTCAATCGTTCTTACGATTTCAGGCCTCATACAAATCGGAGGATGGAATAATCTTATGGGTGCGGTTACCAAGGATCACCTGAACATGTTCCTTCCGCTTTCTGACCCGAACTTCCCATGGCTGGGAATTCTTTTTGCTTCTCCTATTGTCGGTATATGGTATTGGTGTACGGATCAGCACATCGTGCAGCGCTGCCTGGCGGGCCGTAACGAACAACAGGCACGAAGAGGAACGATCTTTGCCGCATACTTGAAACTCCTTCCATTCTTTATATTTTTAATCCCCGGACTTATGGCATATGCTCTGGCAAGCAGCGGAAAAATTCAGCTCGCGAATGCGGATCAGGCTTTTCCGACGCTGGTAAAGACTCTTTTACCGGTAGGAATACGCGGTCTTCTGGCCGGCGGAATTCTTGCAGCATTGATGAGTTCCCTTGCCTCTGTCTATAATGCATGCTCCACACTCTTTACATTGGACATTTATCAAAAAATAAAACCGCATACATCCGATAAAGAACTGGTCAAGGTAGGCCGCATCACCACTGCAGTTGTCGTTATTCTGGGTATGGCATGGATACCGGTTATGCGGGGAATCTCCGACACTCTCTATCAATACCTGCAGAGTGTTCAATCCTATCTTGCCCCGCCGATTGCCGCCGTTTTTCTTCTGGGTGTTTTTTCGAAGCGTATCAACGGCAAGGGCGCTATAACCACGATGGTCGTCGGATTCATTATCGGGGTTCTTCGTATCGTTCTTGAATTGACGAAAAACCATCTCAGCGGGATTTTGTATACTTTCGCGACGATTAATTTTCTCTATTTCTGCATTTTCCTTTTTGTTTTTTCCATCGCCCTGCTGATCATCGTCAGCCTTTCGTCGGAAAAGCCGTCCGAGGTACAGCTCAACGGTCTGACGTATGCAACAACGGTTGCAGAGGATAAAGCGACCTCCCGCGCAAGCTGGAACGCGACGGATGTTGTCCTTTCTGCTATAGTTGTCCTTATTATAGTGTGTGTTTTCCTGTACTTCTCGCCGTTAGGCGTGGCAGGTTAAAAACAAGAAAGAAGAAAATCATGCCTCACCGAAACATTGAGCGTTTCGGTGAGGCGGTATAAAGCATGATCCATACAACATGAAAGCAGCAATGAAAAATAACATATTCCGTTTCTTCTGTGCAGCGCTTCTTGCAAGCTGCTGTCAGGTATCGTTAAGCAGCGAGACTGTACGGCATATTCAAAATGGCATTCAGATCGAGACTGCCGGTTATCGCATGAGAGTCCAGTTTTATTCGGATCATGCTGTGCGCATCCTTAAATGGCTGCCCGAAGCGGCGCCTGATTCATCGAGTCTGGCGGTGATTCAAAAAGAATTGCCGGACATCAATCTTCATGTGGAAGAGAATGATGCGGCCGTTATTTTGAAGTCGGATAAATTGCAGATCCGGATTTCAAAAGCCGGCGGCATTGTCGAATTCCTGACTGCCGACAATACGACAATCCTCAAAGAGCGCGGGAAAGCTGTCATACAGCCGGCCGATTTAAAAAATGAAAAAGCGTACAGCATCAAACAAGAATTTGAATTGACGCCTGACGAGGGAATTTACGGACTTGGCCAGCATCAGGACGGCTGGATAAACAAGCGCGGGCACACGGTAAAACTCGTGCAGGCTAACACCGATGCCGTGACTCCCTTTCTTATTTCAACTATGAACTACGGAATCCTCTGGGATAATTATTCAAAGACCATATTCACCGACGACAAAAACGAAACGTCTCTCTGGTCGGACGTGGCAAACTGTATAGACTATTACTTCATATACGGAAACACGATGGATAGTGTCATTGCCGGCTACAGAAATCTTACCGGTCAGGCGCCCATGTATGGCAAATGGGCATACGGCTACTGGCAGAGTAAAGAGCATTATGCAAGCAGGGATGAATTGCTCGGAGTTGCGGATGAGTATCGCAAACGTCAAATTCCTATCGATAATATCGTTCAGGATTGGGATTACTGGGGCGGTGCGAAAAATTGGAGCCAGTTATTTTTCGATGAAAAGCTCTATCCCCATCCGAAAGAAATGATCGATCGTCTTCATGAACAAAATTTCCACCTCATGATTTCAGTCTGGCCCGGGTTAGGCCCGAATACTCCGGTCTACAAAGAAATGCAGCAGAGAGGTTTTCTCTACAAGCCCGTCGGCTGGGGCGGTTTTAAGTATTACGATGCGTATAACCCTGCAGCGAACGATCTCTATTGGAAGTATATGAACAAAGGGTTGTTTTCCAAGGGGATCGATGCATGGTGGTTCGATTCAACGGAGCCGGATCTGATTAACGCCAGCACAAAAGAATCGACGGAATATGAACTGAAACGGATGGACAATAATTATCTCGGTTCCTTTGCCAGATATCTCAATCCCTATTCCCTCCTCATCACGGATGCAATCTATAAGCACCTGCGCAAGGCGACTAATCAGAAACGTGCGTACATACTTACGCGCTCTACATTTGCAGGCCAGCAGCGGGCTGCGGCAACGACATGGTCGGGCGATATCGGCGCCAGCTGGAGTATTTATAAAAATCAGATACCTGCCGGATTGAACCACAGCATGGCCGGCATTCCGTACTGGACATTCGATATCGGCGCATTTGTCTTAGGAAGCTATGGAGGAGTCTTCTCTCACGGCGGCAAAGATCCTGCCTATCAGGAACTCTATACACGGATGTTTCAATTCGGTTCATTCTGTCCGATCTTCCGTTCGCACGGATCAGAGACGCCGCGCGAGATATGGGAATTCGGGGATTTTACGCCGGTGCTCGTGAAATTCGACAATCTCCGGTACCGTCTGATCCCCTACATTTATTCGCTGGCACATCAGGTAACGGAGAATGGATATTCCATCATGCGCGGCCTGCCGATGGATTTTGAAAATGACAAAGCGACATATTCCATCGATGATCAATTCATGTTCGGCCCGGCGCTGATGGTCTGCCCCGTAACCGAATATATGCTTCACCGTCCCCCCGAACAAAGCATTCCCGTCACAGCGGAACATTTCAGAACAAACGACGGCAAACCCGGATTGCATGCCATGTACTATAACGATGCACATTATAAAAATTTGACACTCGAGAAGATCGATTCCGCTGTCGACATCTACTGGTACGATCACGGCCGCCCGGATTATGTCACCGACTCTACATTATCCATCCGCTGGGATGGAAAGCTTATATCGTCGGAAACGGGAAAGCATCAGTTCCATATTAAATGCTTCGGGCCCAAACATATTTTCCTCGACGGCAAAGAACTTCCTTTTGTCTATAAAAGCGTTGAAGTGTATACGGATTCCGTAGAATTAACGGCCGGGAAAGAATATAAATTTGCCTTAGAAACAGAAAATCTGACGAGCGGCGCCTTACGGGTTTTGCTCTATTGGAAAACACCGTCTATTTTGGCGAAGGAACAAACGACCGAAACCAAAGAACAAACAAGAAAAGTATATCTGCCCGCAGGCCGCGAATGGTACGATTTCTGGACGGGTGATACGCTCTCCGGCGGCCGAACCATTTTTTCGCCGGCGCCCATCGATAAAATACCTCTGTTCGTAAAAGCCGGATCCATCATACCGATGGGTCCATTCGTTCAATATGCCGCCGAGAAACCTTCCGCTCCGATTGAAGTGCGCATCTATCCGGGCGCCGACGGAAGCTTTACTTTGTACGAAGATGAAAACGATAATTACAATTATGAAAAAGGCATTTTCTCGACAATCTCATTTTTCTGGAACGACGCAAAACGGCAGCTGACCATCGGCAAACGGCAGGGAATATATCCCGGAATGCCTGTGGAACGTACGTTTCAAATTGTCATTGTAAAGAAAGATAACAGGAACGGAGTAGAACTCGCCGGAACACCGGATAGAACTCTTCCCTATCAAGGCAGTGAAAAGGTCATACAGTTTTAACCGAATAGTCTGCAATGTCTTAAGAAAGAACTATTCCATCGCTTTAAGGAAAATGAATATGCGTACAAAACAAATATTGGCCGGGATGTTTTTGGCAGCAGGCCTGTCTGTTGTTCATGGACAGCAATTGGATATAACCGGAACATGCGATGTTCCGGATTCTCCTGAATGGGTTCATCATGCGGTTTTTTACCAGATCTACCCCCAAACGTATTATGATTCAAACGGCGACGGCATAGGCGATCTGAACGGCATCATTCAGAAGCTGGATTATATTAAGAGTCTCGGTGTGACTGCCATTTGGCTGAATCCGTTTTTTGATTCGCCGTTCAATGATGCGGGATACGATATTCGGGACTATTACAAGGTTGCACCCCGGTATGGAACCAACGAAGATGCAAAACGGCTTTTTCAGGAAGCGCACAAACGCGGGCTCAAGGTAATTTTCGATTACGTCATTTCATATACGGCCATCGATAATCCATGGTTCGTTGAATCGTGCAAACAGTCCCCCGACAAATATTCCAATTGGTATGTATGGAACGACAATGTATGGAAAACGGAGGGAGGCGAATTTGCCGGTCGGTTTATACACGGTTATGGACGGCGGAACGGTAATTTCATGTTCAACTTTTTCTGGTCGGAACCGGCGTTAAATTTCGGTTTCGGCAAACCCGATCCGGCAAAGCCGTGGCAGCTGCCGGTCAATCATCCCGATGTCCTTGCTCTTCGTGAAGAATTGAAAAAGATTTTTTGTTTCTGGATGGACATGGGCGCAGACGGCATACGCGCCGACATGGCAGGCGCGCTGGTAAAAGGAACCGATGTGAGCGGCGGCACGAAAGATTTTTGGAAGGAGATCCGCCAAATTGTTAAAGAAAAATATCCGCAGGCCTTCATGGTGTCCGAATGGTCTTACCCGAAAGATGCGCTCGATGCATTCCATGCCGACTTCTTCCACTGGTTCGACGGCTACAACGATCTTATGCAGAAAGAAAGCTGGCGCATTCTGAACGGAGTCTCCGAAGGACACAGTTTTTTTGATAAGGAAGGAAAAGGAAACATTGCATACTTTCTTTCGAAATACATGGAACAGTACAACGAAACAAAATCCAAAGGATACATCGTACTGCCGCTCGGCAATCACGACAATGCACGAATGAACGTCAACCGGAGCACCGATGAGCTGGAACTCATTATGGTTTTCGGAATGACCATGCCGGGCGTGCCGTTTCTTTATTACGGAAATGAAATCGGTATGCGCCAGCTGTACAATATGCCTCAAATCGAAGGCGCGTACCAGCCCCGCGCAGGGGCGCGAACGCCCATGCAATGGACATCGGGTAAAAACTGCGGATTTTCCACGGCCGATTTTTCCCGCCTCTATCTGCCTGTCGATACCGCCAGCGATGCACCGAACGTAGAAGCCGAACAAAACGATCCGTCTTCGCTGCTGAATCGTGTGAAAAAACTCATCGCGTTAAAGAATACGGAACCGGCGCTTGCCGCGTATGCAAAGTTCGTTCCGCTTTATGCGAAAGAAAACACATATCCATTTGTTTACGCCAGAGCCAGCGGAAAGGACATCCTGCTGGTGATCATCAATCCGTCTGAAAAGGCGGCATCTGCTGAATTCCAAATGAATCTGCAGTATACAAAACCGACATTGCTGGCCGGCAAGGAAATCAAAATAAACAAGAAAGGCACGACGCTCAGTTTCAATGTACCCGGAATATCCTTTGCAATATATAGAATGAACTGAATACAAGAAGACGATAATTGAGGGAACATCATGCTGCCCCCTGTTACCGGCGCCGGCGTCACCAGATCGATGGATAAAGCTTTTCTATCGGAATGCGTATTCATGACAGGATAATGACAGTATGAATTTTCCAAAAATGTAAAGCATTTTTAACAAGCTTCCGAATATTGCGGAGGCCGGGATCGCTTTATAAAGAGAAATGTAAAGAATGGATCGGAGAAATTTCATAAAAGCAACAGGATTGACCTTGGCTGCCGCTTTGATGCATGATTCATTATTTTCCGCGCCGAAAGATCAACGAAGACAATTGATAAATTATCCGGATAAAGTCTCGGCAATAATAGACGATCAAACCGTTCAGCTTGCAGGTACGGGAAATGAAATCTGGACATATCAAGACGTTCTTGTAAGCCTGGAAAATACCGGCGCAGGTATTGCGGTAACAATTCAGGCGCCGAAAGTAAAGCTCAGTTCAGTAACGCTTCAGTGGAAGACTCCAAACAAAAGCTCTTCTCTCATTTTAAATGACCACTGGGAGCGCACCTATGGCGATGTTTCGTGGCAGAAACCTGAGGATTCGCAGATTTTGCCCTGGTATTTTTTGGAATTTGACGGCAAGAGCACAAACGGATTCGGCGTGAAAACAGGAGCTCATTCATTTTGTTCCTGGCAGATCGGCGGCGGTGCATTGAGCCTTACTCTTGATACTCATTCAGGAGGGAACGGCGTACAATTAACCGGTAGAAAACTGCAGGCCGCCGAGATCGTCACTCTCCAAGGTTCTTCGGACGAGTCCCCTTTCCAGACTGCAAGAAAATTTATTGCGGTCATGTGCGGCAAAGTTCGTATGCCGAGAGAGCCGGTATACGGCATCAATGATTGGTATTTTAGTTACGGCAATAATTCTGAAAAATTGATTTTGGAACATACTGCAATGATGGCTCCCATGGCCGACGGCCTTGTCAATCGTCCGTTCTCAGTAATCGATGCCGGCTGGTTTCAGGATTCTCCCGCCCTGCCGAACGACTGCTGCTGGGGAGATACGATGAGCAGGCCGAATGCCAAGTTCGGCGATATGGGTTCGCTTGCGGAAAAAATCAGAAAAGGCGGCATGCGTCCCGGTTTGTGGACCCGTCCTCTCTGCGGAAGTTATAAAGATTCAAATTCGCTGATGCTGCCGTTGATCAGGGGACGAGAAGAGAACAAACCCGTACTCGATCCGACCATTCCGGAAAATCTGGAGCGGGTGGAAAATTACTTCAAGCTTTATAATCAATGGGGTTATGAACTCATAAAGTTCGACTTTACATCTTTCGATATTTTCGGGAGATGGGGTTTTGAGATGTTGAAAAATATGTCGATCACTGCTCCAAAGTGGAATATGCATGATTCATCGATAACCAATGCGGAAATAATTTTAAATCTCTACCAAACCATTCGGTCGGCCGCAGGCGAAACATACATTCTCGGCTGCAATACGTTCAGCCATTTGGCTGCAGGCCTCTTTGAAATCAACCGCATCGGCGACGACACGTCAGGCAATGAATGGAAAAGGACGCGGGACATGGGCGTCAATACATTGGCTTTCAGAGGCATACACCACGGCGCTTTTTACGCTGCCGATCCGGACTGCGTTGGACTTACTCTAAAAGTTCCGTGGGACAAAAACAAACAATGGATGGAACTTGTTGCACAAAGCGGAACTCCACTCTTTATCTCGGCACAACCGGATGCGACAGGCGGCCCGCAAAGAAAAGAAATTAAAGAATGTTTCAAAGCTGCATCTCTGAATGCGCCTCTGGGCGAACCGTTGGATTGGATGGAAACAGCCGTTCCGAAGAGATGGAAACTCAATGAGAAAATTGAAAATTTTAATTGGGATTAATTGGAAATATCGATACCGAAGAAAGTGGATTTATTTTAATGTGAATACAGCATCTTAAAAATAACAATAGGAGGATCCTCCATGAAAAGATATTTTACTCTTTCAATACTCATGCTCTTTTGCGCTGCAACCGGCGTGAGAGCTCAACTGTCGCCGAACGATGCCCTCAAAACGTTGGGCAGAGGCATCAATATGGGCAACACGCTTGAAGCTCCAGACTATGAAGGCGAATGGCAAAATCCCCATAGTATTGTCGCTACCGCAAGCAATTTTGATGATTATAAAAACGCCGGATTTAACAGCGTGCGGCTGCCTATTACATGGGACATGCATACGGACGCTGCGCCGCCGTATACCATCGATTCGACATGGCTCAACCGCATCGAACAAATTGTCGATTGGGGATTAAGCCGTCATTTGATCATTATCGTCAATGCACAACACGAATCGTGGCTCAAAGCCGATTATTCAGATGCCAATAAAGCGCGTTTTGACAGCATCTGGAGTCAGATAGCAACGAGATTTAAGAACAAATCGGATAGCTTATTCTTTGAAGTTATAAACGAACCTTACCCTTTATCGGCTTCAAATGTAGACGATCTGAATGCCAGAATAATTCAAATTATCCGGATAACCAATCCGACCAGAATCGTACTTTTTTCCGGTAACAATTATTCAAATTCAGCCGAACTTATCGCTGCCGCTGTTCCGCAGGACAACTTTATAATCGGCTACTACCATTCGTACGACCCATATCCTTTTGGACTCAACGGACCGGGCACCTACGGCTCGGTTGCAGATATAAATGCAACAACCCAAAAATTTGATCAGGTCACAGCCTGGAGCGCACAGACTAATGTGCCTGTCGTATTGAGCGAATATGGATATACGTATAAATGCGATTATAACTCCCGCATGTGCGCCTATGCAACTGTGGCGGAACAGGCACAGCTGCACAATATTCCATTTATGGCATGGGAAGATGGAGGAGATTTTAAATTTTACAATCGAACCCAGGATACGTGGGGTGAGATAAAAGATGTTATCATTCATACTTATAAAGAATCGCCGAATAAAATGGCGATCAGTGCGGTTTCCGATACCATGATAAAAGTCCAATGGAACAACAGAACGACCCAAATCGACAGTTTTGTTATCGAACGCAAAATAGACACAAACAGTTTTGCCTTTTTTGCAAAACTCGCGCCGAGTGATTCCGTCTTTGTCGATTCGACGACAAGCAGAGGAAAAGAATTTTTTTATAGATTAAGGGCGAACCTGAAAAACTCCAACCTGATAGATTCAGTTGAAATTCAGTCCTATCCGGTCATGCTGAATATACCCGGAACGTACCGGGCGCCATATTTGGCTGCTCCGGTCAGCATACCTGGAAAAGTTGAATGTGAGAACTATGATATAGGCGGCGAGGGATTGACCTATCACGATGTCGATGAGATTAATATGGGCGGCGTTTATAGGAACGATGGTGTGGATATCGGAGGATCTCCAGGACAATACTATGTAACCGATGTAGCCGCAGGTGAATGGCTTGAATACACGATCAACGTGCAGCAAGCCGGAACCTACAACGTGTCGGTCAATTACGCCGCCCAAAATGCCAGCGCCTTAACGCTCAGGTTTCCCAGCACCCATAGCCCGGTACCTTTAACACTGCCGGCTACCGGCGGAGAGTCGATATATTCCTCGGCGTCGAAATCGATTGCTCTGAATGCGGGCGTCCAGGTGATGCATCTTGCCATTAACAACAGCAACAATTTTAATATGGACAATATAACTTTCTCGCCCGTAACATCCGTCAATACGGAGAATGTACCGCTACACTTCGAACTTTCAAATAATTATCCGAATCCATTTAATCCTGCGACAACCTTCGCATTCCAGATTGCACAAAGATCGAATGTGACATTGAAAATTTACGATATCATCGGAAGAGAGGTTGCTACGATTGTTTCCGGAGTGATGGAACCGGGCAAATACACACGGCAATGGAATGCGGCAACATTCTCAAGCGGCGTATATTTCTATAGATTGCAAGCAGGCAGCTTTATCGCTGTTAAAAAACTGATCCTGTTGAAATAGTATCATCAGACTCAGATGGAGTACATCTTTTTGATGGGCTCCATCTGAGACATTGTGTTTTGCTATAAAAATGCACAATACGTGCGAAGCGCTTTGCCTTATGGAATAAAATTTCATTTTTAAAATCGGCATAAATGCGCTGAAACGAAAATCAGCGGAACCGGATTCTCAGCTGCATCTCGAGAACATTTTAATGGAAGGATTAATAGAATGAACAGGATTGCCATGTCCATTTTTCTATCACTCGCTATTCTTATACCCCTCACCGTCTTGCATGCGAAAGAGAATATAATCAAGAAGGATGATGGAATTGTAGTTATGGGAGATTCCGTAAATGTCCGGGTTCATATTCTTGGAGATAAAATTATCAGGATTGAGTGCAGACCTAACCGGGAGACTCAAAAACATGAGAGTCTTATTATTGTGAATCAGGCTCATGAACGTGCGAAATGGTCGCTCAAAGAAGAACCGGGATCCGCTGTGATTTCCACATCCTCTATTCAGGCAAAAGTCGAATTGTCTTCAGGAAAAATACAATTCCTCGATGCTGCAGGAAGCACTCTGCTTCAGGAAAACGGAAGAGAAATTCTTCCGGCAAATGTTATCGGTGAAAAAACCAACAGCATCAGTCAAAAATTTTTACTCACAGACGATGAGGCAATCTATGGTCTGGGGCAGCACCAGGACGGCAATATGAACCTTCGAGGCAAAACTGTCGATCTTTACCAATTCAATATGACCGTCTCCATTCCGATGCTGGTCTCTACAAACGGTTATGGTATCCTCTGGGATAATTATTCTTTTTCCAGATTTTCGGATAATTCGCAAGGCATGCAGGTATGGTCCGAAGTCGGCGATGGAATCGATTATTACTTTATAGCCGGCCGGAATACGGACGAGGTTATATCGGGTTACCGCACTCTGACCGGACAGGCGCCTCTGTATCCGAAATGGGCGTANNGACGAGCTTCGGCGCCGGCAGGTTCCGATGGATGTTATTGTTCAGGATTGGCATTACTGGGACCCGCAGGCATGGGGTTCGCATTATATGAACAGGAAACGCTTTCCCGATCCGCTCGGAATGACTAATGACGTCCATAAGAATAATGCAAAGATTATTATTTCAATATGGGGAAAATTCGAACCGGGAAGCCGGAATTTTGCCGAAATGGAAAAAAAAGGATTCTTATGGAATGCCGTATCATGGGACAGCGGCAGATATTATAATGCATACAGTCCTGCAGCCCGGTCGTTGTATTGGAATCAGATAAAGGATTCGTTGTATACGAAAGGATTCGACGGCTGGTGGCTCGATGCTTCGGAACCCGACATGGGCGATCTGAGGAACGACGCGGCCAAGCAATTGATGAATAACAACATTGGTACCGGGGCGCGATATTTTAATACATACCCACTCATGACGACAAAAGCCGTTTACGAAGGACAACGTCAGGCGACTTCCGACAAACGCGTGTATATTCTCACGCGATCGGCTTTTGCCGGTCAACAGCGCAACGCTGCAACCACGTGGTCGGGCGACATTACCGCAAGCTGGGATGTTTTTCACAAACAAATACCGGCCGGTCTTAATTTTTGCTTCGCAGGAATACCGTACTGGACTACGGATATCGGCGGTTATACTGTGCTGGTCCCTGGAGGATGCGACAACGATATGTATAAGGAATTATTCACGCGCTGGTACCAATACGGTACTTTCTGTCCGGTCTTCCGGGTCCATGGCAGCAGCACTCCGCGCGAGATCTGGCGGTTCGGCGAAAAAGGATCCTGGTCGTACGACACACAGTTGAAATTCGACAACCTTCGCTACAGACTGATGCCCTATATTTATTCGCTCGGCTGGAAAGTGACGCACGACAATTATACGATCATGCGAGGACTTGCATTTGATTTTGCAAGCGACAGCAAGGTCTATAATATCGACGATCAGTTTATGTTCGGACCTTCCATACTTGTGAATCCGGTAATGCAGGCGATGTATTATCCCTGGGGCGAAACGGACTCCGGAAGAGTTATCCAGTCTCAGAACCTGATCGATCTCGACGGAAAACCCGGCCTTACGGGCGAATATTATAAGGGCATGAATTTCGACAGGATTTTTACAACCCGCACGGATCAAAAAATTGATTTCGACTGGGGTCAAGGCGCGCCGATGCAGGGGATGACTCAGGATACGTTTTCGATCAGATGGAAAGGTCAGATCGTCGCTCCGGAAACGGGAGAATATACTTTTAATACGCGTACAGACGACGGCGTGCGTCTGTTTGTCGACAACAAACTGATCGTCGATTATTGGCAGGATCAGGCCCCGCTGATTCAATCCGGGAAAATCGTTCTCGAAGCAAGAAAAAAGTACAATATAAAGTTCGAGTATTACGAAAATGCAATGGGGGCGGTCGCCCAGCTGCGATGGATTATTCCTTCCGGGAAAAAAGTATCGGACGTTAAGCTTCCCGATAAAACGCGGAACGTTTACCTGCCCGGCGCTGCACCATGGATCGATTTCTGGACGGGCAAAACTTTTTCTGGCGGACAAACCATAACCGCTCCCGCCCCTATCGATATAATGCCTTTGTATGNNCGCATCTATCCCGGCGCGGATGGAAGCTTCACGTTGTATGAAGATGAGAACGACAATTATAATTATGAAAAAGGAAAATATGCGATCATACCGTTTGCATGGAACGATAAAGAAAAAATAGTAACTATCGGTGAACGAACGGGATATTTCGATGGAATGCTAAAAGAACGATCTTTCAACATTGTAATTGTGAATCCTTCTTCCGGCACCGGATTAGAACTCTCCAAAAATTATAAATCAATTCACTATTCCGGAAACATTATTAAAATAGTAATGGAATAACCATGACAACAAGAAAAGCAATTGCCCTGATTGCGGCTGCAATCATCACCTCGTTTACAACCATGCAGAACGCTGCGGCTTCCATAACATCGTATGCAAAAAATCCCGATGGAGTGACCCTTACATTGGATAACGGAAGCATGAAAGTGAAAATCTGCAAAGAGGATATTATTGAAGTTCAGTACACCATCCTGCCGAAAATCCCGTCAAAAACCTCGTTGGTTATAAACAACGAATGGGCAGCGGCGCCGAAATTCGAAGTTATGGAAAGTCCGGAGGAAATCATCATTTCTACCGGCAGGATAAAAGTCAAAGTGAACAAGTCGACAAATTCAATCAGATATACCGATCTGAATGATGTTGTCATTCTGGCCGAAGATGCGGCGGATGGGAAAAAAATGGCGGCGGATTCAGTTGCCGGTATTTCTACTTACAGGTGTGAAACGCAATTTCTGTCGCCTGCAGACGAAGCGCTGTACGGACTCGGATGCCATCCCGTGGATTCGCTGGCTATGAACTATAAAGGACGCAATCAGGATATGGCGATAAAATATATGACGGGCGCTATTCCGGTCTTATTATCGACCAAAGGTTACGGGCTTCTATGGGATAATTATGCGGCATCCAATTTTTACGGCGCCGAGGCGGGCAATACAAAATACAAATATGTGTCCGAAAGCGGAACCACGGTCGATTATTATTTTTTCTACGGGCCGGAATTCGATCATATTATATCGCTGTACCGGGATGCAACAGGACAGGCTCCGATGTTCCCGAAATGGTCTTTCGGACTTTTTCAGTCGCAGGACAGATATAANNTAGACTGTATCGTTCAGGATTGGTTTTACTGGGAGCCCGACGTCATCGGCTCGCACATTATGTGGCCCGATAGGTATCCCGATCCGAAGGCCATGGTCGAAGAGCTGCACAAAGCGAATGTGCATGCTATGATTTCTATCTGGCCCGTCTTTGCCAAAGGCACAAAAAACTACGAAGCGATGGCCAAGGCCGGCAACCTGACTACAATCGTGTGGGACAATTTCATGACGCACACGTTTGACAGCTATTACGATGCTCATAATCCGAAAGCTCGGGAAATGTACTGGCAGCAAGCGAGAGATAGTTTGATAGCGCCCGATGG
>PMML01000005.1 GCA_003162695.1 Ignavibacteriota bacterium | reverse complement strand
TTGTCGTATCAGTGTTCATCAAATGAATCGTATCGATTATCGTAGTATCTCTCTTAAGCGTGACAATTCCATTATTTGAACTTGGAACAGATATCTTCAGCCATACTTCTGTGCAGTTTGCTTCCACTACAGTTAATGTCGGTGGTTCTTTAATAGGTGAAACTGGATTGCCATTTCGACAACCGAATTCCGAAAGAAGCAAAACTATACAACATCCAAGAAATATTCGTGGTTTCATTGTCCTTGCCTTTTTTTCTATGAAAACTCCATAGAAATTGGAATAAATGATATTAAGAGAGGTTGATTTGCTTGAGTAAAGTAATGCGAGAATGATACAGTAAAAAATATTTGATGTCAAGCCCCTGTTTGTAGCTATTTTCACCAAAAACGTGTCGTAAAAACACCGTACGNNATCAAATCGATAAAGAATATGATTGTCCAAATTTAAGATGTTCATCGATGCATATACTAAGTCCTCGTTGTTCAATGTGTAACACATGAAAACATAAATTGTATATCTGCAACAGCTTCAAGTTTTGCGACAAGACGAATTGCCTCAATAGGCAGAAGACAATGGTAGTTTGTAATAACAACCGTATTGTTATAGAAAGAATCTTTATTAGTAGAGATTATTTTCCCACCTTGTGCTTGTATGAACGATTTGACTCCATCCTCATCCTTTCTGACTCGAACTGTGATAGCAACCCGATCTTGGTCATCTGGTTTATATATATCATCTCTAAAATGCGCGGCAGCTTCTTTATGAGATTTTCCTTCATTAATGTATTTTTCAAACTTCCTAATATCTTGCACCATCGACCAATTCATCTTTGTTTCTTCAGGAGTAAGATGCTTACTCTCTTCAATTTCTCTTAATTCTTTGGGCATTATTTTAAGTCTTGCTTCTCTTAGAGAATCTATCTGCCCTGAGCTTTGTGCATTGAGAGGTATTGGTGAACTAATGAGCATAATTAAAAACAGAATAATCTTATGCATGACAACTCCCTTTTTATTAGAATACTTCCGACTTTGCCATTCCGCCAAACTCTATTGGGTGTGTTGTCGAAGTGGCGAAGTCAGCCTTTCATTGTCTCCTTCCAACAGTAATTACAGCTTGGGTACCATTTTGTCCCACGGCAACAACGAGATTGCCGCTTACCGCAACGCTGCCATAATAACCATCGGCAAGACCTGTTTGTGCTATGAAGCTTATCCATCTCGCTCCGTTCCAATGTAAAAACTCACCAGATGCTCCAACTATGAATACATCGTTTGTCCCATTGCCCCTTACTTTTGTTGTCCCGTAATTCGTAATATCAAGAGGACCGTTCCTCCATGTGCTATCTGATAGTGAATTCTTCTGGTAAATACCGTCGCCAGCTATGTAATACTGCTCGTCGGGCACAAACCAGATACTGAAGAATTGATGCTGGCTAACTGGGGATGAAGATATCTGTGTTGCTGTATTTCCTTGGATGCTGAAAATTGCTCCGCCGAGCGGACTGAATTGAATACAGACCGCAAGTATTTGTCCACCTGAACCGAAAATGTCGTTGAAGGTCAGGCTTGTTCCACTTGATATACTAGTCCAACTACCATAGGTGCAATGAGCCATGAGACCATTGTTACCAATTATGTAAAAATCATTACTTGAATTACCCCACATTTTATTTGCATGAGATGAAAAACTAATATTCATTGGAACGGTGTTGAATTGGTTTCCATCCCAATGAATTCCAGCTTCAAACCATATATCGTTGGAATTAAACGCCAAAATGGAATAAATCGGTGAGTAAAATGCTTGACCTTGATAGTTATACGGTATCTTTTGAAGATTCCATCCTCGTCCATTCCAATGCGCAGCATTATATGGAAATGGATCGTGATTGCCATTAGCAGAATCAAGGTAGACAGTGCCTACTGCCCAGATGTCTGTATCACTGATAATAGCTACGTCCTGGAATAAACAACTTCCCGCATTACCGCCAAATGAAAAAGACTGGAATGTGAAATTATTACTTGTTGTATCAGATCCATTTGGCGGTGGAGGAGCAACCGGATTTTTTTTACAATCCGAACCGGTAAGCAAAAGTATTATCGCAAACAGATACACGAAATATTTTGTCATAAAGTCTTTGTGCTATCTTCTTCCAATCGTAATAGCCGCATAAGGACTATTTGAACCTACAGCCACAACAAAGTTTCCATTTACTGCAACACAGCCAAAAGAACCGTTCGCCAGATAGGTTTGATCACGATAATCCTTCCATGTAACTCCGTTAAAATGTTGAAAATCCCCATCAACTCCGACAACAAACACATCGTTGACGTCATTACCATGCACTGATGTAGAATAGTAACTCGTTATTCCACTTCTTGGGTAGAGACTCCATGGCCCTGAATCTTGCAATGAATGTTTGTAACCTACTCCGGCTCCGACAATGTAATAACACCTATTGGGAATAAACCATACACCGCTTATAGCACCCGATAGCCCGGTGCCGTCGACTGAGGCAGCTGTTGTCCCTGTTAGCTCCACTATCTTCATATTAATTGTAGTCGGATAATTTGTTGCAATGGCAAGGATTTCGGTTTGGTTTGTTTGAGTATTATTCGCGCCCCAAATATCACAGAAACCTATATTTGTTCCGCTGGATATTTGTGTCCAAGTCGTACCGTCGTAATTAGCAATTTCTCCCCCATAACCTACTGCATATATTGAATTTGAATTTTCGCCCCATAATTTAAAAACAGAAATTGGCAGACATTGAGGTGGATATTGGTTCCGTCCATTCCATCTCACCAATTGTGAGCCTGATGTAATCCAAACATCTGTATCGTTGAGTGCCCAGACTGCTGATAATGTCCGTAACTTTGTGTAAAAAATAGAGGTGCCGCTCCAGTTGATTAAATTTGTAATGACCAAAAAACAAAAGAAATCAACAAAAGGAGACAGCACCATGAAAAAGATAACAGCATTGGAAGCTAAACGCA
Source organism: Ignavibacteriota bacterium (assembly GCA_003162695.1). Classification (GTDB taxonomy): domain Bacteria; phylum Bacteroidota; class Ignavibacteria; order UBA10030; family UBA10030; genus Fen-1254. Next base: position 12,014 of record PMML01000005.1, on the reverse strand, counting down.
AGGAAATAGAAGAAATCTTAGGAAGAGAAGGCGGGATAGCGATAGAGGAATTGCATCGAGCTGGACAGGAAGAATTGATCCAGAGGATTTTGGATGTCGAAGTAGAAGAATATCTGGGACGGAAATGGCATAAGAGGTGTGAAAAGCCGACGGGATATCGAAATGGGTATTATAAGTCGACAATAGCGGTTCCGGGAGAACGGCTGAGAATATTAAAACCGCATTTTCGTAAGACAGACAAGAAGTTCAAGAGCCGGATATTAGAAGGGGTAGTTCGCTTATCGGAGAAGCTCAAGACAATGGCCGTTGAGATGTATGTACGGGGATTATCGACAAGAGATATCGAGGAAACACTCAAAGAAGCAAACGGCAAGCCGATGTTCAGCCGAAGCATGGTGAGTAAGTTGTCGGAACGGCTGTATGAACAGTATAGGGAGTTTTCTGAGAGAGATTTATCGAATCTGGATGTGGTGTATCTCTTCGCCGATGGAGTCTATGAATCGGTAAGGCGCTATACGAATAACCAAGCGTTATTATGTGCCTGGGCTATTTGCAGCGATGGGAGCAAGCATTTATTGCATATTGCAGCAGTAGAAAGCGAAAGTGTGCGTGCATGGGAAGAGTTCTTTGAGAATATGAAGCGGCGAGGACTACGGCAGCCGTTGTTAGTGATCAGCGACGGAGGCAAGGCCATCCTTGGAGCCTTGGAGAAATGTTTTCCCAAAGCGGACCGGCAACGGTGTATAGTTCATAAACTCCGGAATATTGCATCGAAGCTTCCACGGGATGTGCAGAAGGTTGTTCTTGATGAGATCAAGGCTGTATACTACGCACCGAATAAACCGGCAGCAGAGATACTGGCGACACAGATTATCGAACATTATGCGAAGAGTTACCCTTCGGCGATCTCTTGCTTTACTGATGATCTCGACGCGTGTCTGACGCACTTGAAATATCCTGCAGGACACCGAAGATTTATTCGGACAACGAATTTAATCGAGAGATCTTTTGAAGAACAAAAGCGAAGGACGAAGGTTTTTCCTCAGCATCAGCATGAAAGCTCTTGTTTGGGATTGGTCTTCGCAGTCCTAAAACGAGTTTCTGATAAATGGCGGAGAGTATCGATGACGAAACTGGAACTTGCTCAACTGAGAAACATTCGAGCGTTAATTTGTGCTAATGATGAATCAAACAACTACATCTCGTATCAACTGGCGGCCTAAATGACCTTCAATGTTTTTACACATAAAAAAAGACTTGATCGGATATTCACAATATTTATAATCTGAAATAATAGGTGTCGCGGAAATAGTAAAATAATTATACGATGAAAAACCACTATTTGTTTCATCAGCATAATAAGCTGCTACACGCCAATAATAAGTTTGTCCGTCATTAAAATACAAGGTTTCAGATGTGGCGCCACTTGTCATTTCATCGTCTAACATATTTTGGAATCCGTTGTCAGTTGCTATTTGTAACTCATAATCCGTTGCATTTGAGACGGATTGCCATTGAAGCGTAACTTTTAAGGTTGACAATGTTGACCCATTTGCGGGTGATTCTAATTGGGGTTGAGCATAAACCCTGCTTTGAGAAATCAATCCGAATATAACAATGCTGATAATATAGAATATTCGTTTCATTTTACACTCCCTTTCGTTGTATCGCTATTTGTCACCCTCCTCGGCCTTAGAGCGTTGTGAACACTATCGGCTACTGCGCGAGGCATTACTCCGTTCTTCCATTTTCTTAATCTAAATTCTCCATCCATGATCTTCAAACCGTGTATGAATTTGGGGTAGGCTGTTGTATCTGTGACGGCTTGTTTTACGATTTCAATATAATCTTCAGCGTCTACTTGATCAACCCCAACTTCTATGATGCCATGTCTCCCTTTCCCTGAACCAAAAATAGTAATTCTACCCTTACTAATTAAAAACGTATTAGTTTCCTTATTCTGGCAGAAAAATATTCCTCTCTCATTTAGACTAAATATCGGTGTTTGAGTTACGGTCACGACGGTATCACCAATCGTGCCTCCTCTTATATTAAATATTATTTCATCACTAGCTAAAGAACCTTTGATCCAATGAAGAACCTTAAATTTAACCATCGTATAAATACTTTTCATGCCATTGGGAAACATTTCATCCTTAGACGTGTTCCACTTTGATTCCATTGAAATTACCTGTGCATCCATGACCGTTTCCGAATTGTCCAGCATGTCTCGGAATTCTTTGACCAGCGCTTGTTCACTCGTATCTGGCAAGGAAAAACGTTGTTTGCCTTTGCTGCTATTTAACGCGTTACCACTATTTATAAAATGAGGTTTTTTTGATGTCATTTGCGTATCGATAGCTTGTTGAGAATAAATACTGCATGGCAAAAGCATAAGAAGAAGCAGACTCACCTGAAACAAACGTGTAATGAATGATATGCCCACAAATTTTACAATAAGCATCATCATCGCATTTGGTATCCCTTGTATCTCTTTCATTTCGCCGAGATCAAATCGTGCTGACTGTTGAACAGTGAACGGATTGTCTTTCATTTTTATTTCCCTTCCTTGATTTGTGTTATTTACCAACTAACTATAATTAGAATGGTTTATTTTAATATCTACAGCTTTATCTCATTTTACTAACATCTACCGACAATGGCGACTCCTATCGAATTATTCGACTTTACTGTAATAACAATATTACTCCGAACTGCAATAGAAGCCAAGTTTCCAGTCGCCAAATATGTTTGTGATATATAGCTCTGCCAGCTTGTTCCGCTGTAATGCAGAATCTCTCCAAATGCACCGCATACAAACACATCGTTGATATCATTGCCTCTGATTTTGTAGGTCGTATAAATAGTCGGATATTTTCTTGCCCACGATGTCGTGCTCAATGTTGGATGCTTTTCATACATACCATCTCCAACTGCCCAATATTGTTCCGAAGGCATAAACCATATACTCATTAACGCCCAATTGATTCCATTAACCGAAATAGCTTGCGCAGTAGTCCCGTTTATTTGCAGTATAGCGCGGTCGTTACTAACCAATGGATTACCTGCCGCTGCATATATTTCCCAGGTGCCTGTGTTCGCATTCTGTGCGCCATATATATCTTTGATATCCAAACTCGTTCCACTAGATATTTGTGTCCAAGCCGTGCCATTGTAGTAGGCAATAAATCCGTTATTCCCGACTACATACAAACCGTTGGAATTCCCCCACATTTTATTTATTCCAATAGCATAAAAGATAGGATCACTTGGAAGTTCCTGGAAGCTTTGTCCATTCCAATGGAACCACGGATCGAACCAGACATCAGTGTCACTGATGGCAAAAACTGAATGAACTTCAGGTGGATAACCTTGATATGGAAGTTGTTGCAAATTCCATGCTTGTCCATTCCATCTTGCAAGATTATACACCATGCCACCGGAATGTATTTTACCCACCGCATAAGCCAGTGTATCGTTTATTATGGCCACGTCATTCAATTCACTTGTTGTCCCGTCTCCAAGTGTATACATCGTCCATGTAAACGCATGGCTCGTTGTATCCATCGTTCGTGCCTGCGCTGTGACACTTTTTACTCCTGCCATTGCGAGAGTGTATGTATAAGTGTGAGAAGGGAGAAGATTTGCATCAAGTATTGTTGTATCGGCTGTCGTTAGTCGAATTGTATCGAGGATCGTTGTGTCCCTTTTGAGCGTAACAACATCATAATTTGCACATGAGCTGGATATCTTCAACCATACTTCAGTACAGTTTACATCCACTACTGTTAAAGTCGGCGGTTTAATGTTAATGGAAATCGGATTATGTTGACAGCCGAATCCAACAAGAAGCAAAGCTATAAATATTTGTGATCTCATACTGTAGTATGCAGAAATAATACAGCAAATATGCAGCGATGTCAAGCCGGACACTTCCTTTGGTTTTCACGAATCAATAAAAAAGCCCTGTGCGAGTGGCACAAGGCTTCGGTATCTGTCTGAACAGGTCAGAGATCTATTTCAGCATTTGTATTTTTAGTGTCTTTACAATCTGCTGCGCATTCGATCCCTGCACCATCATGCGGACAAAATATACACCGCTGGCAAAGTGCGAACCGTCAAAGACTGCTATGTATTGGCCTGCCGTCTTATTACCATCAACAAGCGTCGTTATCTGCCTGCCGAGTATATCGTAGACCTTTATACTTATACGGCTATTTTCAATTAATTGATAACTGATGTTTGTGCTTGGGTTAAACGGATTTGGGTAACTGCCAAGAGTGATTCCCGACGCCGATGTCGTCTGCATCGCCAAATTACTGGCTTGGCCCATAACGCTTACACCTGGACCTGCATATTGTTCTACCAGTGCTAATCGGAGACTGTCGAGATTCGTTCCAACAATTATCTTCAGTCTTCCTGTCTTGCCTCCAAGTCCTGTTGTAGGAAGTGTAAATGGAGATGTCTTGTATTTCAATTGCAGATTAGACGAACTGAACTTTACTTTTTTTATAGTTCCAAGCACGCTGCCTGAAGCATTATCGATAACTTGGACGGTAAAGGAAATGTATCCATTAGCTCCTAATATTCCGGCTGCTGCCACCGTATCTGCCGCTCCTGAATTTTCACTGAAGCTGAGAACGGAATTGCTCTTGATCAAAAATGGCTGTGAAAGGAGCATGTTATTCAATGTGTCCATGTTGTAATATTTGGTCTTTTTGTTTGTGCTGACAAAGTCAATTAAATTACCATCAACGTTGATATCACCTATCGAGTAATAAAAGCCGGTATTTCCTTTGTCAATGGCTATTCCTCTGCCTCTGCCGCTGCCGCTGAGAAGAGCATTTGTTGTAGAGACAGCATTCTTTTTAGAGACAGCGTTTGCCTGGGAAAGGATATCTCCATGGGGAGCGCTGGTGAGACTATTGGACGTTTGGAAGTAATATGGCAATGCAGAGTTATAGAACGACGATACGTACATCTTCGAGCTTGTAGGGCCGTTGCACAATTGGATATTCTGGCCTGTGGTATTCAAATTTTGTGCTGAAAGATTGCTGCCTACAACCGAGTTTGTGCAGGAACTTGGATTTTGGCTATATGAAGAATTCTGGACCCATGCGAGATAATAGTTCGTTCCATTATCCTTATTCATTGATACGGATTGTGCACCTACACCATATCTATAGATAGTTGAATAACCAACTTGGCGTTCGTAAGCGTAAACATTCATCCAAGTGCCCGAACCATCCAGATCTCCTATCCATGAACATATTACACACGAATCATTTTCAATAAGGGAAGGCTTGTAATTTTTGCTAATTGATTTGCTTGAAATTGTGTCTATAGCACTTGGAGTAGGCAAACCATTGCTATTTAATCGTAAATATAAATGCTTAATTGAGCTTTTTGTGCTGGTGTAATCATGTTCCCATGCTATATCATAAAACATACTATTACTAGATAAAAAATAAATGCCAGAAGTTGTCGCATTTGTAGAATTGATGGATGTCCCAGATAATATTGTAGGGTACATAGATGTTTGAAATCCTGGATTAAAACCACTACTAGACCGACCATTTAGAGTTCCCACCAGGTAATAAATTCCGGGAGTGTTACTTTTTGTTTCCCATGTTAAAAGACCTGAACCGTCTGCACCCCATGTGATCGTAGGATTCGCATTAGTTGTCGCATACGGATCTGCTCCATACACTATCGCATAAGTGTTTTCCGTTATCCATGGTCCATTGTTACATGGACAGGTATCTGATTTACAGAACAAGTAGGGTATTTGCCTAATTGAGTAGGATGTTCCATATTTTTGTTCAAAAACAATGACGATTGAAGTCGAATCAATAGGATTATGAGAATAATCAATCGAAGGACATTTGCCTCCAATTCCTGCACTATCTAAAGGTCCGGGAGTTCCTAGTTGCCTGACTCCGCCGATCGTGGTGTCAACCGGACTCATCAGCGACCATGTCGAACCATTATCTGTGCTCATCTCATACCAGACATGTCCTCCGCTCTCATACACCATATGCAACCATCCATTACCGGTTCTTACAATCTTCCGCTGGCTATTGTTGGAAAATGTGGAAGCATTATTGGAGAGATGGGTACCTTTGTATTTGGCAGTAACGTTGGCATTGGAGGTTGTAAATACCACCGATGTTGAATCTTTTGTGGTATCAAGTATTGCGCCAGATGCTGTCCAACCAAGGAAAATCGAATTGTACCCGCTGATGTTTTGTGTCGGTGAAACAGAGACAGAGTAGTAAGTTCCCAAATTTGTGGTTTGATTAAGAAAGACACTCACCCTATTTAACTTCGTTGATGGATTAAAAGCCGTACCAGGTTGATTTCCGGAAGCATCGACCCACCATGGATCATTAAATCCAGCCGATATATTACTTATACCAGTATTTTCAATTAATAAACTACCGACCGTCGCCGAATCGCTCGAAGTAAATCTTGCGGTCTCTGTCTTAGTTGCAATAGTCGGCTCTACATAAAATTGATTATTCATTTTATAATTAGATGTAGAAGCATTCCATCGATTATGTTTTAATCCCTGCAAATATTGTTGTTCAGTCTTTTCATAATGATATCTATTGCGTATCGCAGGCACAAAACTTCCCGAGTTTAAATTGTCACGTTCGCTATAAAGAGAAATCTTTCCTCCTAAATCTTGTCCCCCGGAAAGCCCTACGTTTTGGAAAATGACACTTGCTTTTAAAGGATGACATGTCGGGACTTTTGTCTGGAATGATGTTGCTGCAGGCTTGAATGAAATAGAACTTGTACCCAGACTTATTAGACTTCCATAGTTACTTTGGCCGCCCTCTGGCGCTTTATCAAGTTCACAGTCAAGGAATCCCCACCAAAAGAATCCCGTTGCACCAAAATTCACTGATGATGTAATGGCATCTTCCATAAACTTCTTCTGTCTATAAAAAGAATATTTTTGGATGCATTCATTGACACTTGCGCCATCATATGAAGTTGCATCATGATCTTTGCCCGGATAACTCGTTTCAGTCACGTGGATTTGTTTATTTGACCACCCTTTATTATATAAGAACTTTCGCGTTGCACGCACTAATTCTCCGACCATAAAACCCATAACTGGATAAGCAGTCGAATTTAGATCTGGATATATATTAACACCTATAATATCAACATCGGAGCCGAAACGATTAATACCGCTCGCCAAATTAAGCATATGAAATGGCATTGTAATTTTTGCCGTTGGATCATTTTTCCGAACTGCATCCACGAGAATCTTCCAATATTTATCTTGAAATCCACCGATGCTTTCATCTAACCAAGCACTACCATGTCGCCATTTGACATCTGGTTCGGCTGCTATTCTGGCACAATTGAGCTCACATTCCAACGCCCATATTCCAATTTTGTCTTTATATCGTCGAACAGCCGCATTAGCGAATATTTTTACATAATAAAGATAAAGATCCGGGTTTATATAACGATAATATTGCCCTTTAGAAATATCGTATATTTCAGATCCATTCAAAACTGCGTCCGGCGCAAGTATCGCTGAGTTAATACCTACTCGAGGAAGATCAAGTTCCTGCTGTAAAAGCTGTGGAATAACATCTAATCTTCTATTGAATGCCATAGAAATAATAGTATCGGTATTTGCCCAGACTGCCGATGGAATAGAATTAACTGCTGTATTTAGAACGGTAGAATCATTTAACTCGTCAGGAGTATGGCTACTACTTACGTTAATATTCATTCCAGGAGCGATTTCTTTCCAAGGTATTGAAAATCGAATCGCTTGTGCATTGAAAGACGCCATTGAATCGATCAACATTTTTTCTTGTTGTAATACTGTTGTTATTCCTGTCCCTGGTAAACTTTTTAACGTTTGAAATGCGTAATATGGGCAGGCGAAGCCAATATAATCGTAGCTTGGAGAAGTTACGGGGGGAGGTTCTGAACCATCTTGCATAAAATTGACATTGAACACTAAATTATTATCAGTAGATGCACCTAAAGATAGTGCAGCTGGAAAGGCATTCAACACTTCCTGAGCTGTTTGTGCGGACAATATTGTGTTTCCAAATTTATATCCTGCCAGGTCGAATAAATCCATATTAAATGATCCGAGGAAAGATTTAGCCTTTTTCTGAATCATTCCATTGACAGTATTGTCCATTCCGCTGCCTATAAAAAGGTTATTATTCAGCCAATTCGCTGAATGCTTAAAAACGAAATTAGAAGCATCTGTGTTAATGCTATCTACATACAGAGAATATTTTGTGCCATTAGATAATAATTTCACTTTTGCGCTAACCATGACCGAGCCAAGAGCGTCATCGGCAGAACCTTCCAATTTACAAATCACAAAAATTATTCCTGGAGCAATATTCCAATGGATTCTCAGGCTGTCAACTGTAAAATTGATCCATATACCATCAGACGCTGGAGTGCAATTTATAGATTTGATAACTGTCGGCCACGCAGGATTTGGATAGCGGTAATCATATGGTGAATACCCCTGGCTAACAACATATGAAATGATTGTATCGTGGACCATACTTTTAAAAATCTCGGTATTTGCGCGGAAATAATTCTGTAAAGAATCTGCGAATAAATTATAAATTGGATACGAGTTTCCATTGACTTTTACATACATTTGGTTTGTTCCGACCTGGGCAAAAGATAAACCGACCAACAAAACCAAAAATGTCGCCGATAGCAATAGACGTTTCATAGCCTTCCTCCATTGAAGTGAATTGTGATAGAATTATATTTGTGGTAGAGATTTTTTGGCAGATATGAATTTATTTTATGCTCACCCCCTTCGATGGTAAATAAAAAAACAGGAGTTTCCCTTTATTGGGAAAAGTCCATAGCACCTATGCTCGCTTTCTATTTACCTATTAAGGGTATTTCATGGTTACTACTATGCTATACCCGCTTTTATCTAATCATCGATACCCGCGTAATACAATAGGGGCAAAATTAGATCCCATATAATACCCACCCCCGACCGCAACGAAATCGTTGGTCGGTTTTACAGAAAGCCACCATGCGTCTGTTGTAATCAGAGCTTGGACATCGGTATACAGTTTCCATGTCGATCCATTGTAATTTGTGATTTCTTTATTCTGGCCAGAAAAGAAAACATCATTCAATCCAGTAGCCCGGACACAATACATAGCATCTTGTGATGGAGTGGATAGCTTGATGAATGATTTTGTTTTTAAGTTAAACTGATATGGGCCAGAATCGCCTGAGATGTAAAGCCATGTTGATTGATTTGTCCATACTGAATTAAAACCATAATAATTACCTTGATATAAGCTTTTCCAAGCCATTCCATCAAACGAAAGAATCACCGTCCCATTACCATCGCTCATAGTCCCTATTGCCCAGATATGATTCGCATCTAAACCAAAGATATCATTGAGATCAACGGTAGTGCCGCTTTCCATTTTCTGCCAACTACTGCCGTTATAATGGGCAATCATTCCCTTGTCGCCCACTCCGTACAAATTATACGAACTCGTTCCCCATAATTTATTGATGGATTGTCCGTTGTCAACGCCTCCGATTAAGCTTATACGACTATACGAAGCACTCATTTTAGAAGAAATTCCGTCCCAATGATACACACCTCCATCTGCAAGCCAAATATCCACGCCATTAAATGAAAATATTCCTCTCAATTCCGGAATAATCTGATTGTTATTGTCATAGATTTTTTGAAGTTGCCAATTTTGCCCATTCCATCGTGCTATACCATATGGGTTTTCCATATCAGCTTGCCCGTTTGTGTTGTTTAATAGAATCTGTCCAACGGCAAGAGCGCTATTTTTATCAAATACCCAAACATCTCGCACCAATCCTTGCGTACCGAGCGTATCTGCATACCAGTTTATTGCATTGGACGTCGAATCTAATGTCCTTGCCCGGACTGTGCTTTTGAATGAACTATTTAAAAGGCGGGCGGTATAGCAATAGGTTTGTCCCGCTTTTACACTTGTATCTACAATCGTCGTATCTGCTGCGACCATAAATAATGTATCAATGATAGTTGTATTGCGTTCTAATGTGACGGCGGGGTGAGTAACATTATCGACAGATATCTTCAGCCACACTTCCGTGCAACTGACGTCTTCTATGGTCAAAGTAATAGGTTGAATATTTGATGCAATCGGATTGCCATTACGACATCCGAATTCCAGTAGAAGGAAAAAAATACAACATCCAATAAATATTCGTGATTTCATTATCAAAGCCTATTCCTTCTTACAAAACTCCATAGAAATTGGAAGAAATGATATTAAGAGTTGTGGATTTACTGGAGTAATGTAATGCGGAAATGATACAATAATAATAACGTGATGTCAAGCCCCTGATTGTAGCTATTTTCACCAAAAACGTGTCGTAAAAACACCGTACGCTTGTCGTAAAAACACGAATAGGCCGTATTCTTTTCGCTTGGGCATACATTTGTTATTTGAAAGCAAAGAGGTATTTGCAAATAATGTAAGTAAGTGTGCCGCTGATGAGTTGGTCACAATAGGATTGGTATTAGCATTACTGAATCCGCTGTAAGGTGATGTTTATGCTCGTTACCACCGCATTAACGGTCTCACCCGCCTTATTGCAAAACCGAAGCTTCAAGAACTTCGACATCAGATTCGTCAGCGGATCTATTCCATCAACCGGTGAACCATCTGCAGCGACATGGGTTTGGCTCAACACTGGTGCCACCGTGTTCCAGTTCACACCGTCAACGCTATTGAATGCCAGGATCTGCAACGTACCCGCGGTTACGATCGATTGAATCAAAATCGCAACACGTTCACTGGGAAGCAATACCATGACATCTACGCCATCGGTAACGGAACCGTCTTCCTCGATAATCGGGAGAATTGTTCGTTCCCCACAGACGTTCTTGACCGGGAAGTTGTCATCCTGTTGAACACCCTTCACCTTGGACCGGAAATCAATCACAAGCTGTTGCAGAACCGGTTCCGCATCAGTCGAGAATGTCGTGGGTTCACTGTAAACGATACCGGCATCACCAACCGCAAACGCACGAATCGTATATTCAGTATCTGCATCCAAGGCGGCGAGAGTTGCAGACGCGGGATTCGTGCCGTCAGCATCGGTAATGTCAACGGTCGTATCCACGCCCATGACCGGTTCAACAACGGGATCGGCGGTCTTATTAAAACACACACCAACCCGGGACGGAACCGAATCAACGTCATAAACAAACGTGACACTGACGGTAGCAGTGTTTTGAAGAATCGCCGACAATGTCGGCGCAGTCGAAATCGAAAGAGGAGTTGGCATGATAATATTCCTTTCAGTTATTTGATAAGTGATTTAACAATAAAATAAACGACCGTCGTGCCAATGCCACCATAAACAAAATACGCGGTATTGGTTTTGAAGAAGGACGGTGACGGCGCTCCCAATGTCGTTGTAATCTGTGGAACCAATGGGAATTGAAGCTTATACGAAATCTTTGCCAATGTTGTCTTGGTTGTGGGATTGCATTGCATCGACAGGTTCTGGACACTATCCTCGTAAAAAGATGTCCAAGGCAAAACATAAAACCTAGCCATGCTATCTGCAACAACATATTTATCATGCTGAGTTTTTGCAGAATCTTCGAGACTATTCATATTGCGTCTCACAGAATCAGCGGCAATCTCAACGGTTCCAACGATCTCGGTCGGTGGTTTCGGAGCCGGCAAATACACCGGCACACGAACGTAAGCAGTATCCTTCGTCTCGCCACGAATCATGTCCTGCATAGTCCCCCTCATGCTCTCCATCGCCGCAGCGTCAACCGCTTTCGCCTTGTTGTAACCACTCTCGTAGACAGCATGATGAATGCGCCATAATCCAAGACCAAGGATAATGCTCGCAACCACACATATCAGACCAATCCGAATCCATTTCGGTGATTTCAAAATCGCAGCATAGATACCAGGCAAATCACCAAGCACCGTTGGAATCTTTCC
>PMML01000065.1 GCA_003162695.1 Ignavibacteriota bacterium | reverse complement strand
CGCTTGAGACAAAATCCGAACTGCTCAGGGAAGGCGCCAAAGGATTTATTCTGAAGCCGTATAATCTGAATGAAGTGCTCCAAATAGTGAGAGAAGTGCTGGATGAAAAAGAGGAGTAGTCACCCGATGTGTTTTACAGAAATAATTCCTCCTCTCACAGGGGAGAGAAAGAGATGTTGAGACAATGCGATAGTGAAGATCAGCATATTCATAGGCGCTTGTTGGAAGAACCGGGAATTCCGTGCTGCTGCAGTTCTTGCATGTTTATTGTAAGTTTCATAAGTTGTATTCAATAAAAGTTGTTCTTTGCATAAATCGTTTCGGTGCCCTGATATATACATCGTATGTATCGGGATGAAAAGGGAATTCCGTGACCCGCATACTGCGGATATTCGGAAGCTGCCCCGCAACTGTAATTTCGATTCTTTCGTCTCGTGAAGAGAAGGAAGGAACTTCAGCTATCGACGTCACTGTCCCGATATAATCGGGATGGGAAGACAAGCTGGAACGCGAATAAGCCAGGAGACCTGCCGGAATGAAGTGCCTCAAAACCTTCGCGGGAAGGCGGTCTCTCATATTTGATGTTTTTCCAGAATGTGACGAAGCCCCAATCTTTTTTAGAAGGTTGGGGCTTTTTTCATTCACACATCAAATAAGGAGAAATGGCTATGCGCCATACATGGGTAAAATGTTTTATCATCGGATCTTGTTCGATGAATTTTCTTTTTGCTGCAGACGATGACACGACAAAGATCTATAAAGCGAATGATATCGTTGTAACGGCGATACGCATTGCCGTCGCCGTTGAAGATGCCCCGGCACCGGTTCAGGTTGTAACTTCCGAATCTCTTCAGAACTTAGGCGGAAAAACTGTTGCCGACGCTTTAGCGCTTGTCAACGGTGCTTCCGTATTTGACTATGGAGCGGCCGGCGGAATGAAGACTATCAGCATACGCGGATTGTCCGCAGCGAATGTTGCAATTTTACTCGATGGAAACCCTATTAACGATCCGCAAAACGGTCTCGTCGATCTATCGCTTTTGCCGCTTTCTTTCGTCGATCGGATCGAATTTGTTTCCGGCGGCGCCTCGTCTTTTTACGGCGGAAATGCGAGCGGTGGTGTCGTGAATATTATTACACGAAAAGCCGGAGATGGACTCCATGCGCGTGTGCTGCAGGAAATCGGTTCGTTTAATGATTCTCGCACAGCGGCGGAAGTGCGCGGGGGCTTTGGAGGAGGGGGAATGATTGCCGGTTATTCGCATGAAACGGGCAGCGATAATTTTCCGTTTGTCGTCCATCGCACCGGAGCGGCAGATACCGCATTGAAACGTTCGGATGCCGATTACGACCGGAAGACCTTGTACTGGAGTGAAAATCTTGCGGATTTCGATGCATCGATTCAGTACGTAAAGTTCGACCGCGGCGTCCCAGGTGAAGTCGACTCCGTAAGCAGCAACAATTCGGTGCGCGAAAACGATGAAGTGTTCCATAGTACATTCGGCAGCCGGTGGGTGCTGTCCCCGGCGTGTGTTCTGAAAGTCAAGAGCGCATATGATAACGGCAACGAAACGTACACTGATCCGAACTCTATGACCGATTTGTATTATCAAAGCAAGGGAGGAGATATTGGCACACAGTTGGAGTGGACCTGCGCTGAGACCAACCGGCTAATCGGCGGCGCCGAATATGATGAACATACGCTCCATGCGGCCGGACTTTCGTGGGGGTCGAACTTTATTCTCGATGCTGCACGCCTCCGGCAGTCGGTTTTCCTTTCCGACGATTATACCATTCACGCCGGTCTTGCATGGCTTAGTCAAGCTATACTCTACGCTGCCGACCGCTATGACAAATATTCTGATGTAGGAACCGATGCTTTCTCGCCAAAGATAGGTGTAAACGTTTGCATCAATACTACATACGATGTGCATCTGCGCAGCAGCTGGAGCAAAAATTTCCGTGTTCCGACGTTCAATGATTTGTATTATCCCGGCTACAGCAATCCAGCATTGAATCCGGAACGCTCCGATGCTTTCGATATCGGATTGAGTGCGGCAGCCGGACAATCGGACCGGCATAGTTTTCAAGCGACCTATTACGATATCGAGGTTCAGGATGGAATCGTTTCGGAAGCCCCGGATTACATACCGTACAACATTGCATCAGCGACACACAGGGGTGTGGAAGCGCGATACGATTACCGTTCATGGGACGATGAAATCAACGCCTATGCAGGGGGATCGTATGGTGTTTCATTGGATAAGTCCTCGCCGGCAAGTCCGACTTATGACAAACAATTGCCATATGTTCCGAAGGTTACGGGGCTGGCAGGCATAGCTGTACAAACGAGCCTGTTCAGAATCGACATTCATGAGTCGCTCATGGGTTTGCGGTATACGAATGCGCTGGAAACGAATTCGCTGCCGTCCTATGCGCTTACGGATATTGTTTTGAATAAATCAGCGGTGGTTTCCTCTTTTTCGTTTTCTTTGCAGCTTGCGGTCAAGAATGTCTTTGATAAGGAGTATCAAATATATCAGGATTTTCCAATGCCCGGAAGATCGTTTAAAATATCGCTGGGCGTGGAATATTAAAAGTTCTGTAATTTTATCGGATTATTTTGTATACTTTACTCATTATTATAACCGGAGGGTTCATGCGAAAACTAATTCTTGGAGCATCGCTCATCTTTATCGCCGCGCTGTCGCGCCTGTTGCCGCATCCGCCGAATGTGGCTCCGATTGCCGCAATGGCATTGGCAGGCGGTGTGTATTTTGAGCGCCGATTCGCTCTTCTTATTCCGCTTATTGCATTGTTCGTCAGTGATTGCATTATCGGATTCCACGCCACGATTCCGTATGTCTACGGCTGCTTTATAGCAACTGGTTTGATCGGCATGTGGCTGCAGTCTCATAAGAAAGCTGCTTTTATCGCAGGCGGAACGCTGATCAGTTCGATCATCTTTTTCATTGTGACGAATTTCGGCGTCTGGCTGACCGGAGGCGGGTGGTTCTATCCGAAAACGCCCGGCGGATTACTGGAATGCTACACGCTCGCGATTCCGTTTTTCCGCAACTCGCTTATCGGAGACATCGGCTACACAGCGGTCCTCTTTGGATTCTTTGAACTGACGGAATATGCTGTTCGCTATTTTGAAAAGCCGCAAACACAAAATATCGAATGATGTTTGCAAACGGCATATTCTGAGATGATCCGCTTTTTGCCTGTTTCTGTACTCATGCTTCTGTAGCCGCGACAGACCTGCCCCCATGGGGTTGTCCCGAGAATATTGTTAAATATTATCGGGAGGTCGTCGCGGATGTTTCCCCGTAAGGGTAAAAGACGGCGTTGCCATTGTCGACAGCGATATATTGAGATTTTGAGCTTTAAAATATCCTAATAGAACGCCGGGCTGTTTTTTGCATTCCGGCGTTCTTTTTTATGCGCGGGACTGATTTTATGATAATTTTTTGATGTTTTGCCTGCTTGCTTTTCGGGGAAAAGACTTTAAATTGCCACATAAATCAATACGTACATCGGCTGCGAAGATTCTTGAACGATCATTGTCGCCTTTTTCTTGAATCTTTTCTCAAGAATTAAACTTCTTGATGCAGATTGGAAAAACGAGGAATGTATGTCCGACTATGTCAACAAGATTATCGCGCTGGTAAAAGCGAAGAATCCGAGCGAACCGGAATTCCATCAGGCTGTTGAAGAAGTCTGTGAATCGCTCGAACCGGTTTTGGCCTACCATCCGGAATACCGCTCCGCAAAAATTCTGGAGCGTATGGTGGAGCCGGAGCGTGTTGTGATATTCCGAGTTCCGTGGATGGACGATCAGGAGGAAATTCAAATCAACCGCGGATTCCGCATTCAGATGAACAGCGCAATCGGTCCGTATAAGGGCGGTTTGCGGTTCCATCCTTCTGTGACGATGGGTATTTTAAAATTTCTCGCATTCGAACAAGTGTTCAAGAACAGCTTGACCACTCTTCCGATGGGGGGAGGCAAGGGCGGATCCGACTTTGATCCGAAAGGGAAGAGCGATCACGAAGTGATGCGTTTTTGCCAGAGTTTTATGACCGAATTATTCCGGCATATCGGTCCCGACGTCGATGTCCCGGCGGGCGATATCGGTGTCGGCGGAAGGGAGATTGGATTTCTTTTCGGTCAGTATAAGCGGCTTACAAGAGAGTTTACCGGAGTCTTGACAGGCAAAGGTTTGAATTGGGGCGGATCGCTTATTCGTCCTGAAGCGACCGGTTTCGGTGTTGTCTATTTTGCGGAAGAAATGCTGAAGACGCGCAAGACAAGCATCGAAGGAAAAACGGTTGCCGTTTCCGGATTCGGGAACGTAGCATGGGGAGCCGTTACAAAGGCAGCACAGCTGGGAGCAAAAGTGGTCACGCTTTCGGGTCCCGACGGGTTTGTATACGATGCAGACGGGATTAAAGGAGAAAAAATCGAATATATGCTGGAGATGCGCGCAAGCGCGAAAGACGAAGTCAAGTCGTATGCGGAAAAATTCAAAGCACAGTACGTTCCGGGTAAACATCCATGGAGCGTCAAAGCGGATGTAGCGCTGCCGTGCGCAACACAAAATGAATTGGATGAAAATGACGCGAAGGAACTTGTCCGGAACGGCTGTCTGTGTGTAACGGAAGGGGCAAATATGCCGACAACTCTGGAAGGGATCAAAGTATTCCACGATGCCGGTATTTTGTTTTCTCCCGGTAAGGCATCCAATGCCGGCGGTGTTGCAACTNNCTGCATCAGATCATGCGCAGCATTCATGAGACATGCATAACGACCGCGGAGCGGTATGGTGCGCCCGGTAATTATATTGTCGGTGCGAATATCGCGGGTTTCCTTAAAGTTGCCAATGCCATGATGGAACAGGGATTGGTGTAACAACAACTGCACGGTGCATTTTTGACGATCATTGCAGCCCCGNNCTCCCGAGGCGGGCAAGCCGCCCGCGGCTATGGCGGGAATCTCGAAGATCAGGAACCTGCTGCATTGTTATCATGAAAAAAAATACAGCCTGGAGAAGAACGATCCGTGACGCGCATCGATAAAATGAGCGACGATATTTCCGGAAGCCGCATCCGCGATTTCCAGAAATTGATGCACTATAAGGCACGCGATATACTGCTTGTTGCGAGTCTGTACGACTATTATCTTTTTGAAGAAGACGGGCGCCTGTACGAGCTCATCCGTCAGGAATTTCAGGTTCTGAACCTCAGCCATCCTCCCGATATCACGCACGTTACGAGCGGCGAAGAAGCAATCGAGCTGCTCAATTCCGGCGAACATTTCGATCTTGTCATTACAACGCTGCATATCGAAGATATGCACGTGGTCCGCTTTGCGGAAAAAGCGCGAAGGTCCGGCATCAATATCCCCATCCTTCTTCTTGCCTACGACAGCCGGGAGCGAAAAGAGCTGACACAGCGGTACGACACGTCCGTATTCGACCGTATTTTTATATGGCACGGTGATTACCGTTTACTGGTTGCGATGATCAAATCGGTCGAAGATAAAATGAATGTCGAAGCCGATGTAACCAATATCGGCGTGCAGTGCATCATTCTTGTGGAAGACAGCGTTTCGTTCTATTCGTCGTATCTCCCGCTGCTTTATACTGAGATCTTTAACCAGTCCCGCCGGCTTATTTCCGAAGGCGTCAATCTCACGCACAAGTTTCTTCGCATGCGTGCGCGCCCGAAAATCCTTCTCTGCTCCACATACGAAGAAGCGTGGACTTATTTCGAAAAATATGAAGAGTATGTTCTCGGCGTTATCTCAGATATCGATTTTATGAGAAACGGAAAAAAGGACCCCGGTGCCGGCGTCGATTTTGCACGGGCAGTTAAGGATCGGATGGTCGATATTCCCGTTCTACTCCAGTCGAGCAATGCGGAGGCGGCGGAAATGGCGCGAAGCGTCGGCGCCTCCTTTCTCCGGAAAGGATCTCCCACGCTCCTGCACGACCTGAGCCAGTTTGTGAAAAAAAATTTCGGGTTCGGCGATTTTATTTTCCGCATGCCGGACGGGACGGAAGTGGGACGTGCATCGAATTTGAAAGAACTGGAAGACCAGCTTCATGTTGTGCCCGATGAATGCGTCAAGTATCATTCCGAGCATAATAATTTTTCCAATTGGCTGAAAGCCAGGACGGAATTCTGGCTGGCGCATAAACTGCGTCCCCAGAAAGTAACCGATTTCCCGACGATTGATGGGCTGCGAAAAGATATTATCGAAACGCTTCGCTCGTATAAAGAGGAGCGGCAGCGCGGTGTGATGACGGAATTTTCGAAAGACACGTTCGATCCGCAGACCAGTTTTGCCCGCATCGGAACCGGTTCGATCGGCGGCAAAGCACGTGGTCTCGGTTTTATCAATGCGCTCATTACCAATTTCAGCCTGCGGAAAAAATTCGAAGCTGTAGAAATTATCGTGCCTTCTGCGGTCGTTATTGCAACCGATGTATTCGACCGTTTCCTTCAGGAAAACGAACTGACGGATATCGCTGCGGAAGATCTGAGCGATGAACAGATCATCCGGCGCTTTGTCGATGCGCGCTCTTTTCCAAATGATGCTATTGAAAAACTGAGCGATTTTATCCGGATTGTAAATTATCCGCTTGCCGTACGGTCATCCAGTCTGCTGGAAGATTCGCAATACCAGCCTTTTGCAGGCGTATACCAGACATACATGATTCCGAATAACAATGTCGATTCGAGTATGCGCCTTAAAGAACTGCTGGAGAGTATCAAATTAGTGTATGCATCGACCTATTGCCGTGAAGCACGCGATTACATCAAAGCGACGCCGTATCATCTGGAAGAAGAAAAAATGGGAGTCATAATCCAGCGCATGGTCGGGTCGCAGCATCATGAACGCTTTTATCCGGACTTTGCCGGTGTGGCAAAGTCGTATAATTTTTATCCGGTTGCGCCGCAAAAAGCAGAAGACGGCATTGTGCAGGCGGCCCTGGGGCTCGGCTATACTGTCGTCGAAGGAAGGAATTGCGTCCGTTTTTGCCCGAAATACCCGCGTCATGTCATGCAGTTTTCCACGCCGCAGGAAACGATGCGGACCGCACAGCAGGAATTTCTGGCGCTCGATGTTACGGCGTCATTCAGCCATGAGAACCATGAAACACCCGATGTTCTTCTGAAGCATTATGATATTGGAAAAGCGGAAGAGGATAAAACTCTGCAGGCGGTCGGTTCGACTTTTTCTGCAGAAGACGATGCTGTGTATGACGGAATTTCACGCCCCGGAAAGCGCATCGTTACATTTGCACCGGTTTTGAAGCAGCATGTCTTTCCGCTTCCGGAAATTGCAGATCTCATTCTGGAAATCGGAAGGTGGGGAATGGGAACGCATGTGGAAATAGAATTTGCCGTCGATATCAACGTGCGCGAGAATGAGCTGAAAGAATTTGCTCTCTTGCAAATCAGGCCTATGATGCTCAGCCGTGAAGAAGAAACGACGACGATCGAAAATCATGCAGAGAGCACGCTCGTGTGCAAGAGCCGGCATGTTCTGGGAAACGGCATCATGGAAGATGTGTACGATATTATCGTGGTCGATGCCGGAAAATTCGAGCGGTCAAAAAGCAGGCAGACAGCACAGGAAGTCAGCCGTCTGAATACGAAGCTGCAGAATGTCAAACGGCAGTATATACTTATCGGCGTTGGGCGGTGGGGCAGCCTGGATCCGTGGCTTGGAATTCCCGTAACATGGGATCAAATATCAGGCGCGGCGGTTATTGTGGAATCCGGTTTCAAGGATATAGACGTGACACCTTCGCAAGGTTCCCATTTTTTCCAGAACATTACGTCGTTCCGGATCGGCTATTTTACGGTGAACAATTCCGACGATTCATCCTTTGTGGATTGGGACTGGTTGAAGACGCAGCCGGCTCTTGAAGAATTGGAATATGTGCGTCATCTTCGTTTTGCAAAGCCGGTTGTGACGAAAATCAATGGACCGGCCAAGTACGGGGTTATTATCAAACCGGAATAGTGAATGGTGAATGGTAAACTGTATAACCAAATAACCAACGAACCAAACAACTAAGCAACATTGAACTTTGAACGGCAGCACTTTGAATGGTAAATACTAAACCCTAAACAGGGAGAAGAAAACCATGAAATACATCTCTCAACTCAACAAACAGAAAAAAGTTATAATCGATTATTTCGATAAAAAAGAAATTTACGGAAAACGATATAGAAAAGGCGGATGGACGGGTAAAGAAGTGCTGTTGCATATAAAAGACTCCGAAACTGTTGCGTATGACCGGATCAGAAGAATTATCGCGGAGGAGCGGCCGATCCTGTGGTATTTTGAACAGGATATGTGGCAAAAGAACCTTGAGTATATGAAACAGGACATTACACTTGCGAAGAATGTTTTTCTGTTGACACGGGAATCGATTATTGAAGCGGTCGAAATGCATCTCAAGAAGCATGCAAAGAAGGAGGGTATCCATTCCCGGCGCGGCGTGATGAGTCTGAACAACCAGATAGAATTTCTCGTTTGGCATGCGGACAAACATATCAAGCATTTAAAGAGAATAAAGCCGTAGCTGACCGGCGGGTTTTCTGTAAAAACAATTTCTCCCATTACAGGGGAGATGCAGAGGTCTTTTAAGAGGATGTAAAAAATGGAAAAGAAAGTTAAACCTGAAAATCTGCTGCAGGGATATTGAACCGTCCGTTATCGACTATGCCTATGATAACCCTCAGGTTCCCTGAAAAGGGAACGAAAAATAAATATGCTTATGCTCTGGTGAATTGCGGAAAACATTAAAGGGAATAACTGCTCGATTATAATTTTCACGAGCGCTCAATTGATTGATCAGAGGAGGTGATCGGTTATGAAAAAATTCCGTGTTGTATTGTTCGTATGCCTGGCGGCATCCCCGGTTGGTTTCGCTTTTACGCAGCAAAATAATCCGGATCAAAGCATTACTGCTCCTGCATCGGTTCAAAACGAACCCGTGCCCGTTCCTCCGGCAAGCGATAAAGCGCTCAGTTATTATCACAGCGGCAATATTTTGTGGTTCGTCGAAATCTTATGGGGGATGCTGATACCTGCTCTTTTTTTGTTCACCGGTTTTTCCGCAAAGATCCGCAACTGGGCTCAAAAAATCGGAAAAAAATGGTTTTTTGTCGTCGGAATTTATTTTATTATCTTCACGATCATTTCAACTCTTATCGACCTGCCTCTCAGTTATTACACGGAATTTATCCGGCAGCATGCGTACGATCTTTCGAACCAGACATTCGGGAAATGGGCCGGCGATACGCTTAAATCGCTCATGGTAGGAAGCGTTTTCGGTTTTTGTATCGTCTGGATTCCGTATTGGCTGCTTAAGAAAGCCCCGAAACGCTGGTGGCTGTATGTTGGATTGGGAACTGTTCCTTTTATGTTCCTCATCATGCTGGTAGAACCGATCTGGGTTGAGCCGTTGTTTAACGATTTCGGTCCGATGAAAAATAAAGCGCTTGAAGCAAAAGTTTTGGCGCTTGCCGATCGGGCAGGCATCGAAGGAAGCCATGTCTTCGAGGTCAATAAAAGCGTAGATACCAAAGAACTCAATGCCTATGTTACGGGGTTCCTCGGCACAAAACGCATAGTGATCTGGGATAATACGATTGCAAAGATGACTGAAGGCGAATTACTTTTTGTGCTCGGTCACGAAATGGGACACTATGTTCTCGGTCATGTCTGGAAGGAGATTGTTTTCTCTTCGCTCATGATGCTTTTAACTTTATTTCTTGCCGACCGTGCCGCAAAGGTTATCATCGCTCGATATAAAGAGCGCTTCGGATTCGACCGGCTGTCCGATATTGCGTCTTTTCCGTTGATTCTGCTTCTCTTCGGTGTCTTCGGTTTTATTATCAACCCACTCGACAACTGGATATCTCGTGCAATCGAACATCAAGCAGATCAGTTTGGTCTGGAAATAACAAGAGACAATCACGACGCTGCAACGGCGTTCGTAAAACTCCAGATGGAGAATCTCAGCAATCCGCGGCCGGCTCTGTGGTATAAAATTCTGCGCGCCGACCACCCGGTGCTCGGTGACCGGATTGACTATGCCAATACATACAAACCGTGGGAAAAAGGGGAAAAGCCGGAGTTTGAAAAATATTTTAAACGGTAAAACCGTAAATTGCAGCCGGAGGCCCAAAAATGTTTTCCGCGTAAGCGGGAATCTATATGGTGTTCAGTAAACTATAAATAGTGAAGGGTGAAGTTGAACTGAAGCACGTTCATCCCTATCTTGTGCCTTAATCGAAAATCCGCTACATTTTTAATCCATACTATGTGCTTTTCAAATTCGGAGTTCTTATGAAACATTTCCTGCTTACCGCCGTCCTTTTTATTCCTTCCGTTCTTTTTGCGCAGACTCAACATCCCCTAACGTTCGATGATCTTATCGGTTTCGGGCGCGTATCCGATCCGCAAATATCACCAGACGGCAAATGGATTGTGTACGTTGTAACACGGCAATTGAAGGAAGAAAATAAATCCACCGGCAATATCTTTATCACTCCGGTATCCGGCGGCGAACCAAAGCAGCTTACAAATGCTCCGGGATCGAATGCAAATCCATGCTGGATGCCGGACGGAAAAACGATTGCATTTGTTTCTTCCCGGGACGGGGAATCTCAAATCTGGACAATTTCTATAGACGGCGGCGAGGCAAAAGAAGTCACACATATCGCATCCGGAATTTCGGGACTCATCCTTTCGCCGGACGGGAAATGGTTCGCTTTCAGCGCCGATGTGTATCCGGACTGTAAGGATGAAGAGAGCAGCGCAAAAAAAGCGGAAGCTGTTGAAAAGAGTAAGGTCAAAGCGAAAATCTTTACACATCTTACGTACCGTGTCTGGAATGACTGGAAGGACGGTAAGCGCAGCCACCTGTTTATTGTACCTTCGTCGGGCGGAAAATTGCTCGATTTAACTCCCGGGGATTATGATACGCCGCCGATAGATCTGGGTGGAAGCTGCGATTATGCATTCTCTCCCGACAGCAGGGAAATTGCATTCACGCGGAACCCCGACAAAATGGTGGCCGTGAGCACGAACAATGAAATTTATACCGTGCCGGTGACCGGCGGGGAACCGAAAAACATTTCGGAAAATCCTGCGAATGATAGTCAGCCGGTTTATTCACCCGACGGCAGGTATCTTGCGTACCGGATGACCCGGCGCCCCGGATTCGAAGCGGATAAGCATGAACTTATCCTTTTCGATAGAAAAATCGGAAAGAAAATCAATCTTACTGAAACACAGGATTACAGCGTCGGCGATGTCGTCTGGTCTCCCGACAGCAAGACTCTATACTGGACATCGGACGACAAAGGATCGATATCAATTTTCAAGGTAACGGTTAATGACACGAAGATCTTAAAAATATTGGATCACGGCTTTAATACGGCGCTGCGCGCCGATCCGAACGGCAGGTACCTTGTGTTCGATCGGGAGCAGGCAACTTTTCCAGCGGAAATTTTTCGCATGGATCCGGATGGCGGGAATTTGACTCAGATTACGTCTACGAATTCCGAACGCATTAAATCCCTTGCTGTGAATCCCATAGAACCGTTCTGGTTTGAGGGAGCAGGCGGAATTAAAGTAGAAGGATTTCTTTTGAAGCCGCCGCATTTCGACGCCGCGAAAAAATATCCGCTGACCTTCCTTGTCCACGGCGGTCCGCAGGGTGCATGGGGAGACGATTTTCATTACCGGTGGAATTCCGAGATGTTCGCATCGCGCGGTGCGGTCGTTGTGATGATCAATCCGCGCGGCAGCACGGGATACGGTCAGAAATTTACGGATGAGATCAGCAGGGATTGGGGCGGAAAGGCGTACGAAGATCTCATGATGGGATTGGATTATGTGCTCAAGACCTATACGTTTGTCGACAGTACTCGAATGGCAGCTGCCGGTGCTTCGTACGGCGGGTATATGATGAACTGGATTTTGGGACATACGAATCGGTTCAAATGCATCGTATCCCACGACGGTATGTTCAATCCGTTCAGCGCCTACGGCACAACTGAAGAATTATGGTTCAATGAATGGGAGTTCGGCGGAACGCCCTACGATCATCCCGAACTCTATGCACAATGGTCTCCTATGGCATTCGTAAAAAACTTCAAAACACCGACGCTTGTCATACATGGACAGCTGGACTACCGCCTGGATGTGAGCGAAGGATTTCAATTGTTCACAGCGCTTCAGCGTCAGGGTGTGGAATCGAAAATGCTGTATTTCCCCGACGAAGGACATTTCGTTCTTAAACCGCAAAACTCGGAGTTGTGGTATACGACAGTGCTGGATTGGATAGGAGAACATACAAAATAGAATATAGAATTCAGAATGAAGAATGCAGAATAGAAAACAATGAACGGACTATAGGATATTAATCTGCAGCACTTTGAATGAAGAACCAAGAACTACGAACCAAGCACTGAGAACCGATAAACCAAAGAACTGATAAACTAAAAAAACCGAACCATGATCAGACAAGTTAATCTATCCGATGCCGATGCTTTGTGCGGTATTTATAATAAGTATATAACCGGGACGACCATTACGTTTGAGGAAGAACCGATAACGACAGAAGAAATGAAGTCACGTATCAAAAAGATAACGCAGAATTATCCCTGGTTGGTTTATGAAGAAAAAGGGAATGTCGTCGGTTATACATACGCAAGCAGATGGAAAGAACGGTCGGCTTACCGGTATTCGGTTGAGACCGGGATCTATATCGATTCAAGTTATGTTGGCATGGGAATAGGTACGAAACTCAAAGAAGAACTGCTTAAAGAATTGAAAAATAAATCGATTCATAGTGTCATTTGCGGTATTGCGCTGCCGAACCCGGCCAGTATAGCGCTGTGCGAGAAATTCGGTTTTACTCAGATTGGTCATTTCAAAGAAGTAGGATTTAAATTGAATAAATGGATTGATGTCGGTTATTGGGAACTTATACTTTAAATGGATGTGTGCGCTAAGGCTGATTCCTTGACTAAAAATTTGGCAACCACTCAGAGTGTCGTTCATATCCAAGATTTCCGCTGTAGCCGCGACGGGTCGTCGCGGGAATTACCGGCAACGCCGGCGTCATATTGCAGCCGCGGGCGGCTTGCCCGCCTCGGGAGAGTGACCGCGGATGTTTTTGGATGTAGCATTGCAGCCGCGACAGCTTGTCCCGAGAATATTGTTAAATATTATCGGGAGGTCATCGCGTATGTTCCCGACGCCATCCCATAGGGGCAACGCCTTGCCCGCCGCAGGAGGGCGCCGCCGGTTTACCCATAAAGGGCTCCGATTGATAACTTTTTATTCTCAGATGGAGCGCTTCGTGTTTATGATGCTGCCGCAATGCAGATTTTCAGCGGTTGTTTGTAAAAAACGAATGGTTTTCTAAGGAGGATATGATATGGCTAAGAAAAAATCAATTCGAAAAGCTTTACAAAAAAGTGTAAAGTCCGCAAAAAAAACAACTTCAAAAAAAATACCGGACGCATTGCCGAAATTTAAGGCGAGCATTCTCAAACTTATTATCGAAACCTCCGTGAATCTTCCGCCCGATGTGCGCCGCGCTCTGCAGGGGGCAATCAATCGTGAAACTCCCGGTACACAATCTGCTCTTGCACTGCAGGCGATGGCCGTCAATACGGATCTGGCATGCGATACCGAAGCACCCATCTGTCAGGATACGGGCATGCCGACATTTGAAATTAAAACTCCCGTCGGCACGAATCAGATCAAGCTTCAAAAAGAAATTACCGAAGCCATTGCCGAAGCCACAAAACTCGGCAAGCTTCGCCCGAATGCGGTCGATTCCCTGACGGGGAAAAACAGCGGTACAAATCTCGGCCTGGGATGTCCGGTTGTTCATTTTTCCCAATGGGAAAAGAACGAAATCGAAGTACGGCTGATTCTAAAAGGCGGCGGCTGCGAAAATAAAAATATTCAATATTCGGTGCCGTGCGAGCTGCCGAATCTGGGGCGTGCCGACCGCTCAGTTGACGGCATCCGCAAATGTATTTTACACGCTGTCTGGCAGGCGCAGGGACAGGGATGCAGTGTCGGAATTATCGGTGTAGCGATCGGCGGCGACCGCACGACCGGATATCAATTTGCCAAAGAGCAGTTGTTCCGCTCTCTCGACGATGTAAATCCTAATCCCGAGTTGGCGAAGCTTGAAGAATATATTCTGGAAAATTCGAACAAACTCAAAATCGGTACCATGGGTTTCGGCGGGCTTGCAACGTTGATCGGCTGCAAGATCGGTTCGTATCACCGCCTGCCGGCAAGCTTCTTTGTCAGTGTCGCTTACAATTGCTGGGCTTATCGGCGGCTTGGGATCGTTCTCAGCGCGAAATCCGGTGCTATAAAACACTGGCTCTACAAAGACGATTCGCCGGTTGTACGGATGGCGAAGGCCCGGCGCTTACCGCTGACCGGAAAAGAAATTCGAATGACCTTCCCGATTTCGGAAGAACAGACGCGAAGTCTGCATGTAGGGGATGTTCTTCTGCTGAACGGACAGATGCACATGGGACGCGATGTATTGCATCATTATTTAATGACGCATAACTCGCCTGTGTCACTCGAAGGAGGCGCTATTTACCATTGCGGTCCTGTGGCGTTGAAACAAGGCGACAAATGGAAATTGAACGCCGCAGGCCCGACGACAAGCATCCGCGAAGAACCGTTCCAGGCGGACATCATCAAGAAATTCAAAGTGCGCGCTATCATCGGTAAAGGCGGCATGGGAAAGAAAACGCTCGATGCATTGCAGGAATCGGGAGCAGTCTATCTGAGCGCTATCGGCGGTGCTGCCCAATATTATTCCGAATGCATCAAAGAGGTCGACGGTGTGGATTTCCTGGAAGAGTTCGGCGTTCCGGAGGCAATGTGGCATATCCGTGTGGAAGATTTCCCGGTGATTGTCACAATGGATGCTCACGGTAAGAGCCTGCATGCAGAAGTGGAAAAAGCATCGGCTGAAGAACTTGGGAAATTAAAAGAAGCCGTGGTTTCATAAAAGCAATGATGAGTAAGTTTGTGGTTAAAAGTTCTTAGTTCGTAGTTCGTAGTTCTTAGTTCTTAGTTGTCTATTTGCAGTTCACCGTTTACAATTTACAGTTTGCTGCTCTTAAATGATCAAAGAAGATTATCCAGTTACTCCGGCTGTTCGCTTTTTGCGGGAGAAAAATGTTTCATTCAAGCCGTATAATTACCGCTATGAGGAACACGGCGGTACGCATCAATTCACTATAGAATTCGGCATTCCCGAGCATGCTGTGATCAAGACGCTTGTTATGGAAACAGACCGGAAAAAACCGCTTATCGTACTCATGCACGGCGATTGTGAAGTTTCCACAAAGCAGCTTGCCAGAATACTCGATGTTAAACATGTAACGCCATGCGATGCCAATACGGCTCAGCGGAATACGGGTTATCTCTTCGGCGGCACCAGCCCGTTCGGGACAAGGAATGTCCTGCCTGTGTACGCGGAAAAAACAATTTTTGAATTGGAAAAAATATACATAAACGGCGGTAAACGCGGATTTATTGTGGAGATCGGATCAGATGATCTGAAGCAGGTGCTGCCGATGACCGGGGTTGAGGTTGCGCTAAAAGAAAGGTGAGATATGGATTTAGGAAATATTGAATGGACGATGCAGATGCGTTTTGCGGTTGCCCTCGCGCTCGGGTTTCTTGTCGGACTGGAGCGGGAAAGTATGAAAGGGGAGCAAAAGCTTATTTTTGGAGGTGTCCGGACGAATCCGATTATCAGCATGTTCGGATTCGGCTGTGCCTGGCTCTATCATGTCGGTGCGGTATTCATGCTCCCGGCGGGACTGATGGCGATAGCAACGCTGACTGGAATCAGTTACGTGGCAAAAATCCGTTCCGAAAAATTCGGTACGACAAGCGAAATATCCGCTCTGCTGACCTTTATTGTCGGCGCACTTGCAATGCTGGTCGATATCTGGATCGCTATGGCGCTCGGTATTGTCAATACCATTTTGCTTTCAGAAAAGGGGACGATGGAATCGTATGTAGATCGCCTGAGTAAAGTGGAATTCCTGGCCACCATAAAATTTCTTTTAATCACACTTATTATATATCCGGTTCTGCCGAATCAGGATTACACACAGTTTCATATCAATCCGGCAAAAATATGGCAGATCGTCATCATTGTCTCGACGCTCGGGTTTGCCGGTTACCTGCTGGAGAAAAAATTCGGCGAGAAAGTCGGCCTATGGCTTTCTGGTCTGCTTGGCGGAATAGTATCCAGCACGGCTGTGACGGTTTCGGTCGCGCGGATGGCGCGTATGTATCCGGAACGTTCGGAAGCGGCATTGCAGGCTTCCGTTATAGCAAGCAGCGTGACATACCTGAGAGTTCTGGCATTGGTCTGGTTTGTCAATCCTTTGTTCATTCCCGGGTTGTGGTTCCGGATGGCAGCGCTTGCCCTTGTCGGCGCAATTCTTTCGATTCGGTTCCGCAGGGAAGACATATCGGACAATCAACATGTGGAATTGACGGAACTTCAGAATCCATTTGAATTAAAACCCGCGGTCGGTTTTGCGCTGCTCTTCGTTCTGCTTACCATCGTGACCGGCTTTATACAAATATCGTTCGGCAATGTCGGTCTGCTGGGGTTGTCCGTAGTTGTCGGAGTGACGGATATAACGCCTTTCATCCTTTCCATAGTGCATAATTCCGACGGGACTCTGAAAATATTAAATTCAGCGATCGTTTTGGCATTGTTGAGCAATACGGTGGTAAAAGGAATTTATTTCGGAGTGCTTTCGAAGAAATCACGCAAGGAGACTGCAATCAAGTATTCTATACTTGCATTGTGTCACATACCATTTATCGTTTTTTAGCGTCCGTGTCAGGCTTTTGAAATAATTCGCCGATCGTGACGAAGCGGAAACCTCTCTTGCGCAATCCTTCGATAACGGCCGGAAGCGCTTCCGCAGTATGCCGGCCCCGTCCGTTGATGTGCATAACAATAACCGATCCGTTCCGTGCTGAGCGGACGATATAATGTACCAGCCGTTCTTTCGATATGGATGTGTCCGGGTCTCCGGAAGCGAGATCGAATTGTACTGGAGTCAATCCTAAAGATCGGACGGATTGAATGAGCCCGCTGCTCAATTCTCCAAACGGTGCGCGGAAAACTTTTGTAGTTTTATGGTAGACATTGAAAAGCGTCTTCTGAACTCTTTGCAGTTCTTGCACTATGCTGTCCGCAGACATATCCGCCATGTGGTGATGCGAATATGAATGATTGCCGAATTCAAAGAATGGAATCGCAGCCAGTTCTTCCATTTCCTTCTTATGTGCTCTGATCCATTT
This sequence comes from Ignavibacteriota bacterium, assembly GCA_003162695.1. GTDB lineage: Bacteria > Bacteroidota > Ignavibacteria > UBA10030 > UBA10030 > Fen-1254. The sequence continues at coordinate 4,500 of PMML01000065.1, read as the reverse complement.
TCCGCTCAGGAAAAGCGTCGCCGGCACCTGTGAATCCACCAGAGTTTGAAAAACTTTTCTGTCAAAACTAAGGGGTCCGTAAGCGGGACACGCATCGAATGTCAGCGCGATGGATTTCTGTGACCGGCTGCCGTGAAAAAAAACAAGCGCACTGTCGCGTGGTGCGAGTTTTGTTTGTATTTTTGGGAAAATTCCGGCATGCAAAAAGCACATCGCTGCAGAAAATATTAAGCAATATATGAGAAGAAAAGTCCTGCGCATCATACACTCATACTGGAATAGAAAATACGCAAACATCGCTTCAAATACATTTGCACGACCGGTTTTTTCTTCTAACAAACGGCCTCTCATTCACGTTTATTCTTTCAGAAAAATAAGTACTCAGCGTGATATTAAAAGATCAAAAATCCCCCTCACTTAAGGAAGAAGTCTCCCCCTTTTGTTCAAAAGGGGGATAAAGGGGGATTGAAAACCGAGAAAAAAACAATTGTTTCAGAATAAGCTGAGTTACAAAAATAATTGCAAAGCTTTACTTTGTTTTGTATTTTAGGGAGGTCATATATCTTGCTGAAGTAGCTCAGTGGTAGAGCAGCGGTTTCGTAAACCCGCCTTTCTTCGAAAAGCCCTTTCAAAACGCATGTTTTTTAATCACTTGGCACTCAAGTTGGTACTGTATTTCTGTGCTACACCTCAAAACAACGAGGTGCGGCATGTTCCTTCCAAAAATCGGAGAAGTCTACTACCTATTCTTTTCAGATGATTCTGGCGTAAGGCACAAAGTTACAACTGTGTGCAAGAAGAAATCTGATGCAATGGACTTCCTTTATCACTTCAAGATCGATGCAGTTGAGAGACGTAAGAAATTAAAAGAGATTTCTTTTTCTGATTTCATAAATCAATTCATTGAATATCCTGCAGGTGTTCATTCACGAAAAACTCAGAGAACCAATCTAACAGCATTCAAAGAGTTCGAAAGAATTGAGGGGAATCGTCCCCTGCAATCAATTGGTATCCGAGAGATAGAGCATTTTCTTAGCAAGAAGAAGCTTGAAGCATCCGAATGGACAGCACGTAAATACTATGGATCATTAGCGGCGGCATTTGAAAAGGCAGTTCAATGGAATTACCTCGAAACAAATCCATTCCGGAAGGTGCCAAAGCCAAAAAGACGGGAGTTGGCGCCAATATTCCTTACAGAAAGTGATTTCCGAATATTTCTTACAGCTGTAGGGGATAAGGATTTTCGTGATTTATGCGTTACTGGATTGTTATCCGGATTACGATTGTCAGAGTTGACTGCTCTCCGATGGAATGATGTTGATTTTATATCAAAAGTGATCTACGTGAAGAATACCAGCACCTTTACGACAAAGACAAGAAAAAACCGTGTCGTTCCGATGAGTGACGCGCTGTGTAGATTGCTTCGGGATAGGGAAGATAATATTCGATTTGAATGTGAGACGGTTTTTCATAACCGTTCTGGTAAACAATTACGAGAAATATGGGTTTCACATACCTTCAAGAAGTATGTCCAAAAAGCCGGACTTAATGATAAACTGCATTTTCATTCTCTGAGGCATTCTTTCGCATCCGCTCTTGTAATGTCTGGTGTATCATTATATGCCGTTCAAAAACTACTTGGACATACAACCAGCAAGACTACGGAAATATATTCACATTTAATGCCACAACAATTACATGATGAAATAAATATGGGATTACATAACATCGAAGCAAGTCTGTTCCATGAAAGTGATAGTGCCCAAAGCAATTCGTAATATAATCGATTTAAAGAGATAGCTAAACAACGTTTCTAATGTTATCTATAAACAAATATTTGTATTATTACTAAAATAAGTCTGTCTACTTTGTGCATATTTATAATGTCTTTGTTTCGTATCGATCTGATTAAACATTAGAGGATATATTCATGCTGTATAGAAGATTTGGAAAAACTAATGAGATGGTTTCTACGCTCGGATTCGGTTGCATGAGATTGCCTCTTCGTGGCAAAGGAGATCCGTCAAACATTGATGAAGATAAAGCTCTACGATTAGTTCGTTATGCAATCGATAAGGGTGTGAACTATATCGATACTGCATATCCATATCATGGTCATGGCATGGCCTATGGTGGTGCGAGTGAACCATTCGTAGCCAAAGCATTACAGGACGGCTATAGAGATAAAGTAAAGATCGCGACCAAGCTCCCAAGCTGGCTAATAAAAACAAAAGTGGATATGGATAGATATTTAGATGAGCAATTGCAGCGGCTCAACACTACCAGCGTCGATTATTATTTAGTGCATGCCGTTGATAGAACGACCTGGCCTAGATTAAAAGAAGCCGGTGTCGATGACTTTTTGCATCAAGCCCTACGCGATGGAAGGATTAAACATGCAGGATTCTCATTCCATGATAAACTTGATTTGTTCAAAGAGATCGTGGTTTACTATGATTGGTCATTTTGTCAAATCCAATACAATTATTTAGATGAAAACTACCAGGCGGGAACAGAAGGCTTACTGTATGCAGCTAATAAGGATTTAGGTGTTACGATCATGGAGCCCCTGAGAGGCGGTAAGTTAGCCCATGTTCCGGATGATATAAAAGACATTTATGAACAGTCCGGAGTAAAAAGAACACCTGCAGAATGGGGCTTGAGATGGGTTTTGAATCATCCTGAAGTATCAGTCGTCCTAAGTGGTATGAATGAAATGGATCAAGTTTTAGAAAACTTAGCCATAGCAAGTGAGGCTGAAGTAAACTCGTTGACTGAAAAGGAATTGGAATTGATTGAAAAAGCCAAAGGTATTTTTACGAAGAAGATAAAAGTAAATTGCACCGCTTGTGAATATTGTATGCCATGTCCCCAAAGTGTTAATATCCCAAAAAACTTCGATTGTTATAATGATTATTTTATGTTTGGGAAAACAGATATGTATAATTGGGTCAAACCAGACCAAAGAGCATCGAATTGTATAGAATGCGGCGAATGCGAAACGCATTGTCCTCAAGGCATTTCTATTGGTGAAGAATTAAAGAATGTCGCAGCATTGTTTGAATAGAAAAAGGATCTGATGCGATCCGGGATTATTCGCCAAAAATAATTACACATCGATGTTGACCCCTGTTGACATTCGCTGTGGAACTGTATAGAATCTAAATGTAGGTGCTTCCTCAAAGACCGAATACTCTTGCCGTTTTAGGGCCAGACAAAATCGTAATATCGTAATTCCCATTAGAATCAAGATGATTTGACGGGCATTTTATTTACGGTTACGATTTTAAGAATGAGCCTCTTCCAGTGATTCCCTAAGCAACCTGAGGAAATGCTTCTACTGGGTATGTGGGGGGATCCAAAACAGGTCGAGAAAAAGGTTTTTTGAATTTTTATTCTGAAAAATTATTTGGTTCTATATGGGAATTCGATTTCTGGTTTTTAAATTTTTGGGGAAAATATGTCCCTTATGGGCGCTTGCATTTCGCTATAGATTGACATAAATTTGAATCATTGTAACAACGGTGAATGCCTCTCACGGCGGTATCGTTGTATGGGGGCACATATCCGAGTAGGTTTCCTAATATCATCATTCATGTAAATGTTAAAGGATTTATATGATTATTGGCGTGCCTGTATGATAAAAAGTGGAATGTAGTTTGTAACATGTATTCCATAATAATGTAAAAAGAGGCTTCGATGAAATATTTCTTTTTGGGTCTATTTATTTGTTCTTTTGCTTCAACAAATGCCCAGGAAATTCACAAATATATAACTGTGAATGGAACATCTGAGCTCATACTTCCAGCAGATCAAATTAAATATACTATTCAAATAAAAATAGTTGCTGCGGCTGTTGAAGCAAGTAAAAACGCTAATGATAGCTGCAGAAACGAATTATTGAGGAAATTAAATAAAATAGGAATCAACTCTAATGATATAAACGTGTTACCAATGACGCTTGGAAAGAATTATGAGTTTAATAAAGGGGAGAGAAAACAAAGGGGTTTTTATACGGAAGTAAATGTTATTTTCTTGCTTAAGGATTTATCGAAATATTATGAATTGACAAATGAGTTATCATCAAGTAATCAATATGAAATTAAGGAATCGACTTATAATATTTCCGACTATGAACTTCAACAAAAAATAGCGTTTGAAAAGGCTTTGCTGGCAGCAAAAGAAAAAGCAAAATATATGGTTCATGTATTAGGAGTAAAGTTGAAAGATGTTTTGGAAATTGAGGAAAACAACTATTGGCAAGCCGGCTCCATTTATTCAAATACAATTGAACAAAAACAAGATTCCCGAGCAGGTGATATGTCTGGGAAGGTAACGATTAGAAGGAGTGTAAAAGTTAAATTCGCAATAAATTAGAAAGAGCGTGCCTTTCCAACGAATAAATGTGGAAGCTTGAGAATGTTATTTCGTGATGAGCGATACGGTTTTATTAAGGTAATCGTCGATGCAGTTGTTGGCATCGTTCACTTGGCCAAGCAC
>PMML01000095.1 GCA_003162695.1 Ignavibacteriota bacterium | reverse complement strand
TTTCTTAAAGGTCTTGTAGAAAGCTTCGACGGATATTCCGAAGGAGCGAAATTTCTTATTACAAACGGGGAATGGAGTTCTAAATTTCAGAATACGGTGGGCGAAGCGATGACTACGCAGCCCGTCTATCGTGTTGCAGTTGAAACAGCACTGGGAGAGACGTCGGGATATATTGTCGTGGAAAACGTTGAAGAAGCATATACTGCGATGGATTTTCTCAAGCACAATAATAAAGGAAAGGCCACCTTTATTTGTCTGAACCGGCTTCCGGAAAGAATAAGCCGCAGGCAAAAGATAGAACTTCCCGGCGTCATTGACTGGGCGGAACAAGTCGTAGAGTATGAACCGGTGCTCCAGCGCCTGTTCGGATTTATTTTGGACGAGACGCTTCTTGTCAACGATGTTGCAGCGGCTTTGACTGTCGTAAACGAAGATCCGGGCATCCGGTGCGTGACGCTTGACGGGGAAATTGTTACCGGCAACGGTGTAGTCCGGGGCGGCAGCGTACGGCAGGACGAAGGAGGGCATATCAGTAAACGCTCCCAGCTGAATGAATTGAGCTTGACGGTTCATCAGCTTCGTGAACAGCAGGAACGCATCGAAAACGAACTGCAGAAGAAAATAGCGGAATTGGAAAACCTCGATCTTAAAAAGCTGACCGATGAAGCACGATTGATAGAACAGCAGAAAACGGCCGTTGAGATACGAATTGCGCAGATCGAATTCGAAAAGAAACGGGCGCAGGAAAATATAGAACGCAACTTTGCAGAATCGCTCCGATTGACCAGGGAAGTCGAATCGCTCGAAGCGGAATTGCATATACTCAGCGCTTCGATTGCAGATTCGGAACTGCGGCAGTCTGCCTCTGAACAGCGTGTCGGGGCTTTTGCGAGCGAAGTTGAAGCTATGGAATCCCTCTGGAATGAATTTTCCAGGATGGCGAATGATGCAAACCTTGCTGTTGTGAATTTGAAAAATGAAGAACGGAGCACGCTGCAGGCGATTGAGCATGCTGAGACGACGCTGCAGTCGATTGCGGCAACATCGGAGCAGCGAACCTCCGATATCGAACTAGCCAGGGGAGATATTACCTCTTCGACGACGCAGGTTCAGGAAATGGACTCCGCACTTTCGGAATTGCACCGGGAATACGACGATATTCTGGGCCGGAAAAAATCGGTCGATCAGGAATATTCTTCAAAACGATCGCATATGCACGCTATAGAATTGAAACTAAAAGACGAGCGTCTGCAGCAGGAAGGTTCGCTCAAGGCGGCATATGATCTTGAAATGAAAATACAAGAATTGACGATGAAAGCGGAAAATCTCAAATCCCGCGCAAAGGAAGATTTTCATTTCATACTCGAAGTGCTCCAGTACAATCCTCAGGACGGCTATGATATAAATACGGAACGGGAACGCCAGCAGGACCTGAAAAATAAAGTCCAGGCGCTCGGTGCCGTAAATTTTGCCGCATTTGATGAATATAAGAGCGAAAAGGAACGGCTTGATTTTATGTCTGCACAGCTTGACGACCTTGAGCAGTCGGAAAAAACCCTGCTCAGTACGATCGAAGAAATCAACACGACAGCGCAAGCACAGTTCATGAGTATCTACGATCAGATCCGCGATAATTTCATTACGACATTCAAAGGATTGTTCGATGAAGGGGATGAATGCGATTTGAGACTGGAAGAAGACGCCGATCCGCTGGAGGCAAAAATTGAGATTATTGCAAAACCGAGAGGCAAGCGTCCCACATCGATCGACCTTCTTTCCGGAGGTGAAAAAACACTCACAGCGATCGCCCTGCTTTTTGCGATCTATTTGGTCAAGCCGAGTCCATTCTGTATTCTGGACGAAGTTGATGCGCCGCTTGATGATACGAATATCGACCGGTTTACCCGCATCATTAGAAAATTTTCAGACAACACCCAGTTCATCATCGTTACGCATAACAAACGTACGATGGAATCTGCCAACGCTATGTACGGCGTGACGATGGAAGAAGAAGGAATTTCAAAATTGGTTTCGGTCCGCTTTAACGAGACCGTTGGAAAAAATTAAACAGTATGGTACGAGTATTTTGCGATTTTGACGGCACTGTGTGTCCTCAAGATATCGGTGAAGAATTTTTTCGTGCATTCGCAGGCGATACTGTTCAGGGCCTCGTGGATGCATTGCTTCGGGGGGGAATCGACTCGCAGCAATGGCTGCAGCGTGTATGCGATGCGGTGCCTTCTGTGAGCCTTGCTCAATTTGAAGCATACGTCGATCATTTTTCTGCGGATCCGCACTTTGCGGAATTCGTACGATTTGCCGAAGGTCAAGGCGCGGCGGTTTCGGTTCTCAGCGACGGGCTTGATGCATATGTAGCGCGAGTTCTTTCAAAAGCAGGATTACAGCGTGTGCCTTTTTTTGCGAATCACGCGGAATTCATAAACGAGAACGGAATACCGAAGCTTGCAGTTTCCTTTCCGCATACCGATGCGGAGTGTTCGGCNNGATTTTGTATTCGCTCGGCGGCAATTGATCAAACATTGCCAGCAGCAGAACATTACGTATTATGAGTTCAATCATTTTGGCGATGTGCAAAAAAAGATGGAAGAAATCCTTCAGCGCAAACGAATCCGGCAGCGGCAGGAAGCATCTATGGCCCGGCGCGAAGTGTATATACAGGGATAACCTATGAAAGAGTTTCGGCAAAAATTATTTACAATGCGAAGTTATACACCGATACCGTTTCTGCTGGTTATGATCGTTCTTGGACATCCGACTCTCTTAACGATGTTTTCCGGAGTCATCGTTGTTGTNNGTGATCGTTGCAGGGCCGTTTGCCTATGTCCGCAATCCGCTGTATGTCGGCAACCTCCTCACATATACAGGTATCGGAATGATGGCCAATGCAGCCTCTCCATGGCTGGTGTGCGCAGCTTTTGTATGGTTTGTATTTCAATACAGTCAGATCGTGTCTCTGGAAGAAGAATTTTTAACGGCTGCCTTCGGTGTTTCCTATGCGGAGTATGCCAAAAATGTTCCGCGTTTCATACCGCGTGTTGAGCCGTACAAGAATGCGGCTCAGGAACATCAGAAGCCGAATTGGATTGAAGCGGCGAAATCGGAACGTCGTACATTTCAAGCTCTGGCGGTCGTGCTGGCAATTGTCATTGTTCTTTGGCTTAAACAATAAATCTATGCAGCGTGTGATGATCATAGCGGGAGAAGCTTCCGGCGATTTGCACGGCTCCGGAGTTGTGCGGGAACTTAAACGCCTGCAGCCGGGCATCGATGTGTACGGCGTGGGCGGAGATAAAATGCAGAACGCAGGCATGGAGATCATCTATCATATTCGAGATCTCGGCTTTATGGGCTTTTTTGAAGTTCTGCAGCATCTGCCGTTTATAAAAACCATGGAACGAACGCTCGAACAGGTAGTCAAATTCAAACGTCCGGATGTTCTCGTGCTTATTGATTATCCGGGATTTAATCTTCGGTTTGCACGCATTGCGAAACGATATAACGTGAAGATCGTTTATTATATAAGTCCGCAGATTTGGGCATGGCACAAATCGAGAGTGAAAACGATACGGCAATTCGTCGATTTGATGCTGGTCATATTCCCGTTCGAAGAAAAATTTTACCGGGAAGAACATGTGCCGGTGGAATTTGTCGGACATCCGCTGCTGGAGGTTATAACTTCGAGTCTCAGCCGGAAAGAATTCTGCAAAAAATTCGGTCTCGATGAGCGGAAAAAAATCGTTGCACTTCTTCCCGGCAGCCGGAAACAGGAAATTGAAAATATTTTTCCGGCCATGCTCGATGCAGCTCGGTTGATTGCAGCAAAGGCAGAATGCGAAATTGTAGTCGGTGTTGCGCCGACGCTCGATGAGCAGTATCTGAAAATGCTGTACCGGCTCGGGAGTGTCCTTTTAATCAAAGGATTGACGTATGA
>PMML01000020.1:1567-17002 GCA_003162695.1 Ignavibacteriota bacterium | reverse complement strand
CCCCCTCTTTAAGGAAGACCCTCCCCCTTTTGCAAAGGGGGGATTAGGGGGGTTCTTAGAGCCCGAGCTTCAACGATAAACCCCCTGTCCTGCGGACACCCCCCTTAGATAATTAAGGGGGGAACGTTGCAACACATGAAAAATAATCATGCATTGACTTACCCCTCACCAATCGTCAACCTTCCCCCCTTTGACAAAAGGGGTCGCGGGGGATTTAAAACTGAGCAAAAAAGCATTTATTCCAAATACGCTGAATAATTACAATGATCCTATCACTTCGAACTTTGTGTACGGATGCAAAACTTTCGGAATTATAATTTTTCCTTCCGGTGTTTGATACTGCTCGATTATGGCTGCGACGATGCGCGGGAGAGCGAGGCCGGAACCGTTGAGCGTATGAAGAATTTCCAGCTTGCCGCCGGTTCTCGGGCGGAACCGGATATTCATTCTCCTTGCCTGGAACGACTCAAAATTACTGCATGACGAAACCTCAAGCCATTTCTTCTGCCCCGGCGCCCATACTTCAAGATCGTATTTTTTCGCCTGTGTAAATCCCATATCGCCTGCGCACATGAGCAGCCGGTGATACGGAATTCGGAGAAGCTGCAACAGATGTTCCGCATCCTCACGGAGCGATTCAAGTTCCTCATACGAAGCAGAAGGGTGAACGAATTTTACAAGTTCCACTTTGTCGAACTGGTGAAGCCTGTTGAGCCCGCGGACATCTTTACCGTACGAGCCCGCTTCCCGTCGAAAGCAGGGCGTATAGGCGGCATAACGGACCGGTAAATGCTCTTCCGGAATAATTTCATCCCGGTGGAAATTGGTAACCGGAACCTCGGCAGTGGGAATCATGTAAAACTTGTCGCGTTCCACGATATACATCAGGTCTTCTTTATCGGGAATTTGACCCGTACCGCGCACGCTGTCTTCATTGACGACGATCGGAGATGCAAGTTCCGTGTAACCGCGTTCGACCGCTTGGTCCAGAAAAAAATTGATAAGCGCGCGTTCGAGCGCCGCACCTTTGCCGATATAAAACGGAAATCCTGCTCCGGAGACTTTTGAACCTCTGTTGAAATCGATGATGCCCAGCTTGTCGGTCAGTTCCCAGTGCGGTTTCAGAGGAAAATCCAGCGTCGGAATTTCGCCCCATCTAAAAACTTCTTTATTCTCAGCCGGGCTTTTGCCGAAGGGGACCGATGCATGCGGAATATTCGGGACGGTTAAAAGAAGATCGTTCAGCGCGGTCTCGACTTCGCGCGTTTCCGGATCGATTTCCTGGAGGCGTTTTTTCACGGAGTCCATCTCTGCAATAACGGCGGAAGCATCTCCGCCTTCGCGCTTGATTTTTCCAACCTGTGCGGAGATCTGGTTGCGCTTTGCTTTGAGCGTATCTCCTTCCAGAATCAGCGCCCGCCGCCTATCGTCGAACTCGATGATCTTTTTCAGATCGACCGTCATTCCTTTGGCTTCGGCGCCTGCACGAACTTCTTCAACATGATCTCGAATGAATCGTAAATCCAGCATTGATGTTCCTTTTCACCGTTTAATTTTTATGTTCTTCAAGCTCTTGCTTCAGCATCAAAAGCCCTTCCGTCGCATTATGGAATCGGATATCCAATTCTTTCTCCGCTTTGTTTAAAATAAATCCGCTTTGCATCGGGCGCGCCGCTGTCTGGTTAAGATCGCTGGTTTTGACGCGTTCGATGAGCGATGCATCCAGGTTGAATACCTGGGCGGCTCGGAGTGCGAAGTCGTACCGGCTGATGTTCTCGGAGCCGGCAACATGATAGATTCCCTGCCGGCTGAGTTCAAAGATCCTTATTATTGCAGCAGCCAGATCGCCTACATAGGTCGGGTTCCCGACTTGATCTTCGACAACGCGAATATGTTTTCCTTCGCGAAGACTTTGAATAAGCCAGAGCGCAAAGTTCGATTTGACTCCTATGCCGCAGCCGTAGAGAACCAGCGTACGAACGATGGCATAAGAAATATCGGCCGTACGGACGGCGTTCTCGCTTGCTAATTTTGTCTTGCCGTAATAACCGATCGGATTCGGAGAGGCTGTTTCATCGTACGGTCCGCTTTTCCCGTCGAAAATGTAATCCGTGGAAACATGTATCAATTGAGCATGCACCTTGCGCGCCGCTTCGACAAGATTTTCGACGGCCGTCACGTTGATTTTCCATGCAGCTTCATGATTGGACTCGCACCAATCGACATTTGTCGCCGCCGCTGCGTTAAGTATCACATCCGGTTGAAAACTCGAAACGAGACTTTTAACATCGCTCCGGTTTGTGATATCGAGCTGCGTGTAGTCGAACATCCGGTCGTCGAAAACAAAAGACCGCTCAATGGAAGTGTTCAGCACTTCATATTGGGTTTGACCGCTCAGAATGGATGAAAGACGCTGGCCGAGAAGACCGTTGCTGCCGCAGATAAGGATACGCTTCACCGAAGACTCTCTTCCAGTACCGTTGCTGCGTCCGTACCGGCATCGCGATATTTAATAATGATCGGCGTGTAAACGGAAAGACCGTTGCTTTGTGCGAAATTGTTTTCGATGCGCCGGCTTCCCGGTACAACGACCGCTCCCTCAGGTACAATCAATGGCCGTTCTTTGGTGCTGCGATAGACGGCATTGTGTACGACATCGTAGATAGGCGTCGATGCCGTCAAAAGAACGCCCGATGCAAGGACAGCCCGCTTTTTAATCGTCGTTCCTTCGAAAATTCCGCAGTTGGCGCCTATAAAAACATCGTCTTCCACGATTACCGGCATCGCGCCGATAGGCTCGAGAACGCCTCCGATCTGTGTCCCCGCACTTAAATGTATATGCTTGCCGATCTGCGCGCACGACCCGACGAGTGCGTGGGAATCGATCATCGTTCCTTCGTCTACATACGCTCCCGTATTGATGTATGAGGGAGGCATAATAACGACACCTTTGGCGACGTAACTGCCGTCGCGGACGGAAGATCCCCCGGGCACGATTCGGACCTGGTGCCCTAATGAGAATTTTTTAAGCGGGTACGTGTTCTTATCGTAGAAATGAAACCGGTCGTCGAGAGAGACGTCGGTCAATTCACCGAGACGGAAGCCCAGCAAAATTCCTTTCTTCACCCACTCGTTGACCACCCAGACGTTCTCCGACGGAACGGCAGACCGGATTTCCCCATTGTTCAGGAAAAATTTTAATTCATTGAAGGCCTGCAGCGCTTCCTGCCGGTTGATGGAATGCAGATCGCTTGAATAAAATAATTCTATTTGCTCCCGAAGCATGATACTCTCCTTATGCGATCAACTTCAGATCGGCCAGAATGGACTTGATTTTTTCACGATTCTTTTCGGAAGCCGGGCACATCGGAAGCCGGAACGATTCCTCGATCATTCCCATCATCGCAAGTGCGGTTTTAACGGGAATCGGATTGGATTCGATGAAATTGATATTCATCAAGGGAAGAAGCGTGTTGTGGAGTTCGAGCGCTTTTTTCCAATTACCTTTCAGGCAGGCGTGAATAAGCTGCGAAAACTGCTTTGGAGCTTCATTCGCAGCGACAGAAATGCATCCGTCTCCTCCGACTGCGATGAGCGGAAGGGCGTATGCGTCGTCGCCGGAGAGAAGTGAAAATTCTTTCGGCTTGCTGCGGGCGATTTCCATGATCTGCGGCATACTGCCGCACGCTTCCTTGTCCATAACGACATTAGGAATTTCTTCAGCCATCCTGAGCATCGTTGCCGCTTCGATGTTGCCTCCGGTTCTGCCGGGAACATTGTAGACGATGATGGGAATGTCAACGGCTTCGGCTACGGCAGCAAAATGCCGGAAATAACCTTCCTGTGTCGGTTTATTGTAATACGGGCCGACAACGAGAGCAGCGTCTGCGCCGGCGGTTTTTGCGATCCGTGATTTTTCAATCGCTTCTTTTGTGCTGTTGCTTCCCGCACCTGCAAAGATTTTTACGCGCCCGCGCGCCTGGTCGATGACGATATCGAGAATGCTTCGATGTTCGTCTCGTGTGATTGTCGGGTTTTCACCGGTCGTCCCGAGCGGCACGAGTGCGTCGATGCCTCCTTTGATCTGGAACTCGACGAGACTGCGCAGCGCTTGTTCATCGACCGATTCGTCTTTCTTAAACGGCGTTACGATTGCAGTTGCAGCGCCTTGAAACTTTTTCCATCTGGGCATTGATACTCCGGATAATTATTGAAAAATATCTTCCATCATGTTGTCGATAGTAAAAAGACCGTGTTTTCCTTTGATCCATTCCGCGGCCAGAAGAGCTCCGATTGCAAGACCGGCACGGTTCTTTGCCGTGTGTTTCAGCTCAATGCTGTCCGCAGCGGAATCGAAAGTGACCGTATGCGTGCCGACGACAGCGCCGGCTCTCGATGAACCGACATGAAGCTGCTCCGGTCTGATCTTCGCATGAGAGGTTTCGGTCAGTATTTCTTTTTTTCTCCCGATGGTCTGCAGAAGAATGTCCGCAATGCTGAGCGCAGTGCCGCTGGGACTGTCTGCTTTGTCTTTATGATGGATTTCATGCACAAAGACATCGTAATCGGGGATACTGTCGAACAAAGCGCCGGCTGTGCGTATGATGCGGTAAAACAGGTGTACGCCGAGAGAAAAATTTGCCGCATAGATCAAACCGATGCCGTTCTCTTTTACAAGTGCTTCGATCTCCGGCATGTGAGCGTTCCAGCCGGTGGTTCCGACAACGATATTCTTTTTTGCCTCGGCCCATGGGCGCAGATCCTCTGCAATGGTTTTTGCGCCTGCAAAATGTATAACCACTTCGACTGTTTGCCGGGCATCAGGAGACGGGGGGGGGAGCGTGATATCGGTCTTTGCGGCCACACTCCAGCCTTTTTCAAGTGCGATGCGCTCGATTTCTTTCCCCATTTTTCCGTAGCCGACAAGACCTATATGCATTATTTGATTTCCTTAAGCCGATTTTCGTTCAAAAAATTCCGCATGCAGCCGTCTGACCGCTTCGTCGATATCTTCTTCCTCAATGACAAGGCTCATGTTGATTTCCGATGCGCCTTGCGAAATCATCAGAACGTTGATATCGCCGAGTGCGCGAAAGATCCTGTTTGCAACGCCGCCGGTGGAACGAAGACTCTCCCCGATGGCACAGATGATTGCCTTCTCTGTTAACACGGAAACGTCCGCAGCGGTTTCAAGTTCAATTACGATTTGTTCCAGATGCGTCGGGTTATCGATGGTCAGGGAAACCGCAACTTCCGAAGTGCTGACAAGATCGACCGGTGTTTTGTATTTATTGAAAATAGAAAAAATCATCTCCAGAAACCCGTATGCCATAAGCATGCGAGAGGATTGGATGTTGATGACTGTAATTCCCTTTTTCGATGCGATGGACTTGACCGAAAGTGCGCTGTGCGGCGGGTTCGCTATAATTCGCGTTCCGCCCCGGTCCGGTTTCTTGGAATTCAATACGATGACCGGAATCTTCTTTTCCACGGCCGGGAGAATAGTGCTCGGATGCAGAACCTTTGCACCGAAGTATGCAAGTTCAGAGGCTTCCCGGAATGAAATGACTTCCAATGTCTGTGCTTGCGGAACGATGCGCGGATCGGCTGTCAGCACGCCGTCGACGTCCGTCCAGATTTGAATCTCTTGCGCACCGAGTGTGGATCCGATAATGGATGCGGTATAATCCGACCCGCCCCTGCCGAGCGTGCTGGTGACTCCCTTCAATGTGGAGCCGATAAATCCCTGCGTTACCGGAATTTTCCCGGACTGAACGATCGGCGGCAGTATCTCCTTAATTTTGACCTCAATATGTTCGAGGAGAGGAGTTGCAGCGGTAAATTGATCGCTCGTGATGATAAAGCTTCGCGCGTCGACAAGTTCCACCGGAATACCGCGCTGCTCCAGCGCTTCGGCAAGGATCAAAGAAGAAAGCCGTTCGCCGACCGATGCAATAGCATCGAGGGAACGCGTTGTATGCTCACCCAGCAGCGCAATGCCCTGACAGAGATTTTTCAACTCTTCAAACCTGCGCTTAAAGCTCATGATGAGCTGCTGAATGGTAGCTCTGTCGTCGATGAGATTCTCGGCGATGGTCACGTGCCGTTCCAGAAGCCGGTTCAAGCGCGCGTGTGCTTCATCGAGCTGTCCTTCCAGCGACATTGAGGCTGCTTTCAACAGCGTATTGGTAGCGCCGGCTATTGCCGAGATCACCACGATCGGCTGCCGTGCTTGTTCTCGTTTTATAATGTCGATGACATTGTTCATGGCGCGCGCATCTTCGACCGACGTACCGCCGAATTTCATAACGATCATATTGCTTCGCCCTTCTTGTCTCCGTTAAGATTTTTAAATTGATTTGCAAGCGTGTCGAGTTCATCCGCAGACTGTATTGTCGTGTTCAGCGCTGCAGCTTTGTTGGCGTATTCGGCTGCGGCAAATGAATTTTTTTTCTTCAAATAGAAAAATAAAAACGATGCGCCGAAAACATCGCCGCAGCCTGTCGGGTTTTTAAAATTCTCCAACCGGACGGCATCCAGATCGCGTCGTGTCAATGTTTTATGTATATCCTGAACGATGGCAGTGACCCCTCTGGGACCGCGCGTGATGAGAAGCGTATCGACCATCAGCGACATCAAATGGTTTATAAGTGTTGGTTCATCGAATCGTTCTGCTGATAATCCGAGCGCCTCTTCCTCGCTCATTTGAATCGAGTGAAGCATAAAGCACCATCGCCGCCAATCGGTAAGAGGCCTGCGGAAGCGTTTGAATTCCTGATCGATGCCGAGCGTCAGGGAATGGAAATCGAAATGGATCGGCACGTGCTGCTCGCGCGTCTCGATCCGGATCATATCCAGTGTTTCCAGAGTAATGTCGGAACCGGAGATCATGTTGATAAGAATCCCGTCCACGTCGAGATATGATTTAATCCGGCTCAATGGGATCGGGACCGATATATCTTTGGAACATTCTATCCGGGATTGATTGTCTGCTTGATAGAAAAGATGAACGCTGTTGGTGGGGCCCTTAAATTTAAAAATGCCCTTTGTGTCGACGTTTTTATAGCGGGAAAGGCGTTCGATCAGTGCATCGTAATCCGTCTGCCCGACACCGAACACGGGCTGTACGACGTCTTTCTCTCCCATGAGGCAGGACAGCGCCGCGACCGAATAAAAAATTCCCCCAAAGCTTTCCGCGCGGGATGAATTCTCTCCCTGCGGAAGATGGAGAATATCTTTGCATAAATGTCCGATGACTGTAATAACCATAGAGCCGTCTATATCCTTCGTGTAGGACCGAGATCAGTAAGTTCTTTTTCGTTCAACCGCCAGAGAGACTGACAGGGAAAACAATTTTCATACAGGGGCCGGCTCATAATGATGGAGTCGACGCCGAATTTTTCAAGTTCTTGCATGCGTGTCAAGTCTTTATAGTTCCATACGCCGCCGCGTGCGGTTATGCGGATGCCGGTTATTTTCGCGAGATCGGTCAGTGTGTCGAAAGATATCGCGGTTCCTATGATACCATTTTTCCGCTCACCGTAGACGATGCGTGACACGCCGATCTCTGCCATGCGCTGAGCCAATTCGATCGGCGCGACCTCGGTGCGATTGCTTCCGCCATGTGTCACAACCTTTCCGTTCTCCGTAACGATACTGATAGCTATTTTTCTCGTTCCGAATTCTTTAACGAACGCCTCGACAATCTCCGGGTTTTCGATCGCTGCCGTACTGAGGATGATTCGGTAGACTCCGAGATTCAGAACTCGCTGGATCTCGTCATATGTCCGCAATCCACCGGATACTTGAACAGGAATATCGACCGATTCGACTATTTGTTTGATAATATCTTCGTTGACAATTCTTCCTTCGGCTGCCCCGTCTTTATCGATAATATGAATCGTTTTTGCATTTTCACCGCGCCAGAGTATTGCCATATTCACAGGATCGACGGAATATGTATGTTCCGTTCCCGGTGCGCCATGCACAATTTCGACGCATCGGCTTTTGCTTATTTCTATTAAAGGAAAAATTAAAATCATTCCATCTATCGCTCGTTGAAGATGCAAAAAGCTCAGACCACAATACAGGGGAATGAGCTGTTTAATAATAAATATAAAAATGCGCAAAAATTAAGAGATATTCAAGGAAACAGCGTCTCGATTTGTTGCGGATGGATGAATTTCAGCGTAATTTTAGTCCAATGATGAAACCTGACAAGATTCTGATCATACGTTTGAGTTCTCTCGGAGATATCGTTCTGACGACCCCTTTTATCCGGGCGGTGCGAACGAGATTCCCTAATGCCCAAATCGATTTCCTCTTACGCAGGGAATTTTTCGAAGTCCTGCAATTTCATCCCGCTCTGTCTCATGTCCTGACATACGATACACAGAGCGGGTTCCCGGGTTTACGCATATTGAAAGACAGTCTTCAGCAGGAACACTACGATATCGTCTTTGACCTTCATAAAAGTTTGAGAAGCCGGTACTTGTGTATATCGATGGGAGCAAAGGAGATTCACAGCATCAAGAAAAGAATCGTTCCCCGTATGCTGTTGGTTCGATGCGGAATCAATATATACGGCAGTATAGTGTCTGCTGCGGATCGATATATTGAGACCGGAAGATCCTTCGGTATTCTCAACGATGGGCAGGGATTGGAACTTTTCATTCCCGAAGATGTACGCGAAAGGATCTCTACAAAAATAGGAGTCAACCCGGAAACTGTTTATATAGGATTTTGTCCTTCCGCCAAACATTATACAAAGCGATGGCTTCCGGAGCGGTTCATTGAACTCGGCATCCGTCTTTCCCGGGAATGGAACGGGATCGTACTTCTCTTTGGCGGGCCTGCAGATATCGAACTGTGCAGAACTATCAGTGAAGAGATAAATCGGGGAAGAGGGAAGACCGCCGCAAAGAGTTTTGCCGGTTTGTTTACTATTCCAGAGACGGCCGCTGCTTTAGAACGATGCAGATGTGTGGTCACAAATGACTCCGGGTTGATGCATATCGCTTCCGCAATGAAAAGAAAACTTGTGGCTGTTTTCGGCTCGACGGTAGAGGAGTTGGGCTTTTTTCCGCAGGGCGAAAACAGTATTGTTGTCGAAAATAAAAAATTGAAATGCCGGCCGTGTTCGCATGTCGGCCGGGAATCTTGTCCGAAAAAACATTTCCGCTGCATGAAAGAAATTACGACTGATATGGTTGCCCATGCGTGCGATGAACAACTGAACGTTAAGCATGGCTGATAGTTTAGGGGGAAGAACATAAGACGGATTGTATTCGGGCGGGCTCAGCTTATGGGAAAGAATGCATAATTTCATGAATGTTCTCAATTTGGCGCGATACAAAAGAAAAATTAGCGGTTTTCTGCACCTGCGTTCTGTCTATCCTGAAAATATTTGATGATAAATCCGGGATGGCCGCAGAAGCTTTGCAGCCTCATACTATGGAAATGCTTGAAATTCGCGATTTGGAATTCAGTTATTGCCTTGGATTCTGCTTTCGGCTTGACAAATATTCTTTGAAATAGTAAATTTGTAAGCCATCTCCCCGATGGCATAGTTAGCCTCCCAAAACCCTGGCGTTCCACCAATGCGCCGGGGTTTTTTATAATCTTCTTTAAATATTCTATTGGATATAGAGTTATAATAATCGCTCTCTTTGTTTGAACGATAAAGCGGGAATAAGAGAAGTGGAGAGATCGAGAATGAGGATATATGAAGTCAGCAGCGGAAAGATTCAAATGTGAATTTGTTAGGTCGTCATACCGTCTAAAACATCGGTGAGCAAGTCTGGAAAATTTTCACGCGTAATACTTGATTTCGCGATTAAGGCGACTTTTTTCTCTTGCTTGCATTTTTCCGACAGATCATCGGAAGGATAGGCGGTAACAATCACAGCCGGCGTTAAAATGTTTTGCTCCCGCACCCATCTGATGATCTCCAGGGCATTATGGCCTGGAAGAAGATAATCGATGACGAGTACATCGAACTGTTCTGCGGCGAGTTTTGTTCTCGCGTATTCGGCGTTAATGGAAATTGTACACAAGGCTCCCGTTTTTTTGAGAATCGACTGCAGCAAGATTCTATAGGAATAATCGTCCTCGATGATGAGAACTTTCTTACCTTGCAGCGCTGATCCCGGCGTCATGACTCCCTCCTTGTAGTAATGGATATGGATTATACTACGCAAAACATTGAATAAATACAAATATAAACTCATATGCTTGCTATCATTTCTTGACTTTAATCCTTTAAAAGCATAACTATGCATGCCGTTTAAACTCATTCGGAAGGATTTTGGATGGAACGCCTGCGAATAAAGTTTTCAATTCTTTTATTTTTCAGGCGCACCTTATTGGTTTGTCGTAGTGCGAGATTGATCCCGTAAGACAGCAGCCATGTAGAGGATGAGTGAAATGTTCCATATATATCTTTAAATTCAAACGACGGTTCTTGACAATCATCCTTGACCGGAGGAACGATTGGGGTGAAGAATTAAGGCCGTTGCACATAATTGATTTAAATATATTCATTCTTCAAGGAGAAAAACAATGAAACGATTGATACTGCTTTTTATTCCATTCACTTTTGCATATTTTTCCTTTGCTCAAACAAAGATGTCGATTAAAGAAATATCAGGTGCCGCATCATCTCCGACCATTATTGCTTCGGAAGAGTGGGGAGCTATAATGGATAATGACTCGGCTGATCATGGCCAACAAACATTTAATAAATATTCAGATGGAAGTTTCCTCACAAACGGCACTTGGTATTATGATTATAATGGCGCGACCGTTGAATGCCCATTCTCCGGCGGAACAGCGGTCTTCATCGACACGGTCATGACATTTTCTGCTCAAGGTACTGCGACGAACCCGGCTGCACGCGTCGGCTATCAAACTTCTCCGTTCGTTTTGACTGTGGCCGGTATCGTTCACAATGGCAGGTCCTACGGCACGTGGGTCAATGCATTTACCACAACTGGATGGCCGTCGACATTACAGGGTACCTTTACCGCAACAAAGTTAAATGGAAGTGGAGTGACTGTTTCTGTAAAAGGAATGGCAGGTAAAAACGTCCCGCAAGCATTTACGCTATTACAGAATTACCCGAATCCGTTTAATCCTTCGACGACTATTGCCTTTAGTCTTCCATCTCAATCGTTCGTTTCACTGAAAGTATTTGATGTGCTGGGAAGAGAAGTTGCAACCATCGTTTCAGAAGAAATGGCTGCCGGCACATATTCACGTCGATGGAATGCAACAAAGTTGTCAAGCGGAATTTATTTTTATCGTTTGCAGGCGGGTTCAAATACACAAATGAAAAAACTCATTCTTCTCAAATAGGATCACGGATACTCATTCGGATGGCAGCGATGCCGTGAGCGGCTGGCGGGAATGCCGCGGCATGAGGGAATTCAATAATGTCTCCTTCAACATCTTCCTATAAGATGGATTATTGAAGGACTGGTACCATCCCTTCATCTTGCCTTCGCTTCCATGTTTTTGTATATTTAAAAGTGACTTAAAAAACAGGCTTCCAAAAAAAACATATATTCTGCGCCAAGTATCAAAAGACCGGAAGCCTCGTTTCGATTGACGTCTTAAAATAAAGACAGATGGGCACTCATTGAAGCACTTGGAAATAAGAATACTTCAGATTCTGCAGATTGGGGAAAGAGAAGTGATGGTCCCGTAGCTCAGGTGGATAGAGCAACAGCCTTCTAAGCTGTGGGTCGCGCGTTCGAGTCGCGCCGGGATCACATGATTTATAATGAGTTAGGGGAACAGTCGTTTCCAAATCGGTCAGGTGTCAACAGAACTGTCAACAACTTATCATTTGTGTTGGCAGTATAGGGACAATCAAAAAGTTCGCCTCTATCGCCGTTCTAACGGCATCTATTATATCGTCCTCGAAACTGATGGGAAGAAGGAATACCGAAGCACCAAATGCACTTTAAAAGCTGAGGCATTCAGGCAGCTTGCTGAGATAAAAAAGCTGTTTGTTCCAAAGGTGAGGAGTCGGTTGTTGTTTTCCGATTACGCAAAAGAATATTTGGAATATGCAAACGCCAATCTTGCTCCGGGAACTGTTGAGATATACAAAGCCGCCATTCGAGATTTTCAAAGGATAATTGGAAATTTACCCATCAATGAAATTAAATCAAGACACTTCGATAGATTCAAGACGATTCGTTCTCAAAGCGTGGGGGTAGTGTTTCTCCAGATACAGATGCGCTCATTAAAAGCTGCAATGAACAAAGCAGTGAAGTGGGAGTATATCGACCGAAATCCATTTACTTCAGATATGATGCCTAAAATTCCAGAAATGGTGCCAGTCTATTTTAATAAATCGGACATTCAAAAGCTCCTTGAAGCGATTACTGAGGATTGGTTCCGAGAGATAGTTGTTTTTGCTATACTCACAGGAATGAGAAAATCAGAGATTCTAAACCTCAGATGGAAAAACGTAGATATGATTAACCAAACCATTACGATTCAATCAGATGCTGATTATCGAACCAAGACGGGGAAGAGAAGAACTATCCCGATGCATCCTCAAGTGTTTGAGTTGCTCAGGAAAAAATATTCGGAGAACCGTGATGATCTTATATTTACATTGCAAGGGAAGCAAATTGAAAAGGATCTAGTGCATCGAAGATTAATGAGAAGTGTGCGAAAGGCGAATCTGGATAAACGTTTGCATTTCCATTCACTTAGGCATTCAGCAGCTTCATTAATGGCTCTTGATGGAGTGAGCATTTTCCATATTTGCAAAATTCTTGGGCACGCGTCTGTAGTTACAACAGAAAAGTATTATGCACATCTTCAACCGGCCAATCTTAGAGATGCCATTAACCGTTTGTCGTTAGAAGAATCATTATCGATAAAGCCTGAACACACCGGAAGTGAAAAGATCTCATTTTCCCTGAACTAATCAAGTGTAGTGGTGGTGCAGGGTAGGAGTCAAAATAATTCTTCACACCTACCCGTTATCCATGAATTTGGATCAGAATCCCAAGGGGTGGAGTGGGTAGGAGTGGTTTATATATCATATTGTTTACAGGCATAGGCATACACACACCGGGACGTATAGTTTGAGATGTGTGGTTTCGACCCCACCCCACCCCTACCCGGAATAAATCCGAAAAACGTCCCGAGTTATATTTTAGCAATGCCCGCCTAGTCCGCTGCACACTCTATAGGGTAATTGGCAAAATGGCAAAGGCGAGCTTCCCACCGAATATACATCATGTCTGAATAGACCCGAAAACTATCACCCAGACTCATACCGAGAGATCCCTCTTGTACTTAACACGGGAAAATCCTATAATAATAAATGGAAACTAAATCAAGACGCAATAAAATATCCGCAGAACGCACACGTGAATTACAGGGGGTCATTTCAGATTTGCTTATGCTTACCTACTGTATGGCCATTAAACATTTGGAATTGATAGCTGCACATCATCCTGAAGAACTAGCCAGGGAATTCCTTATCGCATTTCAACCATACCGATTTACAGAAATGGTCGTTGATGCACTTGAAGGAGGTCGAAGATCTATAGCTCAAGGGCTGGATCAAAGGTTTTATGAAATTGACGAACGGGATCTTTATGAAAGTCTTTGCAGAGAAACTTAGGAAAAGCTGAAAGCGCAGGGTGTCTCCTTCCCACCCTTATGATCTGACCGGAAAAATATATTAAAAAACGATCCCCAGTTGTGGAGTTCCATCGTGAACTCATGAATGTGTGTCGAATTATAAAAAACCCACGGCTGTGGAACCGTGGGCTCGGGGGATTTAGCCTACTATGGGTAAGAATAGCAGGCTTGGGATTGCAAACTACAAAGACTTTTATTGTTTGTCAACAATATAATTCTTCCCAAAATAGTCAGCCTACGCCAACACGGTATTAGTCGTTCCCGAGCCTCTGCACCAACTAACATCCTAATTTCGTTTACCAACCATAACGATTGCAGATCCGTCTCCAAGCGTGCCAACAGTTATAGCAATATTCCCTTTGATATCAGAGGCATAAAAAATAGCAGCAGGAGTGTTTAATTGCTGCGTATAATTATGCCATGAGATACCATTAAAATGTAAGATGGTCCCATGATCACCTGCTGCAATAATATCATTGGAGGCATTGCCTCTAATTGATTCAACATAATTGGTTGTCACGCCTTGGACTAAATTTTGCCATGATGCATCCTGTAATGAATGCTTATAGAAAATTCCATCTCCAACGATATAATAGCATCTACTGTCAAAGTATATTCCGCGAATGCTCCATGGTAAACCATTCGTATTTGTTGTTACGGCCGTAGTCCCAGAGAGTGACAAAACATTTTCCACACCGCCATAATATATTGTTGAACTCGTGCAAAGGATTGTTGTTTGATTATTAGAAATATTTTCCATTCCCCACATATCATTGATATCAACTGAAATCGCTCCATTGGATATTTGTGTCCAATTTGCACCGTTGTAGTGAGCAATTGAGCCACTGTTACCAACTATATAAAGATCAGAACTACTTATGCCCCATATCTTATTGATTTGATTTTGTCCCCAAATTGATATAGGAAGATTGATTTCATTGAATTTTAATCCGTCCCAATGTTGAATGCCATTACCCGCGATCCATATATCATTTGGGCCAAAAGTATAAATGCATTGGATAGAATTATAGAAGGGTTGACCTTGATAGTTGTATGGTATTCTTTGAAGTTCCCATGTTTGTCCATTCCATCTTGCAAGATTATACATTGTGCCGCCCATATAAATATCTCCTGCCGCATATGCAAGCGTATCGTTTATTATTGCTACGTCATGCAATACATAACTGTCTCCTCCATCACCTAACGTAAAGCTTTGCCATGTAAAGGCATGGCTCGTCGTATCCATTGTCCGTGCCTGCGTTGTAATATTTGTTGCACCTACAGTAGCGAGCGTATAGGTATATGTATGCGATGGTCGAAGATTTGCATCAAGTATTGTCGTATCGGCCGTCGCCAAATGAAGCGTATCAAGGATCGTTGTGTCCCTTTTGAGCGTAATAACATCATAATTTGCACATGAGCTGGATATCTTCAACCAGACTTCAGTACAGTTTACATCCTCTACGGTTAAAGTCGGTGGTTTAATGTTAATGGAAATCGGATTATGTTGACAGCCGAATCCAATAAGAAGCAAAGCTATAAATATTCGTGATTTCATAATGTGAAATGATACTACTATGCAATACCCGCTTTTACCCAATCAACGATACCCGCGTAATACAATAGGGGCAAAATTATATCCCATATAATACCCGCCCCCGACCGCAACGAAATCGTTGGTCGGTTTTACAGAAAGCCACCATGCGTTTGTTGTAATCAGAGCTTGGACATCGGTATACAATTTCCATGTCGATCCATTGTAAT
>PMML01000020.1:0-1467 GCA_003162695.1 Ignavibacteriota bacterium | reverse complement strand
AAACCAAAGATATCATTGAGATCTACGGTAGTGCCGCTTTCCACCTTTTGCCAACTACTGCCGTTGTAATGAGCAATCGAGCCGTTACTTCCAACAATATAAAGATTTGAGCTTGATGTACCCCAAACTTTATTTATATATCCTCCGGAATAAATGCTTGAAGAGATATCATATGTTTGCCACGAACTACCATTCCAATGCATGGGCTGATTACTGCATGCCCAAACATCATTTGTATCGAAAGAATAGATAGAATAAAATGCTGACCAATAAGTCTGATTTTGATAAACATAGCCAACCTTTTTCAACGTCCATTTCAAGCCATCCCATATAGCCAAGTTATATAGATTGTTCTTATCTGTTTTTCCAGTCGAATCATTCAAATACATTTCGCCAACTGCCCAAACATTATTTTTATTAAACACCCAAACATCTCGCACCAATCCTTGCGTACCGAGCGTATCTGCATACCAGTTTATTTCATTGGACGTCGAATCTAATGTCNNTCTTCAGCCACACTTCCGTGCAAGTGGCGTACTCTTCGGTCAAAGTAATAGGTTGAATATTTGATGCAATCGGATTGCCATTACGACATCCGAATCCCACAAGGAGCAAAGCTATAATTATTTGTGATCTCATATTGTAGTATGCAGAAATAATACGGCAAATCTGTAGCACTGTCAAGCCAGACTTCTTCAATCTTATACCGTTTTCTATGGCATAAGAATAGAGAAAGGAGGAATTATGTCCGAACACGAGTATTTAGAACTATGGAATTATTCGGAACAGTTTACAAAGGATAAACTTCAGCGATCAGAATTGGTTACAATGGCATGTCAGGCGGGCCTAAAACTTGGTGATCGAAGATCGTTAGGCCTCATGAAGTCTATGATGCATTTTCGATCCAAAGAGTTAAACAAACGTAGTGCATTTCCTACAAAGGAAGTTGGCAAACGCACAATGGACGCATGGCATCATGACCGGGTCTACATCGATAAGCCTGTTGGTGAAGACCANNACCGTCCTGCATGATCTGTCTGCCGGCTACAACATGAAAGAAATATCAGCACGAACTTCTATCAGCCAATCACGCATCCCCGTTATCCGACAATCTCTCCAAAATAAAGCCGTTGCATACCTTTAACGGTATAGAAGAGCGTAGGTGGGTGCGCTTTTCTTTAGCCAAATGGGACCCAAATGAGCCTCAACATTTTAAGCCTTACAGGAGATCCATCGAGTAGCTTCTACTGGACATAGTGGGGATCCAAAGCAGGTCGCGAAACAGGTTTTCTAAAAATTTTATTCTGATATTTTATTTGGTTCTATAGGGCGAATTGATTTCTATAATTTTTTAGTTTTGGAAAAAATGCCTCTTATGGCCGCTTGCATATCATCACAGCAATTTATAAATTCAAACTATTGTAACAACGGTGAATGCCTCTCAGGCGGTATCGTTGTATGGGGGCA
>PMML01000026.1 GCA_003162695.1 Ignavibacteriota bacterium | reverse complement strand
ACCTTCATGCCGTCTTCAGGAGCAAATCCGAGAGACGGGACACGGCTCCTCCACATCACACCGGAAAGCTGTGCTCCTTCATCTTTGAGGGAAAAATAGAGATGGCCGGAAGTATGCTGTTTAAAATTGGAAAGCTCTCCCTGCACCCAGATGCGGACAAATGCTGTTTCCAGCGATGTCTTAATGTGCCGCGTTACTTCGGTCACGGAGAGAATATTCTTTTGTTGAATCATAGAGAATAAAAGTACCGAATGTTCAACCCACAAGCAACCGGAAAGAGAAATGTGTATTTTTTCAATGTACCTAAGAATCCCATATTCTCATCTTGTCTTTCGTCCTCCCCTTGAGTATATTACTTTTATACAAATGCGGAGAATGTATGCAGGCAGATGTTTTGGCAATCGGAGCGCATCCGGACGATCTGGAGCTGGCATGCGGAGGCACAATCGCGAAACTCGTGCAGCAAGGTTCTAAAGTAGCCCTTTGCGACCTTACACGGGGCGAACTCGGAACACGCGGCACAAAGGAGATCCGTGCAGAAGAAGCGGCCAAAGCAGCGGAGATTCTCGGCGTTGTCGATCGGCGTAATTTGAGCATACCGGACGGGAACATCGAATTGAGCCGGAAGAATCTTCTAAAGGTCGTTTCACTTATCAGGGAATTCAGGCCTTCCATATTGCTCATACCCTATTCCATCGAACGGCATCCGGATCATGTTCACACGCATGAGATCTGCAAAGAAGCCTGGTATTACAGCGGACTGGCA
This sequence comes from Ignavibacteriota bacterium, assembly GCA_003162695.1. Classification (GTDB taxonomy): domain Bacteria; phylum Bacteroidota; class Ignavibacteria; order UBA10030; family UBA10030; genus Fen-1254. The sequence continues at coordinate 52,863 of PMML01000026.1, read as the reverse complement.
AAATTAAAAACCACTCTCGCCGGCACGGAACAAAAGCGGCACCGTCCGCATCATTATTTTGAATTCATTCAATGGCACGAATTCGAACCGAGCTTCATCGTGGACATAACCGATACGTTTGAAACCAAGATGGAATCCGTCCGCGCGCATACCTCGCAATTTCACAACCCGCAAAGCAAGGAACCGGAGACGAAACTTACACGTCCGGATTTCTTAGAAGTCATCGCAACCCGCTGCAGGTACTTCGGATCTAAGATAGGCGTCAAATACGGCGAGCCGTTTATTTCCCCTTTTTCTTTGGGAATTCAAAACCCTTTCGATTTTACGATCATTCAAGGATAGAACATCCCGGCAAATAATGCAGCCTGGCAGCTTATTTCGAATTGATTATGAAAATGCACAATTCGAGACGAAGCATTATTCCCCGGTGGTTTTACAATGCCGTTACATTGTAATTGACTGCTTCACTGGCGTATCTTGATATTTTGACGGGCACTTGGTTAATATTTCCGTGGCGTGGAAATGATCTTCCATATACATGCCCTTTGCAACGATGCTCGGAGCAATATCGAAGTTGTTCGGTTTCGCGCCGTCGAGCATAACGCGCTCCACATCTCCGTTATCGTCTTTCATATAAAAGGTACATCTCACATTTTGCATATCGAACGAGAATCCCTTTTCCTTCACCCATTCTCCCTTTACTTGCATCCGTTTCCCGGTCTCCTTTGCCCGCATGAATGTTCCGTATTCGACTGTCGAGTTCATAAAATTCACTGCTGCAAGTGCAATACCAACGACAACGACAACTCCTCCGATAATAATTTTTAACTTCATCGTTCTTCTTTCTTTAATTGTTCTTCAAGGTGTTTGATCTTTCTTTCTATTTTGAAAAGATAGAATGCAATACCCCCCCATGTTATCATCGTGATAACAAGAACGATATACATCTGATTTTGACTTAAAAAATCTTCCATAGCAGCCTCATCGTTGATAATTCATGGTTGAAGATTGATCGAATGCTGTTCCTCCAAGCGTGCAACGCGCACGCGGAGATTCAGGAGCCAAAAGAAGAGCAGGGAAAATCCAAGCAATCCGGAAAAAAAGACGATGCGCATCGGACCGGTCATATGAAGCTGTGCAACCGGAGTGGAACCGGCTTCATCCCCGCGGGCGCCGGGATGCAATCCGGCAAAGAGGCGCGGCATAACGAAGACAAAAAACGGAGCCGTTACTCCTGCAATCATACTGTAAACGGCGGAAAGCCGTGCGCGAATTTCTTCCGAAGCCAGAGCCGAACGGAGCGCAAAATATGCGCCATAGATCAGAAGAAGAATAAAGATCGACGTTTCTCGCGGATCCCAATTCCAGAACGATCCCCAATTAAATTTAGCCCAGATGGAACCGGTTATTGTGGCCAGCAGGCAAAACATCAGGCCGAGGCCGGCCGAGGCAACCGATTGATGATCGTGCATAATATCCTGTGTCCGGAGGTACCGGAATCCATGCCACAGCGCAACTAAGAAAGCCAGCACCGCTGTCCACGCAAGGGGAACATGAAAAAAAATATTGCGCGCTTTATTTTCAAGTCCCGGAATAATAGGAAATTGAAAAAATCCGTGCGGCTGCGGAACCATAGGTACTGCAATTCCCGCACAGAGAACAAAAGAAATCAGAACAATCGATAGAAGTTTGACAATTTTCACGCTAATCCTTCCAGATATAATCGAACAGAATAAAGGAAAGACCCACGACCGCACATATATATCCGAATAAAATTTGAAACTGACCGAGAGCAGCCGAGAACTCCGCTCCGTCGAGCGCCATTGCGGTCGTTTGAATCACTGTCAGGAGCAGCGGGGCTAAAATTGGGAACGACAGCACCGTATACAAAGTTCCTTTTGCCTGCGCTTTTGCGACGATAGCCGCAATAATCGTTGCGGCGGCGGCAAACCCCAGGCTTCCTAAAAAAACGGTTGCTGCAAAGAGCGCCGCCGAACGAATGACAAATTCCGGAAATGCAATGAGATAGAGAACAGTTGCCGCAAGAACTAAGAGTATTGTTTGCAGACAATTGAAGAGAAGTTTGCCGAAATACACGGCAGATGAAGAAGCGATCAGCCGAAGCGTCAATGCCGTTCCCCGTTCTTCTTCACCGACAAATATTCTGGACAGTCCCGCCGTGCCGGAGAAAAAGACGACGACCCAATACATACCGGACAGGACATCCGTGCTGACTCTGTCTTCCCGCAATGCGAAAAGAATCGTAGCCACCGATGTAACCACGAACATCAAAAGTGCATTGACTGCATAGCGGGTCCGCAGTTCCGACCGCAGGTCTTTGGAGGCAATCGCGAATGTTTGGACTATCATATTCACAGCTCATGCTCCCCGAGATGGATTTGTTCCGAACACCATGACGATTCATCGGCATCATTCGTCGCAACAACGAGCAAGCCGTTTCGTTTTTGGTCTTCGACAACATTCCCGACAAACCGGACGCCGTCGTCATCGAGATTGCTGGTCGGCTCATCCAGGACGAGAACTGGCGGCTCATGGACAAGCGCAAAAACATATTTCAGTTTTTGTTTCATTCCGGAAGAAAATGTTCCGACCTCATCGTCGCGCCGCTTCCAGAGATCGACCTGCTCCATAAGAATTCGAAACCTTTTTTCATTCGGCATTCGAGACCGGATCCGGGAAAGGAAGCGGATATTTTCCGCCGCCGTAAACTCGTCGTATAAATTCAGGTACGGCGCAACAAGACCGATGCACTGTGCAGCCGAACCGATTTGCCCTTCCCACCGAATCGAAACGGAGCCGGCCGATGGCTCCAGAATCCCCGCAATCATTTTGCAGAGAGTCGATTTACCCGATCCGTTCTTGCCTGTCAGCGCCAGAGAAGAAGGGGCCGACAGATAAAACGATATATTGTCGAGGATAGTTCTGCGATTGAATTTTTTTCCAAGCGACTGAGCGCTGAGGATGATCGTACCTGTCATTATTGCCATGCTTTTATCATTGACCGATTTTTCACATACAAAATCCGGCGGAATAACTCTCCGCGTAAGTGACACCATGCGCGTTCATTTTTTTTCTGCGGCCTTTTGATGCCGGAACCATACCGCTCCATTGACGATCTTCACAAAGCCGCCGTGCGGCGAAGTGAGAACCAGATCATTGATACCGTCCCCATCGATATCGCCGATTGCAAAATGTCCGTCCCTGTAACTATCGGATAATTTCGTTCCGTTGTCAAATGCCCGGTCGCCGACTGCCCGGAACCAAACAACCGCATGGTCTTCCTCCGACAGAACGACAATATCGCCGCGTCCATCCTGATCGACATCGATAATTTTCAACTGACTTCGTTCCGATAATATCAGGTGTGGAACGATCAAGACGGGATCCGTGAAGACACTGTCCCCTTTCCCGCGGGCACACCAGAGCTGGTAAAAAGGCGCTCCTGCATAATAGAGAAGATCGAGCGTATCACTCCGGGAAAGATGCGCAAGCCAGAGATCGATCGTATTGGTTTCCGGCAGATGAAAATCCAGTACGACACTTCGGTGAAGCATGCTCAGAGCCGAATCGCCCAATGCAACTCCCAGTTCGACGGCAGCAGTATCCGTCGAACGATATGCATAGACGATGTCGGGGATAGAATCCCGGTTAAGATCGTCAACGGCAGCTCCCAGCAATACTGCAGGGGAAGAGAGGCGGAATGTTCGTTCAATGAATTCAGACGGTTCCAGCCGTTCATAAAAACTGAGCGATGCCGCTATTGTGGGAGACTGCATGTTGAGCGATATGACATTGTCGTTTTTCAAGGATTTATTTTTTACCGAAAGAAATTCCGGTTTTCCCTCGGAAGGAATGACCGCTTCGTTGAGCGATCCATTGAAAGCGATGGAAATATAAGCGAGTTTTTGATCGTCCGGATAGGAAACAAGCAGGTTGGTCACCGAATCGTTCCGCGAGCGAACGGCTATCGAATGCGGCGAATCGGAAATCGGATGCATGACAGCTCCGGAAGGGACGGAGCCATGCATTCCCGGCAGCCACACGAGAGAATTGCTTACTTCGTCCGTTGCAATGATATCCCCCGCTGAACAGGACATATTTTTCTGAACGATAATATCCGTCGGAAAGACTCCGGCCGTGAAAAGAATCGAATCCCCCAGAGGAAACGACCTGTCCCCGGGGAGCAGGAGAGTAAGAATCTGCTGCCGGGAATCCCACGCAATGACATCTCCCTTCCCTCCCCGATAAGAAGGAACGGCAATTAGGGAAGAGATGAAAGCGCCTGACCCGTACCGAAGTGCCGGCAAATAACCTGTCGTATCATCATAGACGGATACATTCACAAGAGAAGAGTCGGTCGAAAAAATACACTCCGGCATATCGCCGGCGCTGAGACCTGCGGCAGAAAATTCCTGCAGCGGCGAGCCGAAGGCAATGTGCCAGATCATTTTAAAATCGCCGAAATCGTTCCCCTCCCATGTCTGCAGACCGGGTTTTTTTGCCTGGAGGAGAAGAAGCCGCACAGGATGATTTATCGTTGCGGGAACAACAGTTATTTCCCCAATGTCCGCTTGTACCGGAAATGTGCTCTGGTCGATAAATCTACCTCGGCCGACACCATAAAGAACATGCAGTTCCCCTTTTATCCAGTCATAAAGGATCAGATCCAAAATATTGTCATTATTGAAAAATGCACAGGCAAGCGTTTCCACGGAATTTTCGGGCGCAATTGTCTTTCCAGGCCTGAAATTTCCCCTGCCGTCCCCGATATACGGCTGGATGCCGGGAGTTCTTGAATCGAAAACAAGAAGATCCGGTTTGCCGTCGTTATTGATATCCGCTTCTATGCAATGAAAAGGGGGAAAGGGCACATGAAGAACTTTGGACGGTGAGACGGTATCGCCGTCGAAGTGAAGAAGGACAGAAATAGTTTTATCGCTGAAGCATGAGAGATACAAACATCGGCTGCCGTCAGGTTCGATTGTCCCCGGAATGATATCGTCAATTGTCGTCTTCGCAATATGTGAAGCGGTGCGAGGCAAAGCAGAGTCTTCATCGAGTGAAACAGTGAAAAATATTTTACTGCCGGGAGTCCAGAAAAGGAGCGTCGTTTCATGCTTAGAATAATCCAGAAGCCTGCATTTTGCCGCATGCAGCGGAATGCTCACTTTCTGCATTTCACCGAAGACCGATTCTTGCGCATAGACGTAACTTATACCGTCAAGCATCCAGAAGAGCAAAACAAAAAAACGGAGGACATATAAATAACTGACACGACACCGCCAAAGCTGTAACACGGAATTGTAGACGTTCCCCTTTCTATCCAATCATTTTTTTTGTCTGTGTTTCAATCGAAGCCGGCGTCTTTTTGCCGCATCCGCATAGCGCCGCTGTTCGTCGCGGCTGACCGGCTGGACAGGAAGAACTTCTGCCGGTTTTCCTTGTTCATCGATAGCAACATATGTGAGATATGCAGTATTCGTATGCTTCCGGTCCCCTGTCAACGAATCTTCTTTCAAAACACGAACACCGACTTCCAGGGATGTTCTGAACACCCTGTTGACCGATGCTTTTAAAATCACGATTTCTCCCTGTTTCACAGGATGATGAAACTGAATCTCATCGACCGAGGCGGTGACGCACAGCTTATTGGAATGACGGGAAGCGGCTATCGCACCGGCGATATCGATCCAATGCATCATACGTCCGCCCAGAAGACTCCCGAACCGGTTCGTATCGTTCGGAAGCACGAGTTCGGTCATCTCGACTTGAGATGTAGACACCTGTTTTACCTTACGCTTATTCATTGCTTGCTGCTCCCCCCCGGCTGCAGAGGCATATTCATGAGAACTTTTTTCAGCTTCTTGGCTTCCGCCGCTGCCAGCAGAATTCCCGCTTTTATATCTTCGCGCAGCTGCGGCACTTCGGATATAAAAGAACCCGTGGGGTATTTTTTTACAAAAACATCCAGTTCTTTTACAGCGTCGGGATATCTTTTTCTAAAATAGAGCGATTGAATTTTTTTAAAAAATGCCGGCTCTGCATATTCAGTATCGTAATATTTATCCAGTACCAGGTCAAAATAATAGGTCGATGCTTTATAATACTCCATCTTCATATAAATGACGCCGTTCTCATAATCTTTCTTCGCCAATTTATGCTCCAATTCCCGGATTCGGGTATCGGCAATCGCGGCTAAAGAATCGGTCGGATGGTATTCGAGAAAAGCCTGATAAGCATCGATGGCTTTTTTAGTATACTCCTGGTCGAGATACGACTTTGGGGATAACTCATAATAGGATGTCCCTTTTCGAAACTGTGCATTGAGCACGTATTTACTCATCGGCATATTTTTAATCAGAAGATCGTATTCATAGGCCGCCAGCACATATTCTTCACGCAAAAAACGACATTCGCCCATATAAAACTGTGCAGCATCCGCGAACCGCGAACCTTGATATTGCAGCGTAATTACTTTGAAAGCATCGATTGCATCCAGGTAATCTTCATTCCGGAACGCTTTCATGCCGATTTCAAATTGCTGGGCCGCGCTGAGCTGTTTTACGGCCTCATCGCTGCTGCAGCCCGTAAAGCCTCCTATAAGCAGAATGACGAAGAGACCCTCAAGAGCCCGCTTAATGATGATCTGGTATTTGTACAAGATAACCTCTTTCTGTTTGTTCAAATGTAACATTCGAAGAACTTTGAATATGCTGAACCAGTAAATCTTCTTCCTCGCGTGTGGTCATAAAAGAAGGCTGATAGCCTGCAGAACACGGAAGCAGCCGGAACACCGGACTTTGCAAATGACCGTGTTCTTTCTTAATTGCTACGCTTACACCGTATGAACGCTGTGTCCATACGAGCTGCGGCTGATAAAATACAAAATTACCGAGCGATATAAAAATAAGGCTGCGTCCATATGCTTGAACTCCACGCGGTACATGCGGATGGTGACCGATAACGATATCGGCTCCGTATTCCGCAAGCTGATGCAATTGATGCATCGTTTTAGCATCTGCCGTATCTTTATATTCTTCCCCTCCGTGAAAGCTCGCCACAACAAGGTCAACCTTCCGTTTCAAAGAATCGATTTCCTTCCGGGCACGAAGACTGTCGTAGAGAGAAATATAACCGTGCCAATGGCCGCGGAAATTGACGAATTGAGTATATGCTATAAAGCCGATTCGAATTCCATATTTTTCAACAATGACGGGAGGGAATCCCGTGGTGCTGTCGGCAGTCGTTCCAGCAAAGAGAACGCCTGCATCGTTTAAAGCGTGCACCGTCTCTACGATGCCTTTGATGCCGTAATCGTATGCATGGTTGTTCGCTGTCGACACAATCGCAATATGCGCATCACGCAGCACGGCTCCCGCTATCGGCGGAGCGCAAAAGACGATATTCGATTTTTTGCTCTGCGTTTCTCCATGCTGATCCGAGATTACGCTTTCGAGATTCGCAAACACAAAATCCGCTTCCGCCAAACCATCCCGAATCTCTGCAAACGGATAGTCCGTCTTTCCCTGCAGCAATTTCTGACCGATCGTTCGTCCGAGATTGATATCGCCGAAGAACAGAAGACGTACCGCCGAAGCCGTGTCTTTTTGTTGTGCATATACCGAAGCAAAAACTCCGCAGAGAACAATTGCACTGAACAAAAAACGTCTTTTCATTGTCACATCGAAGATCTTCGATCCGTTTTCAAAGAACAGTGATCCGCAAAACACGGTTCATCCGTCAGTTGTGGAAGCATGCTAACGGGCCCCACCCAGAGCGATTTGTTCCAGCCGCTCGATGCGTGCATCCGTAGGCGGATGCGTCGAGAATAATTTGGCAATGCCTCCGCCGGAAAGTGGATTAACGATAAACATGTGAGCCGTCGCCGTCCCGGCATTTTCCATCGGAGTTTGCACCGCCCCGGCTTCAAGTTTGCGCAATGCGTTGGCCAGTCCGAGCGGATGCCCGCTGATGCGCGCTCCGCCTTCATCGGCGGCAAATTCACGGCTGCGCGAAACCGCAAGCTGAATCAGCATCGCTGCAATCGGTGCGAGAATAATCATTGCAATCCCGCCGATCGGATTCGAATTTTCGCGATCACGGGAGCCGCCCGTAAAAATTGTTGCATACATCGCCATCCGTGCGGCGAAAGTAATCGTTCCGGCAAGCGTCGCGACAACCGTAGAGATGAGAATATCTCTATGCTTGACGTGAGCAAGTTCGTGCCCGATCACTCCTTCCAGTTCTTCGTCGTTGAGCATGCTCAAGATGCCTTCTGTTGCAGCCACGGCAGCATGTTCCGGATTTCTTCCCGTTGCAAAGGCATTCGCCGTTTCGCCCGGCAGAATATAAACCTTCGGCATCGGCAATTGCGCCTGCACAGCGAGACGCTGGACGATTCCGTAGAGGCGGGGAGATTCCGCTTCGGTCACCTCGCGGGCATGGTAACTCATCAATACAATTTTACTGGAAAACCAATAAGCTCCGAAGTTCATAAGAAGAGAAAACATGAAAGCCAGAATCAAGCCGTTTTCACCTCCAAGAGCCTGACCCAGAAAGAGGAACAGGCCCATTAAGGATGCCATCAGAACGACTGTTTTTAATGAATTTGACATATTCAACCTCGATATTCCGTAAGCATTCTTGTAAATTTATGAAAAAAAGCGGGGAGATTCAATCATTCTCCCGCACCATTTTCTCACTCCTTAGACTTCAGAAGCCTCTGAAGAGTTTCCAAGACCAATTCGGTGCGTTCATCGAGGAAATGACGGGAAAAGCGTCGGGCACGCTGGACTTCCAGCGAATTAAGAGGGGCGTATATAATTTCTTCCGAAAGAATTTGAGCGGTTTTTATCATCGTGCCGTCGGGGGCGGTCACAGCAGATCCTCCCCAAAAATTCACGCCGTCTTCAAAACCGACTCTATTGCAAAAGAGGATATAGGTATTCAACAATCGCGCATAGGTGCGGTGATGTTCATGGTTTACAACCATGTTATCGAGGATTTTGCTTTCACCTCCCAGACGGGTCGGGCTTGCCGTCAGTACGCAGATTGCTTCCGCACCGTCCGCGGCAAGAAGATACGGAAGCGAGATATGCCAGAGGTCTTCGCAAATCAGGACGCCGAAGCGGCCAAGTTTGGAATCGAAAGCGCGAAGAGATTTCCCGGGACTGAAGTACCTGCCCTCTTCGAACATGCCGTACGTTGGCGGATATATTTTTCTATGAATGGAGCGTATCGCCCCGTCTTCCAGGAATGCAGCGCTGTTGTACAAGCCGTGATTTTTAGCGCTCTCGACAAACCCGACAACGATAGAAATCTTCCTGCTCTTTTCCATGAGTTGAGCAAACACGGGGGAGGTTCCAGGATCAAGAGCTACATCCCATGCAAGATCGCGCAGCGTATAACCTGTGAGACTGAGTTCGGGAAAGAGGATAAGCTGCGCCCCTTGTGCAATCGCCGTGTCGATAAATTCAAGATGATGTTCAAGATTGGCCTTCACGTCTCCGACGCGGGAATCGATCTGGGCAAGAGCGGCAGTACAATTCATCGCCGGCATCAGCGAATGCTCACTTCGTTCGGCAATTCGTTTTTCTTGTCCTTCGGATCTTCCGGGAAGTGGCGTGTCAGAATTTCACCGACTCGTTTTACACCGTGGATAATCCCGAATCGGAAATTCTTTTGAGAAAAATGTTTCGACATTTCTCCGGCGATTGCATCCCATGTTCCGTCTTCGACCTTCCTGTGAATTCCTTCGTCGGCAAGAATGTAGAATGCCCGGTCCTGGAGCAGGAGGAAGATTAAAATACCCGTTCTTTGCTTTGTCTGCATCATTCCCAGTTTTTTAAATTCGCGGCGCGCCATCGCCTCTACAGAAAGTTTTCGTTCCAGCCAATTCCTTCGCTGGCGGACATCGACACGAATTTCGCCAAGCGTCGTTTTTTCCGCTTCACCAATCGCATCTGCGATAGCTTTTAAATCTTCCGGCGGGAAAAAATATTTTACCGATTTTTTCATATTCACGGTTCCTTTACTGTTCCGGCTTACGACAAGTCGATCATCCGGATGTCTTTGATATACTGAATCGTTTTATCGTCTTTCAAATTCTTCAGCTTCTCCAATTTCATTTCCATCCGCTCAACATTTTCTTTCATAATCTGCAAATACTTTTGTGCTTTTTCCGATTGATCGCCTGCCATCAATTCACATGCTATGGACTTCATGCTTTCCAGCGGAGAGCTGATTTCATCCGAAATCTGCAAAACAATTTCCTGCATGGCATCCAGCCGTCGCTGTTTTACCTCAAGCTCATTCACTTCTTTCTTCAGTCGATTTTTTGCGGCCTGACTCAGTATGGCCTGCGGGAAAGCCGGCGATCCGACAGATTCTTTGAACAAATAATCTTTGACGCCAAGCTTCATGATCTTGATGACAATTTCCATGTCTTTATTCGTAGTCAAGAATACGACCGGTATATCGATTTTTTTCTCTTTGAGGACAATTCTTGTAAAATCCAGACCGTTCATACCGGCCATATAATAATCGGTTACGATAACATCAAAATCCGGCTGCTCGTCGATTTTTCGGAGAGCTTCTTCACCGCTTTGCACCCAGTGAACCATAAAAACAGCTTTATCGAATTTTTCAAGGCTTTCCCGTATTATCCCGGCTGTTTCAGGGCTTTCTTCTACCAGCAGTATTTTGACAAATTGTTCGCTCATAGTATACTTACCAGCTTCCGACAGCGCCTCCGCCGCCGGACATTCCGCCGCCGCCGCCGCTCCAGCCGCCGCCCGACCCCCCGCCGAGTCCGCTTCCAAAACCGCCGCCCCAGCCGGAATAATAGAACGGTCCTCCGGAACCGATAATATGCCTGCGTCTTGAGGGAAACAGCGGAGTAAGGAAAAACAAAATAAAGACAATAATCAACAGCACTAAATTGCCCGGAACCCCGTGCCTTCTGCCGCTCTTCTCATCGGCATGATATTCTCCGGCACATGCGCGCATGACGGCATCCGTCCCCGAAATTAATCCCGCAAAATAATTTCCCTGCCGAAAAGAGGGAACAATTTCATCGCGGATAATTCTGGAAGCAAGAGCATCGGTCAGAACACCTTCGAGGCCGTACCCTACTTCGATTTTCATCGTCTGTTCATTTTTTGCCACAACGAGCAAAACACCGTTGTTTTTCTTTTCCGCACCGATGCGGTTTTCGGTAAAGACCTTATTCGCATATTCTTCTATAGACCAGCCGTCCAGTGTTTGAATCATAAGAATGGCAATCTGGTTCGATGTCGTGTCCTCATAAGACTTCACCATTTTTTCCAATGCCTGCCACTCCTGAAAACTCAGCGTATTGGTCAAATCGGTGACACGCTGTTCGAGTTTCGGAATTGTTTTTTCCGCATGGAGTACGGAGACTGCGGTCAAACAAACGCAAAGAATCGGAAGGAAATATTTAGCTTTCATATCATTACTCAAAATTTTACTTGAGGCGCTTTTTCCGCACCCTGAACTGATTGGAAATATTGAGCTTCCCGGAAACCGCCGAAACCTGCTACAAACGACCCGGGAAAATGGCGGATCATAACATTGTACACTTCTACCTTCTCGTTAAATCCCATGCGCGCAACGGCTATTCTGTTTTCAGTCCCTTCCAGCTGCGCCTGTAATTCAAGAAAATTTTCGTTCGATTTTAATTCCGGATATTTTTCCACTACAACCATTAAACGCGATAAAGCAGATCCCAGTCCGTCCTGAGCTTGCTGGAATTGGGCAAAAGCATGGGGATCACGGAGCACTTCCGGAGTCACCTTCATCTGACCGACGCTGGCTCGCGCTTCCGTGACTCCGATCAAAACATCTTTTTCCTGTTTTGCATATCCTTTTACCGATTCAACAAGATTCGGAACTAAATCATACCGGCGCTGATATTGATTCTGTACCTGACTCCATCCTGCATGAACCGCCTCATCATACGAAACAATTTTATTGTACACGCCGATCCCCCAGCCGGCAAAGCTTGCACCGATCAAAAGTACGACACCGATGACAGCCAAAGCAATAAGCAACCCTTTATTCATACGCAACTCCTCTCATGTGTAATGCCATCTGTTGATTTAATATTTTTGATCGTGCGGCCACCAAATCCAGAACCCGCCGGGCTTTTACACTGTCCGCCGGCTGCGGTTTCCATTGGACGACCATCACCGGCATCGTTGTACAGCGCCATGAAGACTTTTCTACTTCAATTTTCAGCACGATCGTCTCGCTGTTGATCTCACGGGCATTGCCGCCAAAGACAAAATTTCCCAGCGAATATGCGATCACTCCTTTTTTATAATATTCAATTCCCTGTAAAACGTGCGGATGATGCCCGATTATTAAATCTGCACCGGCATCGATCACTGCATGTGCAAGCCGAATCTGGGCGTCGCCGGGCACAACAGCATTTTCATCTCCCCAGTGGAAATTGACAACGACAAGGTCCACCGTTCCGGCGAGCGCACGAACATCATGGACGATAGTCGATTCATCACACGGCATTGTCCCTGCAGCCGAATGTCCGGCATAATGAATTCCGTCGCCGCCATAACCAAGTATTCCTACTGTTTTGTGATGGAAAGAAATCACGACCGGCTTTCTCGCTTCGGAACTGTTTCTGCCTGCTCCCGTATGCCGGATTCCAAGAGAGTCGAGCCAGAAGAGCGTTTCAACGATACCGGCACAACCAAAGTCCCCGAGATGATTATTGGCGCAATTGACGATGGAAATTCCGGCCATTTTTATCATCTTTAAATAGCGCGGGTGCATTCGAAAAACAAATTCCTTGTCCGAACTGTCCGATGAAAATGTTACCGGATTTTCAAGATTCACCATCTGGGCGTCGACCGGTCCGATCTTCTGCCATTCCGTGAATGCAAATTCTCCGTTCGCGCCTGTGTACTGTTCAAATCGATCGGACAAATTCAAATCGCCGGCAAAAACCATACTCAAAGCGGTATCGGGAACCGGTCCGGCGGATTGCACTGACGCTGTCCCCGAAGACGATCCGCTCATGGGAACGATCCAAAAAACAAGAAAATAGAACAATGATCCCATTCTTTGCAAGCTCTCTCTCATACGACTCGTTATATGGTACCAAATCTTCGATCCAAAAACAACTGAGCTTATTTGATCCGCAAAGGATTGGTATTTGGTCAAAGTTTGAGTATTTTTAATTGTTTTTTTGAAAGAGTATTCATGCGCATGTATCTTCGTTCAAAGATCCACAAAGCGACCGTCACGGAAGCGAATCTCCACTATGTCGGTTCCATCACGATCGACGAAACCCTCATGCGGCGTGCCGATATTGCCGAGTACGAAAAAGTTCTTGTCGTCGACAATACGAACGGATGCAGGCTGGAAACGTATGTCATCAAGGGCAGGGAGAACTCCGGAATTATCGGCATGAACGGAGCGGCAGCACATCTGATTCATAAAGGCGACGAGGTCATCATTATGACCTTTCAAATAGCCGACCGCCCTTCGAGACCAAAGAACATCCTGGTCGATGAAAAGAATAAATTTTTGAAATTTTTGAAAGAAAAAGCAGAAATGCGCGACTCGGACGGATGTTGAATATCTCTTCACAGAGAGAGAATGTCCGGATATGTACCGGATGATCGCTGTCGTTTTCCATGAGAATCTTCAACATAAAAGCCGCGGGTTTTTTCGCGGCTTTTTACGTTCCGAATCTGTTTTCGAAAAATCCTCAACTGTTCATAACTTTGAGGAATTCTTTATTGGTCTTCGTTCCCCGCATCTTGTCAAGCAAAAGCTCCATCGCTTCATCGGGACTGAGATCGCTTAAAAATTTTCTCAGGATCCAAACACGGTTCAGATCTTCCGGTTCCATCAGCATTTCCTCTTTTCGTGTTCCGGAACGGTTCACGTTAATAGCCGGAAAGATGCGCTTATCGCTCAATGCCCGATCGAGCACGACTTCGCTGTTGCCGGTGCCTTTAAATTCTTCAAAGATTACCTCATCCATGCGGCTGCCGGTTTCGACCAGAGCAGTCGCAATAATTGTAAGGCTTCCTCCCTCTTCGATGTTTCGGGCTGCGCCGAAAAACCGTTTGGGCCGGTGCAGTGCATTGGCATCCACGCCGCCGGAAAGAATTTTTCCGCTGTGCGGAACCACCGTGTTGTGCGCCCGCGCAAGACGCGTAATGCTGTCAAGCAGGATGACGACATCTTTCTTGGCTTCGACAAGACGTTTGGCTTTTTCCAGCACCATATCGGAGACCTGCACGTGGCGCTCGGGCGGTTCGTCGAAGGTCGAGCTGACGACCTCCGCGCTCACCGAACGTTCCATATCCGTAACCTCTTCCGGACGCTCATCGATCAGAAGAACGATGAGTTTTACTTCGGGATGATTACGCGTGATGCTGTTCGCAATTTTCTGAAGAAGGATCGTTTTACCGGCCTTGGGAGGAGAGACAATCATGCCGCGTTGTCCTTTACCAATGGGTGCAAGCAGGTCAAGAACGCGCATGGCATATTCGCCGGGAATAGTTTCCAGTTTCACACGCGATGTAGGATACATCGGCGTAAGATTTTCAAAGAGGACCCGGTCCCGGATGACATCCGGATGATCGTCATTGACCGCTTCCACGCGCAGCAGCGCAAAGAACCGTTCTCCTTCTTTCGGCGGACGGACCTGACCGTTCACCGAATCGCCTGTCCGCAAACCGAACTTTTTAATTTGCGACGGCGACACATAAATATCATCGGGCGAAGGGAGATAATTGTAGTCGACCGAGCGAAGAAACCCATAACCATCCGGCAATACCTCCAGAACGCCTTTGCTGAAGCTCAATCCGTCTTTCTGTGTTTGTGCTTCAAGGATTTTAAAAATCAGGTCTTGCTTGCGAAGTTCCGTATAACCGACAATGTTCAGATCTTTTGCGATCGCATTAAGCTCGGCTATTTTTTTGGACTTTAATTCAGTGATGTCCATGGTCATGGAAGGCATACCTCATAAATTTAGTATAAAAGGATTTTGAAAATACGATAAAAGATATTTTTCGCTACGTTTTTGAATTCAATTCGGTTGGAACAGATTTTCGAGATGAATCAGTGGTACAGTCCTGATTGGCTTACCAACTACCTTTCCAATTATAATGCATTATTGGTTTATTGTCAAGTATTTTTTGCCGCGGAAAAAAGCCAACGCTTCCCCTACGACAAAATGTGAACCTGTCACAATGATTGGATGCTCAAATCTCCGCTTTCGTTTAATAAAGGAGAGTGCGGAAGCGACGGAACGCGCCTGCCGAACGGAAATGCCGAGATTCTTGAAAATACGCTCTATTTCTTCTGCCGGCATGGCACGCTCGGTTTGAGGCGACACAGCAAGAACGGTACAGGCAACGGGGGCAATCGCTTTGGCCATTGAGAGCACATCTTTATCCTTCATTGCACCAAAAACAACATGAACGCGGAAATAACCGAGCCGCTTGAGCGAATCGACAAGATTTTTAACGGCATCGGGATTGTGCGCAACATCGGCAATGATGAAAGGTCTTTTTTGAAGAATGGAGCATCGGGCAAAAATACCCGTATAATGCTGAACCCGGCTCAGGCCCTTGCGGACAGCCGATTCCGGAATTTTCATTCCTCCCCGCTGCGCAGCGATGCCGGCCGCATGCAATGCGAGAGGAACGTTCTGAAACTGAAAATTTCCCGCCAGTGAAAGATGCAATCCCTTCCAGCTTTTTTTTTGGATCCGGACATCGAGGATGCTCTCTTTTATATTCGAGAGACGACAGACGACGGAATTGTTTTCCGATGTTAAAAACGGCGCATGATTCCGTCGTGCAATATCACGGAGAACGCTCAACGCCTCCGGAGACCGGACTCCGGTTATGCAAGGAACTCCCGGCTTTATGATCCCCCCTTTTTCACGCGCAATCTTCCGAAGTGTTTTTCCGAGAATATGCGTATGTTCCAATCCGATCGTCGTAATTACGGAAACAAGCGGAATGACGGTATTCGTTGCATCTAATCTTCCGCCAAGTCCCGTTTCAATAACGGCAATATCAACCCGCTCGTCGGCAAAGTACCTGAAAGCCATTGCCGTTACCGCTTCAAAGAACGTACAATGCCATTGCTCTACCACCGGGCGAATGCGCGAGGCCAATCGTGCAACGGTCCGGGCGGGAATCGGCCGGCCGTCGATCCTGATGCGTTCATTAAAATTGAGAAGATGCGGCGAAGTATAGAGTCCCGTTCGGTATCCTGCAGCCGTCAATATCGATGCGGCCATCGCGGCCGTAGATCCTTTGCCGTTTGTTCCGGCAATATGAATGCATGGAAACTTGTTTTGCGGTTCATCGATTTCGGCAAGAATCCTTTGAATACCCTGAAGCCCGAACTTCATGCCGAACTTTTGAAGTCCGTATAAAAAGAGAATAGATTCTGAATATCTCACGCTGCAAGCCTGCTCAGATCATCACGAGGATAACCATGACTGAAGAATGGAAAAACCGATATCGGCTTTAAGTGTCCCGACAAAATCTTGTGCATCGGCGATACCGTTCAGTTTGAAAAAGTCTTCCATTTCTGCGGCAATTGATGCCGCAGCATTCGGATCGATAAAATTCATCGTCCCGACCTGAACCGCCGCTGCGCCGACAAGAAGAAATTCAAGGGCATCTTGCACCGTCGCAATGCCGCCGATTCCGAAGATCGGAATCTTTACGGCCTGTGCCGTTTCATATACTTTAGCAAGTGCTATCGGTTTAATCGCCGGACCTGAAAGCCCGCCGGTGACGGTGGAAAGTCTCGGCTTGCGGCTTCTGACATCGACCGCCATACCGATAACCGTATTAATCAGCGAAACAGCATCCGCTCCCGCATCTTCGACAGCACGAGCAAACTCGGAAACATGCGTAACATTCGGCGTCAGTTTTATTATCAACGGTTTGGCTGTACGGGATCGAAGCATCGAAGTTATTTCGGCGGTCTTTCGGCAATTCGTGCCGAAATTAAGTCCCCCTTCTTTTACGTTTGGACATGAAACATTGATTTCGTACGCGCTGATTCCCGACTCCGGTTCGAGCATATCCAACACCTCGCAATATTCTTCCACCGAACTGGCGGCGATATTAGCAATGATACGGGTCTTTAATTCACGCAGAAGAGGAAGCTTCTGCCGAAGGAACGATTCGACTCCGATATTGGCGAGGCCTATAGAGTTCAGCATGCCGCCGGCAGTTTCGACAATCCGGGAAGGAGGATTGCCGTCGCGCGGTTTTCGGGAGAGCGATTTTGTGCACACACCGCCGAGAGCGCCGGCGTCGGTCAAATCGCGCACTTCATCTCCATAGCCGAATGTGCCTGAGGCGGTAAAAACGCGATTTTTGAATTCAACCCCGCGCAATGTCCAGGATGTTTTAACAGATTCAATCATATCCGTATTTCCGCTGAAAAAAAGTTAGGCCCGTCTTTGCAGGTGAGTGCAAATTTCGGATGTCCATCTATGCGTTCAACAGGGCAGCCCTGACAGAGACCTACACCGCAGGCCATCTCTCCTTCAAGGGACATTTCACAACACAAGGCTTCCCGCCTTGCAAACTCTGTCAGCGCACGCAACATTGCCGTTGGGCCGCATGCGAATATTTTGGCTTTACCAATCGGCTTTTCCCGCACATACTCCTGCAGCAAATCGATAACCGTTCCTTTGCGTCCCTGTGAACCGTCTTCAGTCGCTATCAACACAGGATCCAGATAACGTGTAAACACAAACGACGCGCTTCTGAATCCTGCAAAGACCGCCACTTTTTTCCCTCTCTTCTGCAATTCGCTTGAGAGGAACGGGAACGGCGCTATGCCTACGCCGCCTGCAACCAACAAAGACATTGTGTGCTCGCTTTCGATGCGGAAAGAATTTCCCAAAGGCCCGATAACATCGATGGTGTCGCCGGCTTTCTTTTCCGATAATTTCGCGGTCCCTTTGCCTGCAATACTGATAAGCAGTTCGATTGAATCGCCTTCAATCCGCGATATGCTGAAGGGACGGCGCAGAAGAGGCTGCAGCGATCCGCTGTCGATTCGGATATTGAGAAATTGACCTGGCTTTGCCGTGCCGGCAATCGCAGCGGATTGCAGGCGCAGCAGGAACATCGTAACGGCAACTTTTTCAACGCTCTGAACTTTTAGAATTTCATGAATCATAAATCAATCCACCATGATTTTGCTTTGTGAGACTTTACGAATCGTATCATGCTCTGCAGGGACTGCCTGTTTTTGCCGTATAGGGACAGATCCGCTCAGTGTATCAGGCAAAACGTTTTTGAGTGTATCAGGAAAAGCCCTCTTAACCGTGTCAACAACAGTTTTTTTAAGCATGCCGGGAAGAATCCCTTTGACCGTATCGGGAAGAGTTCTTTTAAGCACGCCGGGAAAAATCCCTTTGGCTGTATCGGGAAGAGCTCTTTTAAGCGTATCAGAATGAGCATCGGTCAAATTCTCTTCGAGAGTCCGGCCGTGAACGATTCGGGCAAAAGAGGAGGATGTATATTTTCTCTCTAAAATTTTATACTGGACCGCAGCGCTGTCGTATTTTTTTAATCTATACTCATATATCCATCCTTTTGCAAACACACTCTTCGCTGCGAGAGGAGACAAGGGATACCGTTTTTCTATCTCGCTGAAATTTTCAAGAGCCTGCACAAACTGCCCCTTGTCGATCGCATGTTCTCCCTGTTCGTAGAATCCTTTTGCAGAATCCGTTTTTTCTTCTACAACGGCCCATCCCAAATTGCGGCGTGCCTGATTGGCGTAAGGCGACTCCGGATATCGGCGAATAATGCTTTTCAAATATTCAGCAGAAGAAAGCGGCGCTTTGACGGAATCGATGTTTGCCAGTTCAGAAAGAACAAAAAGGATGCGCGGCAGCTGCACACTGTCCCTGCAGAGCGCCTCTGCTTTGAGATACGAACTGAGGGCAGAATCCGGCATATCCATTTCAGCGTACAGCACGTCTCCAATTTCCTGATAAGAAACGGATTTGACCGCCTGTAGAGAATCGGGGGACGGGGGAATAAATTTTTGAGCCCTTTTTCCCCTGCTCACAGAATCCCTGGAGACAGATACGGAAGAATCGATACGAAAAGCCGTCACCGTATCCCAGCGTATGCTGAGAAGACTGTCTGCCTTCCATAATCTCTGCTGTGCTTCCAAATAGAGGCTCAAAGCCCGGGTCCTTTGACGGGCAGAATCGATATACCAGCCGCCGGGCGCTGCAGTGGATCTCGTATACGCAATCAATGCAGCCGGATAATCTCTTATTATTTTTTCATCGAGAGAACCGATTTCATACGAGGCTTCATACGTAAGGGAATTTTGTCGGGATGTAGTATCAACATAGTGAAAATCGTCGAGAGCGGCCTGCATTCTATAAAGTTTACGCTCGGTGCGTCCTCGTTCAAGATATAAATATCCTCTATATTCCTTCATGCGATAATCGTCAATCATTACATTGAGAAGGGCAAGCGACTTAGCCGGCATTCCTCCCTGCCGATAGACAATAGCTGCATTCATTCTGCTTCTGAAAAGATCGTACAAGTCGGGATCGAGCTTTGGAATAGCAAGGTAGAATTCCGCTGCCGCCGTATCATTCCTTTGCGCATACGCACAATCTCCCAATCCGTACAAGAGAGGAATTTGATCTTTGTCGCTGCCCGCCACCAACTGCGCCTTTGAAAATTGATCCGCGGCTTCGGCAAATAGTCTTTGCTGTTGATTCATCACCCCGATTTCAAGAAGGCATTGATACTGCAGTTCCCGGTTCTTTTCCTGTTCCATTCTCACCAGAAAAGTTTCTGCCGCCTCCATCGCTTCCGCTGTCCGGTTTTGCCGTTCCAATGTCCGTATCGACCAAAGACACGCTTCAGAATACCTGTCGCCGTTCGGATATCGTGAAATTAACTCGTTGAATTTTTTTTCTGCTTTTATATATTCCTGCTGATAAAAAAACGATTTGCCGATCAAAAACAGCGCATCGTCTGCCGACGAACTGGTCCTGTGGAATGCTAAAATACTAGAGCACTTATCGATAACTTTATCAAATCTTTTTAATAGGTCGGCAGGAAGCGGCGGCAAGACCTCTTTCCCCCGTTGTGTAAGGAGAAAGGCCTTTGTATCTTCTTCCGCCTCATCGAATGTCTGCTTGGCATCGTAATAGGTATTAAAATACGCAACCATATTATCGTACCCGGATGCGATTGCCTTTCCGACAGGCGATAAAACAGCACATCCTCCCATCAGGAAACATAAAAGGAGAAGGAGCGTCAAAAGGGTCAGCCAAAAGAATTGCTTGCTCATCGTCTTTGCTCTTTCAATATACCAAACACACCGGCATCTTTCAAGATTCAAATCATCGTTTTCCGATTTTCTACTCCGGAAAGACTCTTCAAAAACCGCCGATATTCAACCTTTTAGCAAAGAATCATAGAGCTGCATTTTTTAATGAAACGATATATCCCCACCTTGCGGGCGGAACGTTAATTCTTCGACCATGAGGGAAGAGGGTTGCAGGGAGATTTGGTACAGCATTTCCGCGGTCTCCTGCGGATCAAGCATCTGATCGGCATATTTGCGGCGCTGCTGTTCCGGCCAGATGGGAGTCCGGACGGCACCGGGATAAATATTCACGATCCGAATTCCACGCCGTCGTACTTCCGCACGAAGGACATTCATCATCGCTTCCGCTCCCGCTTTGGATGCTGCATAGGCTGCGGATTTCGTATACACTTGTTTTGTAACAAACGAAAGAACATTCAGGATCAGGCCGCTTCCTTGTGCAATCATCGCTGGCAGAACCGCCTGTGTGCATAAAAACGGGCCGCGAAGATTCGTGTTGACTACATGATCGAATTCTTGAACCGTTGTTTCTATAAAATCTTTAAAGTAAGTCACTCCGGCATTATTGATCAGCATATCCAGACCGCCGAAGCGTTCAAGAACTTTCCGCCCGGCTCCGGCAACAGACGATTCATCGCAGACATCGCAGACCGATATTTCACATGAAGCATGCGAAGCTTCGATTTCTGTTTTCAGATGCCGAAGCTTTTCTTCCGACCGTGCTGTCGCAAAGACTCGATCGCCGTGGATTGCAAAACATTTTGCCGTTTCCGCACCGATGCCGCTGCTGGCGCCGGTAATCCAGATTCTGCGCCCCTGGTCAGTCATTTTCGTGCCGCTGGTTGATGAGAGTCAGGAATTCGCTTCGTGTTTTGACATCATTGCGAAATGCACCGAGCATTGCGCTGGTCGTTGCAATGGAGCCGATTTTTTCCACTCCGCGCATCATCATGCACAGATGATGAGCTTCCAGTACGACAGCAACGCCGAGCGGATTGAGATGCGTATAAATCGTTTCTGCAATCTGCTGGGTCATTCGTTCCTGCACCTGCAGGCGCCGAGCAAAAATTTCCACAATCCGGGGCAGCTTGCTCAGTCCGATAATCTTTCCGTTGGGTATATACGCAATATGTGCTTTGCCAAAAAACGGGACAAGATGATGCTCGCAGAGGGAAAAGAAATCGATATCCTTGACGATGACCATTTCACTGTACCGCTCGTTAAAAATAGCCCCATTAATAACAACGTCAACATCCTGATGATAGCCGCGGGTTAAAAAGTCGTACATTTTTGCAACGCGCTGGGGCGTTTTCTGAAGTCCTTCGCGATCCGGGTCCTTATCGATCTCCTTGAGCAGTTCACGCACCAGATATTCCGTTCTTTTCTTCTCTTTCTTTGCCATTACCCGCCTCGGTATTCGACCACATTATTTTCCGTTTCACGCAAACGGATGGAGTACAATGCTCCGGAAGGAATCTTCTGTTTCAAAATATCCCAGAATATCCGCGCCAGATTCTCGGCTGTCGGGTTGACTCCCTTCAAGAAATCGACATCCGTATTGAGATGACGGTGATCGACCTTGCGGATGATCTCCGACCTGATCAATTCTTTAATTTTTTTTAAATCGACGACATAGCCGGTTTCTTCCTGAACTTCACCGGCAATGGTCACTTCCATTTCATAATTATGTCCATGGAGCGCCGCGCACGATCCGAACACTTCAAGGTTGCGCTCGCGGGAATAATGCTCGCTGCCCAGGATATGTGAGGCACAAAAACATTCCCGCCTTGTAATATAGACAACTGGCATCGTTACAGCACTTTCAAAAGTTCTTGCACATGCCCATCCACTTTCACTTTGGGAAAAATATAACGGACAACACCGTCTTCGTCAAGAATGAAAGTCGTGCGTTCGATGCCGAAATATTTTCTCCCGTACATCGATTTTTCCTTCCAGACGCCATACGCTTTTGCCGTTTCTTTTTGCCCGTCGCTGGCCAGTATGAAGCGTAAATTATTCTTCTGAGAAAATTTATCATGCGATACGGCGCTATCCGCGCTTACACCGATAACGACTGTTTTCCTTCGGGAAAGCACCGGAAGAGCTTCCTGAAACGCACAGGCCTCTCTTGTACAGCCGGAGGTCATATCCTTAGGGTAAAAATACAGAATAATTTTTTTGCCTTTATAATCATGGAGGCTTACAGTTTTCCCGCCGGAAGCCGGGAGATGAAAATCCGGAGCTTTATCGCCGACCTTTATCATTGTTCTTATCCTTAAGAAGCAGAATTAATTCGAGAAATTCAATCGCGAGATGCTGACGAAGAGCCTGTTTTCAATAAATTTCCCTTCCATTACAAAACGGCAGGACGGATTCGCGGCTTCTCTTTTCAATTTATGAGTTCTCGTCCACATCTCATGGTTTTGATAAAACAGAGATGTCAGGAGCGCGCGTCCGGAAACGTGCGCTGCAGTCCCGGACGCCGGGAATCGATTATGCGAGAGCTTTAATCACTTCATCATAGTTCGGTTCAACACCGGGATTTTCCGATACCCAGCGATAGAGAATTTTCCCCTCTTCATCGATAATAAAGACCGCTCTCTTGGAAGTCGAATAGCCTTTCAGTCCGGCAAAATCTTCATGCACGCCGCCGTATGCCTTACTGGTTCCCCGGGTATAATCGCTCAGCAAGGGAAACTGCAAATGATTCTCGGCTGCAAAAGCCTTGTTGGCAAACGGTGCATCGACGCTCACACCGAGGACTTGAGCTTCGAGCAAATTAAACTGTGCGAGAGAATCTCTGAACGTGCATAATTCTTTTGTGCAGACACTTGTAAATGCCCCGGGATAAAATACAAGAACCACTTTTCGAGAAGCAAATTCCTTGAGTGTTCGTTCTTTTTTGTCCGTATCAAAAAGTAAAAAATCAGGGGCGTCATTTCCGATCGTAAGCGCCATGAGCATTTCCTTCCGTTTTATTGATTGTTTTTAATTTGAATCTCCCATCCAATGGATTAAACAACGGAACCCGGAAGAAGGTTTCTTTGATTTTTCTCTACTTCTGCGTATATTAAAAGTCCGATTAAGGAAAAACACATTGATCGGAGTTCTATTTTTTCCCTTTTTTCAGGGCGAGAACAGACTTTTGGAGAGATGCAGGAGTGGTTGAACTGGCTCGCCTGGAAAGCGTGTGTGCGGGAAACCGTACCGTGGGTTCGAATCCCACTCTCTCCGCAGAAACCACTTGGAAGGGTGCGAGAGTGGTTGAATCGACCGGTCTCGAAAACCGGAGTAGCCGCAAGGCTATCGAGGGTTCGAATCCCTCCCCTTCCGCTGACATTCAAAGCGGCTGACACACCAAACCTGATCCATCAATGCCGCCGGAGGTCGTTTATGAAACATCTGCTTATCTCCTTCTTTCTTTATGCCTGCTTCTCTCCATCGGTCCTCCACGGCCAATCTGTCGTCGTCTTGAAACTTGAGGGGATGGTAGATCCGGCTTCCGCAGACTACCTCCAGCATGGTATAGAGCAGGCACAGGACCAGCATGCGGAATGTGTCGTCGTCCAATTAAATACTCCAGGCGGGTTGCTGACATCGACCCGCGCTATCGTCCGGTCATTCCTCGAATCCGAAATTCCGATCGTTGTCTATGTTTCTCCGGGAGGCGCTCATGCCGGTTCCGCCGGCGCCTTTATTACGATGGCAGCGCATATCGCCGCCATGGCTCCGGGTACCAATATAGGCGCAGCTCATCCTGTCGATATGCAGGGAAAAACAGATTCCGTCATGAACGAGAAAGTCACGAATGATGCCGCCGCGTTTATACGTACGATTGCCGAAAAGCGCAAACGCAATCTTGCATGGGCGGAAGAGGCAGTGCGCGAAAGCAAGGCAATTACGGAAACCGAAGCGCTGCAAAAGAACGTAATCGATTGCATTGCAAAGAATCTGGACAGCCTTCTTATCCAGATCGACGGAAAACAGGTCGAAACGGCTGCAGGAATCCGAACGATTCACACACGCGGTTCGTCGGTACACGTCATCGAAATGGATTTTACTGAAAAATTTTTAGACACTCTCAGCGATCCAAACATTACGTATATTTTATTTATGCTGGGTATTTTCGGTTTGCTCTTTGAGCTGTACAATCCCGGATTGATCTTTCCCGGAATTGTCGGCGTTGTCAGCATGACGCTGGCGCTCTATTCCATGCAGACCCTGCCGATTAATTATGCAGGACTTGGATTGATTGTTTTCGGCGTTATCCTTTTTGTCCTTGAAATTAAAATAACCAGCCACGGTATGCTGACTGCCGGCGGAATTCTATCACTCATTCTCGGTTCTCTTATGCTTATACGCGTTCATTCTGCACTGGAAGTCGTCGAGCTTTCATGGTCGGTGGTTGCTCTCACCGTAATTGCGACGGCTGCCTTTTTTATTTTTCTGATCGGTCTCGGACTCAGAGCGCAGCGGCTCAAACCCGTGAACGGCCAGGAAGCTATCATCGGCATGACCGGTGAAACCGCCGAAGTGCTGAATCCCAGCGGCACCATTCATATCCGCGGCGAAATCTGGAATGCGGTTTCAATTTCCGGAAAGATCGCACGGGGCACGCCTGTTCGCGTCGTACGAATCGAAAATTTAACCCTCTCTGTCGAACCCTTACCACAAACAAAGGAGTAATTTATGGGACCCGATTTTCTTTTGACTTTTGTTCTTGTTCTTTTTTTTATTATCCTCGCCAGCAATTCCATTAAAATTCTGCGGGAATACGAACGCGGCGTTATCTTTCGCCTCGGCCGTTCGATCGGCGTCAAGGGACCCGGCCTTATTTGGCTATGGCCCGGTATCGACCGCATGGTCAAGGTCAGCCTGCGCACGGTCGTTATGGATGTCCCTTCTCAGGATATCATCACACAGGACAACGTTTCCGTCAAGGTCAATGCCGTCATTTACTTCCGCGTCATGCAGCCGGAGAAAGCTGTTATCGATGTAGAGAATTATTTGTTTGCCACTTCCCAGCTTTCACAAACGACCCTGCGAAGCGTTTTGGGACAATCGGAATTAGACGATCTGCTTTCGCAGCGCGATAAAATCAACCAGAAATTGCAGCAGATCATCGACTCGCATACGGAGCCATGGGGCATTAAAGTATCCAACGTCGAAGTGAAGCAGATCGACCTGC
This sequence comes from Ignavibacteriota bacterium, assembly GCA_003162695.1. Lineage (GTDB taxonomy): Bacteria > Bacteroidota > Ignavibacteria > UBA10030 > UBA10030 > Fen-1254. The sequence goes on along the minus strand of PMML01000026.1, from coordinate 27,245 downwards.
CGCAGGAAATGCAGCGTGCCATGGCAAAACAGGCGGAAGCAGAACGCGAACGCCGATCCAAAGTCATTGCCGCCGAAGGTGAATTTCAGGCCTCGCAGCGCCTTTCCGATGCTGCAAAAATATTGAGCGAGCAGCCGAGCGCTCTTACATTGCGCTATCTGCAAACGCTCCGCGAAATCGCAACCGAGAACAACTCCACGACCATCTTCCCGGTTCCGATCGACTTGATTACGCCGTTCCTCGAAATGGCAAAAGTAAAGAAATAATATCAATCCTGTCAAAGTCCCGTTGTTCCGGCTTTCAAACCGGGACAACGGCGATGAAGGCCAATGACAATGCCGGCAGCCGAGAGACAAGATATTCCTATGGATACCCTCCTCTATGGGCAAAGCACGGAAGAATGCATTGTTGCGGTCAATCAGCTGAATGACCAAACCGTACGCATCTACAAGCGAATCGGCGGCATTGTCGAACACCGGGATGCGGATTTTTTCCCGTTTTTTTTGCTTTCACAGCCGAACCTTCTCGATCAATTTCCTAAACCGCACTGGCTTAAAGAACTCTCCGGAACAAATTATTTTCATTCGATAGCTGTATTCCATCGATGGAGCGAAATGTGGGAGGCGGTTCATTATATCTTAAAACGTTACAATTCTTCATCTCAAGTGCATGCCGATTCTTATACGGACATTCCTGCCGTGCTCCTTCGCAACGATCCGGTGCGTCATTATCTTCAGCAATCCGGCGCCACACTCTTTAAAGGAATGGCATATGAAGATATCCGGCGCATGCAGATCGATATACAGTTCGGCCGGCCGCTCCCGAGAGAGCGGAAAAAGAGGCTCACCCGTTCGCTCCGAATCCTGACTGTTACAACTAATGACGGACAGGAATTCAGTCTGGATGCATCCCGTGAAGATGAAGAATCGATTTTAAAAACATTTGTCGATCTCGTCGGCAGGATCGATCCGGATATTATTGAAGGGCATGAGCTTTTGACCCGGCAAATTCCATTCCTTCTCCGCCGCGCGGAAGAACTCAATGTCGCATTGACTCTCGGGCGCAACGGCAGCCTTCTGCGTTCCGTGAACTTTCCCCCGGTTGAAAGCGGCGCGGCCCAGTACGAAGTTTTCGGCAGGCATGTGGTCGATTGCGGCAGCGCCGCGGATTCATGTGCCGGTTCCAGACGGAACCTTCACAATCATTCACTCCGGTATCTTGCAAAGCGGTTCAACATCATACCGGATATGAACTTTGCCGCACCGAGAGAAATTGAGACATGGTGGAAGGACGATCCGCGGCAGTTGAAAGATTACTCCCGCCGCGTTGCTCTCCTTGTACGATCGCTGAGCACTGCAGTTCTGAATCCGCATATCGCTCTGGCGCGCATGTGCCCGCTTAATCTTACAACCCTCATTTCTGCAAGCGCTCAGATTCGCATTGAATCGATGATGGCCCGCGAGTATATACGGCAGCGTCATTCCCTTCCGCAGCCGTGCCCGGTTGTACAGCCGGTTTCGAGTTTTGCCGAAGCGTTCCAGACCGGACTATTCAAGAATGTGATGCAAGCGGAAATCGAATCGATCCGCCGGTCGGTTATTCTTGCACAAAAAACTCTATCCGCATCCGACACACTTTCTATCCTTCCTCGGCTTGTTCACGATCTTGAAGAAATCATCGTTTCCGGCATGGACGGGCAGGAGCAAAGAGCCGGCCGGTGGGCGGCGCAAAGCCTCCTCAACCATATCGCAGATTATCTCGGTTCGCCCAGAGGACTATTCAACGACCCCGTAAGCGCGCTGCATATTGAGGAAGAGAGCAGAATTCTTTCGGCAAAAATCGTGCAGCAGCTTGAACTATTCAATGCCCCGGTTCTCCAAATAGATGGAGAGAATATTTTCTTTGCATTGCCCGACAACATTTTGGGAGATAAGAACGAGCAGGCATTCATCGATCGTCTTAACGATAATCTTGCCGCACCGGTAAAAATCAGGATCACGGGAAGATACCAAGCAATGCTGAGCCATAAACGAAAAAGCTATGCACTTCTCGATCCGACGGAGAACGTACTTCTGAGCGGAAGCGCACTCATTCCGCGCACACCGGAGCATTTTTTACAGCAATTCGCACTCCGGTGCATTGGGTGCATCCTGACGGAAGATTTTACACGTCTGCATCATCTCTACTCATCCTATTCGACAATCATCATACAGCACAAATGGACCCCGCGAGACTTCTGCAGGATGGAGACGGCAAAAGAAAATTTGACAGACTATGAAAAAGGAACGGCTGCCGGCGTACGAACCCCTGCTCCCGCAATGGAAGCAGCCCGGCGCACGAAGACCTATGTTGCTCTGGGGGATGAACTATGGTATTATATCACCGGTTCTCATCCCGATGTAAAGATTTTTGAAAATTGCACGCTGGCAGAAGAATGGAACCCGGGTATGCCGAATGAAAACTCCGCCTATTACCTCTCCCGCCTCCGGGAAGTAGCCGCTCATTATAGTGATTTTTTCGAACCGGCAGCTTTCGATCAAATTTTTTCCGGCGACGATCTTTTCGGCTATTCCCCTCCGGTAAATATTTTACGAAAGCCTTCAAAAGAGGCGTTTTTGACGGAGAATCAGGCCTCTATGCCGGAAGAACCCGGGATATGGCTCGCCGATAAAGACGAATGAAGTTATTACATTAAACTTAAACTACTTGCTTTTATCAAAGTTGAATTGTATACTTTGTTCGTAATTCACTGCACCGGTTTTGTTTCGTGCAATTTGTTTGAACTGTCGCGTTTCAGATGTGTGTTCTATGGTAAAACCTCGGTGAGGAAGTAAACCTGAGCATCCTTTCAAGATTTCGTGTCAGACCAAGCAAGAAATGCATCGGTACGAGTTTCCTATGCATTTATTGCCAGGACAAAAAAACGGTGTGCTGTTTAACTTATATGGGGACTGACCTTATGGAGCAGGGTACGGTGAAATGGTTTAATAATGCCAAAGGATACGGCTTCATCACACGTAATTCCAATGAAGACGTTTTCGTACATTATAAATCGATCAACGGAGACGGCTATCGAACTCTCGTCGAGGGCGATAAAGTCGAATTCGAAGTTGAAGAAGGACCGAAGGGCTTGCAGGCCGTCAAAGTTTCAAAGCAAGCTTAAGTCAAGAGCAATACATCAGTAAAAAATCCCTTCTGCTCAAAGCAGAAGGGATTTTTTTTTCGTCCGAAGCGAAGACAGAGCCGATTCCAGAAGAAGAGAAAAACGGGCAAGCGGAAACCCGACGACATTATTGAAGCATCCATTCACTTCTTCTACAAAAACCGCTCCGTAATCGTCTTGGATCCCGTACGCTCCCGCTTTATCCATCGGCGAACCGGAAGCGGCATAACGGTCGATTTCCTCCGAAGAAAGTTTCCGGAATTTCACAAAGGTACGCTCGACTGCACTCCATTCCTGTCTCGACCGGACATCCACAAGGGCGATACCGGTATAAACGCAATGTTTTTTTCCGCTCAGCAGATACAGCATTCTCTTTGCATCCTTTAAAGAAACCGGCTTGCCGAGAATATGCCTATTGAGAACAACGATTGTATCGGCGCCGATGACAATCCCATTTTTCAGTCCCCCTGCAACATCCCGAGCCTTCCGCAGTGCAACACGGCGCGCATTTTGCGCCGGAGATATTCCTTTTTGGAATGTTTCGTCGGCACCGCTCGGAATAATCCGAAAACGCAAACCGATCTGGTGCAATAATTTTTTTCTGCGCGGGGACCGGGAAGCAAGGATGAGGGGCGTCGGAAAAGAGGACATAGTCAGACCGTATGAATGTTTTTAAAAATGAATTCCGAAAATTCGGAGACCAGAACTCCGATCAATATCAAAGCGCCTCCGGCAATTCCTGCAAGACCGAGGCTCTCTCCCAGAAGAGCGGCAGCAAAAATGGCCGCTATCGGCGGTTCCAGCGATGCGATAACTGCACACCGTGTCGGCGTCGTATCCTTTTGATATTTTGTCTGGATATAAAGGGCCACAATAGTCGGCATAACGGCAAGATACAATAAAACCGGGATACTGTTTCCGTTCAAGTCAAGATATGCGTGCTCGACGAAGATAAATGGAACCGAAAAAAGCGCAACAGTAATAAATTGCATAAACGTGAGATGGAAAGGATCATGCATCTCCCCGAACATCCCCAGATAAACGAGATATAAAGCAAAGCTCAAAGCACAGCCAAGGGACATCAAATCCCCTTTATTGAATTGCGCACCCTGAGGCGAAGTCAAAAAATAAAGTCCTGCAATCACCAGAAGAACGCCGACAATATTTCCCGCCTGCGGCCGGCGGTGATCGATAAACAGCTGTAAAACCGGCGTGAAAACGACCATCATCCCAGTTATAAATGCGGACTTCGATACACTGGTGTACTGCAGACCCTCGGTCTGCAGTACAATTCCGACGAAGAGGAAACATCCGAGCAAGCCGCCGCGAAGAACAGTGAGCCGGTTTATATTTTTCAGCCGTTTAAAAAACAGCAAACCAAAGAGAAGCGCTGCTATCGCAAACCGTATTGCAGTATACACAAAGGGAGAAGCGTGGATAAGAACAAGCTTTACAAAAACATACGTGCTGCCCCACACAATGCTCATCGAAAGCAGGAATAACTCTGCACGGGATCTCGCACTGATTTTCATCTGCAGGATTATACTTTCGACGTTTCAGGATAGGAATCGAATAATTTTCCCCATGGCGATTCTTTTTTCCAGTGTTTGAAAACCCTTTGATCCTTGAGGGGCCATCGGTAATAATCGTGATAACATTCCGATCCGAAAATAAACATATGAACAAGCGGCGTATGGAAGAACAGGCGCTGCAGCCTTTTGAGCGGTCCGAACCAGAGCATATCCCCCGCCATGCTTGCCATATTATCCCCAACGGAAAATTTCCAATTTTCTCCTTGAATATCGTCACCCGCCAATTGAATGTCCCGGGGATCACCGCATCCGAGTCCGCGCTGATGAGCAAGATTGATGTATTTGATATTCAGGGGGTCGAATCCCATCATTTTTGCGGCAACCGCATCGATGGCAACCTGATCCGCCCCGGCAAGAATTATGTTTTTTTCGACCGGAATCATGGTCCGCGGACCCGGGCCGTTGCCGGCTGTTGTGCCGTCCATCACCGCAAAAATTCCGGCATGGATTTCCTTTTGAATCGCAAGCAAATCGACGAGCGTCTCATGGATCCATGTATGGGTATAATGACGATGCGTATTGAGAAGCCCGCCGAATGCATTTTTCATAGCCCCGGTTGTAGTCGTATAGATATGACACTTCACGGTGGGAAGATGGACAATGTTCCGGGCAAAGAAATAATCGGGAATTCGAATGCCCTCCGCAAAGATCTGATCCAGCACAAGCATCGGCGTCTTTGGCTTGTATTCTACCCAGGTCATGTCTCCCGGTTTGAAATTAAAAAGGACGGGAATTTTATATTTTTTGAAAATCGGCGTGTAGCGGTTCAGGTCTTCTCCCTTAAACGCATCGGTCACTACCGTTTTATTTTGTACGCAAATGATGTCGTTTATGCCCGCATTTTTCAGGCCGAGAATGGCGCCTTCCATCTGCCACGGGGTCGTGTTGGCCGCAGGAAAAGGAAAATGCCAGGAAATATTGTCTTTCAGAATTGTCGGCGCCGACGGTTTGAGCGCATCCCGGATACCGGCCATTTCCATGGCGCGCTGGATATCGGCAAGCACAGTCTGCGGGGTAGTTCGAAGGACGGCAACTTTTGAAGAAGCAGCTTCAAGGCCGGCAATTTTCGTGGGTTTTTTGGGTTCCGGAAATTTCATAATAAAAGCAAATTTTTGATTTCTTGAAAATATATGATAACAACACAGACGGCAAACCAGAGCGCAATATTAACCAGCATAGCAGCATCCGACGTCAGGACATGAGTCGGATTATCGTCTGTTTTTCTTATTCGAATGAGAAAAATGTAACGAAAAATACCAAACAAGACAAATATGGTGGTAAAGATCAGGTTTTCCGTTCCGAAAACTCGGACGGTTCGTTCTGCCACGGTATAGAGTGCGTATGAAATCGCCATGCCGGATGCAGCAATCGTCATGATCTGATCGATAAATGCAATATCGTACATCTCCAGCACACCGCGTCCCGTCGAAGCATGGGAATCGATATTGAGAATCAATTCGCTCCGCCGTTTGGAAATAGCCAGAAAGACGGACATAAATAATGTGCAGAGGACAAGCCATGAAGAAATCTCGACATCGATGGCAAAGACACCGGCGAGAACACGGAGCATGAAACCTGCCGCAATGACGAAGACATCAACCAGAACGACCTTTTTTAAGAATATCGAGTACGCAGCATTGATAACTGCATACAGGAAAATGACGATGATAAAACGAGTTCCGAGATGCAGGACGCAAAAGAAGAGCGCAGCAAGAAGGAAAACTATCACTCGATATGCATCGCGTACTTCGAGAGTGCCGGCAGCGAGAGGTCTTAGTTTTTTTTGCGGGTGCAGGCGATCGCTCTCCCGGTCTGCTATATCGTTCAACGTATAGACTATTCCGGAAACAAGGCAGAATGCAAAACATGCCTGCATCGCCTGCACGATGTAGGAAAAATCAAAAAGGTGTTTGGAAAAAACAAGGGGGGCAAAGACGAGACCGTTCTTGATCCATTGAACGGGACGCAAGAGACGAATGACTGCTCTCATTTTTTGTTTCAAGCGACCTCCTCTTGATCTGCTGTTTATGTACGTCCGAACCGTTTATCCAGTTCTTCTAATGGAATTTTGATAATGACAGGCCTTCCATGCGGACAAACATACGGCATTTTCGCTGCAAACAGATGATCGATCAGGATAATCATCTCTATCATATTCAATTTGTCGCCTGCCTTGACAGCCGCTTTGCATGCGAACGATTTTGCCAGATTGTCCCGGACATCGATGATTCCCGCATGTTCGTTGTTCTTGTATTCATCCAGGACGTCTTGAAGAATTTTACGTTCGTTTCCGAGCCTGACATCCGCAGGAATGCCCTCGAGAACGACCGTATTCTTTCCGAACAGTTTGACATCGAAACCGAGACGCTCCAAATTGAGCTGCAGCTCTTTGACAAGCGAGTAATCGGAAATACTGAACTCGATGGTTTCCGGAAAGAGCAATTGCTGCGAAGTCGGCAGGCTGTTTTCAAAATTACTCAAAACCCGTTCATAAAGAATGCGCTCGTGCGCTGCATGTTGATCGATAATCATCAGCCCGGAGCGAATTTGTGAAAGGATATATTTGTTGTGCACCTGCCAGATAGCACGGCCTTCCTGCGACTCGACAGTCGTATGAGCAAGAATGCGGTTCTGCGTATCAGGAGAAAAAGCCGGTGGAAACTTTATAGCCTGGGCGCCCCTCTCGTTCCCGGCCGAAGACGGGAACATCTCATCGAGACCCAGGATCGGTGCACTTCCTTCGATCGTTCCGCCGGCAAGCGGACGTCCCCGCTGGATGGGAAAAACAGGCGCTGCCGATTCCTGCGGCGGCCGGTAGGAATCCCATGAGGCAGAACCGAAGCGCAGTTTTTCGCCTGTGGTATCGACAGCCGTTCCTTCTTTAAATGATACGGACGGTACAAGATCGTTCGCCGCCAGCGCCTTTCGAACGACCGAGAGAACGACGCGATAAATATTCGATTCGTTCTCAAATTTTATTTCCATTTTCGACGGATGCACATTGACATCCACTTTATGCGGATCGATAGTCAGAAGAAGAACGAACGTCGGAAACATCCCATGCTCCAGCAGATGTTCGTATGCATGGAAAACGGCATGATTGATCATTTTATTGAAAATGAAGCGGCGATTGAGAAATACAAACTGTTCGGCGCGGCTCTTGCGGACGAAATCGGGTTTCCCTAAAAAACCGATTACCGTCATCAACTCTGTTTTTTCTTCGAATGCGATCATCGATTCGAATTGTTTTTTCCCGAACACATCGGAAGCACGTGCGCTCAGAGATGCTTTGGAAAGCGAAAGAAGGGTTTCCTCATCGCTCATATAGAGCCATTCGATCTCCGGATACGCAAGTGCATACCGAACCACGACATCGGTAATATTCTTTAATTCCGTATGCCGCGTTTTTAAAAAATTCCGGCGGGCGGGAGTATTGTAAAATAAATTCCGTACCGCGATGCTGGTACCTTTTTCAAAAGCCGTTTTCGAACGTTCCTTGATTTCATCCCCTTCGATTCTGATGAGCGCAGCCATATCGTCGCCTTCGCGCCGCGTCCTCAATTCTACCTGGGAAACTGCGGCAATCGATGCAAGCGCTTCTCCCCGAAAACCGAGCGTAAGAATATTTTCAAGATCGGCAGAAGAATATATTTTGCTCGTTGCATGACGGCGGAACGCCAGAACAGCATCTTCTTCCCCCATACCCGTGCCGTTATCGACAACTTGAATCAGCACTTTGCCCGCATCTTTTATAATCACCTGAATACGTGTCGCGCCGGAATCGAGAGCGTTTTCGATAAGCTCTTTCACGGCCGATGCCGGCCGCTGTACCACTTCTCCTGCTGAGATTTTATTTGCCAGATCGGGAGACATAATATGTATTTTTGTCGGCATATTTAAGAATTCATAGACAATTTATACTCATTTTCCGCCTGATGCAAACAGGGCTTCAACGAATGCGTGAGTATCGAAGAACCGCAGATCGTCAATACCTTCCCCCATGCCGACAAACTTGACCGGGAGTTTCAGTTCATAGGCAATAGCCAGAATAATTCCGCCTTTTGCCGTACCGTCGATTTTTGTCAGGACCAAACCGGTCAATTCAACTGCGGCGGAGAATACTTTTGCCTGTTGAAGACCGTTTTGACCGGTTGCAGCATCAAGAACAAGGAGGACTTCATGCGGAGCACCGGGCAGGCGTTTCTCCAGCACTCGTTTGATCTTCCGCAGTTCTTCCATCAACGGTACTTTCGTATGCAGGCGTCCCGCCGTATCGATAATAACAATATCCGCTTTCTTTGCAAGAGCGGAGTTGAGCGCATCGAACGCCACGGCGGCCGGATCGGAACCCTGAGATTGCTGAACAAGTTCTACCCCGGCCCGCTTCGCCCATATTTCCAATTGCTCATTTGCCGCTGCGCGGAACGTGTCTGCAGCGCCGATCACGACGCGATATCCTGCCTGGCGGTACTGGTAAGCCATTTTTCCGATAGTGGTCGTTTTGCCTGCGCCGTTGACGCCGACAACCATGATCACAAAAGGTCTGAGTTCCGCAGGCGGCATCGAAGGAATAGATTGCGGGCCGAGAATTTCAAGGACAACTTCTTTCAGAAGGGCAAGCAATGCGGATGTGTCTTCAAAGCGCTCCTCTTTCACCCGGTGCCGCAAGCGGGTAAGGATTTCCGACGTCGTAGCAAATCCTACATCCGCTTCGAGAAGGATCTGTTCCAGTTCATTGAAGGTTGCATCGTCGATTTTCGATTGCGCCGTGATAAGCTTCTGCACGCGGCCTATAAGAGATATGCGTGTTTTCGATAATCCTTCTGTAAATTTCGACAATGTATCGAACAAACCCATTCCTGCCTATCCTTCCGTCCGAGCGTCCCGGCCTATCCACAATCGTTTTGTGTACAGGACAAACGACCACGCAAGAATCACAACACTCGACCAGAGAGCAACAGCCTGCAACTCATCCAGCCGGGCGATCTGAAGTGTGGCAAGTAAAAAGACGATCGCAACAGAACCGACTGCTATTTTCCCGGCAATATTGGATTGAGGAACGATTCTTTTTTTCTTTAGAATATAAATGCCGCCGAAGAAAAGCAGTACGTCGCGCGCAACGACGGCGATAAAATACCAGAGAGGGATGGCATGTGTAGAAACCAGAAGGATTGCATAGAATGTAACGGCAATTTTATCGGCAAGAGGATCTATGATTTTTCCCCAATCGGTCACCTGATGCCACAGCCTTGCACAATAACCGTCGAGAAAATCGGTGCCTATCGCCGCCAGTAAAAGTATCACCGTCCAGAGCCGGTGATGCGGAAAGCCAGCAAGGTAGCAATAGCTTACCGGTAAGATAAGAACGATGCGAAGGGAACTGAAGAAATTCGAAATAGTCCAGAATCTACGGAGCATTATTGATCGTTTTGATTTTTAGTCGCTTCAGCGTCGATAGGAATTGGATAGACACCGCTAAAACAGGCTGTGCAATATTGTCTCGTTTCTGAAGCGGAAGCCGCTTCAAGAAGTTTTTCCATAGAAAGGTAGACAAGACTGTCGACACCCAAATCCTCACGGATTCTTTCGATCTCGCCGTTGCAGCGATTTGCTATGAGTTCCTCTTTACTCGGAAAATCCATGCCGTAATAACAGGGAAATTTGATAGGCGGACTTGTAACGCGGAAATGAACTTCTTTCGGTTCCGCATCCCGGATCATCTTAACTAATAATTTCGACGTTGTTCCCCGAACGATAGAATCGTCGACGATGACGACCTTCCGTCCTTTCAACACGCCTTTCACGGTATTGAACTTTGTCTTTACCTTGATTTCGCGGTGGTTCTGTTCCGGTTGAATAAATGTTCGCCCGACATAATGGTTTCGAATAAGTCCCAATTCGAGACGGACATCGTATCCCATCTTCTGGCTTTTCGATACGTATCCGAGAGTCGCCGTGTTGCTGGAATCGGGGACACTGATCACGATAACACGATCGTCTTCGGAATCGGGCTTGACCGGCGCTTCTTCAGCAAGGAGTTTTCCAAGTTTGCGCCGGACTTTATCGACGTTATCCTCAAAAATTTTACTATCGGGACGTGAGAAGTAAACATATTCGAAGATGCAATGATGCGGCTGTACCGGCCGGTCGTCGATGCGCGAAGAGATCACCGTTCCGGTTTCCAGAACACTCCGGTCGATTACCAGCAATTCACCGGGAGCGACATCACGGATATACTCCGCCCCGATAATATCGAATGCGCATGTTTCCGAAGCCACGACATAGGCATCTTTCATTTTTCCGAGAGCCAGGGGACGGATGCCGTATGGATCGCGCGCAGCGACGAGCGCCGTATCGGTCAAAAGGACAAACGAATACGCGCCCGCGACGGTACGCAGCGCTTCGCGGATTTGTTCGATCTGATCTTTTTGTGCGCTCCGCGCTATGAGGTGAAGAATAATTTCGCTGTCGGAGGTCGATTGGAAAATTGTGCCCTCTTGCTCCAATTTGTTGCGAAGGAATCTAAAATTGGTAAGGTTGCCGTTATGCCCGAGAGCGAGATTGCCGGATTTGTAATTGACGACAAACGGCTGAATATTCGTTTTATTATCGGCAGAGCCGGTCGTCGAATAGCGGTTGTGTCCGATGGCTGCCGAACCCTTCAGAAGGCCGGTCAATACGCTGCCGTTCTTAAAAACATCGGCGACGAGACCTTCCCCTTTGTAAACGTTAAAATGTTGTTTTTGCTTTTCAGCGACAAACTCTGAGGAAACAATTCCTGCTGCTTCTTGTCCCCGATGCTGCAATGCATGGAGACCGTAAAAAGTCAGAACAGCCGCTTCAGGATGTCCATAGATGCCGAAAACTCCGCAATGGCATGCGGGCTTGCCTTCGATGCGTGCGAATTCTCTCATAGATACAATTTACAAAAAAATGAGCGGGCTTCCAAGCGGATGAAAAACAAAAAAAGGAGAAACTCGAAAAAGAGTTTCTCCTTTTCGTTTTTTAAAAAAATTATCGCAAAGGAACCTGATAAGCAATACGAACTGCAAAATCACTGACGTCGCCATTGATGACGTATTTCAGAGATGCATCAAAATTGCCGAATTCATAACCAACACCCGGAGCAATCACAAAATCTGTTGCACTGCCTGAAATAGTATACCCACCATAACTTCGAGACGTCGAGAAGAAATAAAATCCGATTTCTGCAAAACCATAGAATCCAGGAGTTACCTGCTTGCTGAGATTATATTTTGCACCGACGAGCAAAGGAACCGCACTTGCAGTCCAATCATAAGAATTAACAGTCTTTTTTGTCCAATATGTATATCCCAAAGAACCTATTAAGGCAATATCTTCATTTATGCCATATTGAAATTTGGCAAAAGGACCAACCCCGACTCCCACTACATTACCGAGATCGCCTGTCGGCAAGGAGAGTTCAAGACCACCGCCCCATGCTTTTAATCCTTGGCCCCATGTACTCTGGGCAGAGACCAACGAGGTCACAACAACTACTGCAATGACAACTGCTAAGAAACGTTTCATGGATTTAGCTCCTTATTTATTGGTGGTATATATAGTAGAAAAACATTATTTAATGAAAACGGGAAGTCGATGAAAATATATTCTAACAATACATAAATGTCAAGAAAGTTTTACGATAAAACAAAGAAATGAATCGTGCATTTCGAACAGCTATTTTCTAAGTGCAGGAGACACGTTTTATCGCAATGCAAGACTGTAACCGTTAAATCGATTCATAATATCATCGACGTAACCGATCGTTTGCTTGGAATCCTTGAAATACCCGCTTGGAGGTCTGTAATCTTCCCATACAAGCTGATGCAGCGTATAATTTTTCTTCGCTAAAAGCGAAAGTGCGTTGCTTACCGACGACCAGCGATGCGGATCTTCACCCAGATATCGGGCTATTGTTTGCGCATCTTGAATACGTCCCAACCCGGCGTTGTAAGCTGCAAGCGTGATACGTAAACGATCTTCTTTGGTGGATCCTTTTATCGTCTGATATAAGGAACTAAAATAATAGACTCCCGCGATGATGTTATTCCTCGGCGACATTGCCTCTCTCATCCCCAGCTTTTCAGACAGGTCTATTTGCGTCAACGGCATAATCTGCATTAACCCGCCCGCTCCCTGATTACTGATAGCGTCGCTGTGGAAACGAGATTCCTGCCTTATCGTGGAAAGCATAAGAACCCAATCGACGTTGTATTTTTCAGCATATTTCTTGACAAGGGGGATATATTGATCAGCATTACCAAGAAAGCTGAACTCAGGCCGTGATTCGCCTATAAGAGCAGCTCTTTTCTGAATAATATCGTTTGGTTGTTCAAGTTTCTGCGTAAATGTGCCCCCCGGAGTCAATTGCGAGCACCCTGTCAGAAGTAATATCAAAGAGACCAGTATAACTATATAGAGACCGAAAACGACTTGGTTAGTGGTTTTACTCATAGCTCCTTAAGTATTGTTGAACATACATTCAAATTATGTCCTCTGTTTCGCGCCTCGCGATGTATGTCTATACAAATATATAAGGAAAAAACGATAAAGCAACAACCTAAATCATAAAAAAATCAGTACCAGCAATTTTGGATCAAAATAAGCCTTTTTTTATTACTGATTTATTTCTAAAATCTTTATTCTGCCTTTAATTCCGCTTTTTATTAAGACAGAACTCTTCGGTACATGAAAATACGCGGCGATAAGGGCAACGAGCTCAATATTGGCGCGCCCCTCAATCGGTGGAACCGAGAGTCGAACGGAGAAAGAACCATCCGGCATTGGAAGAACTTGATTTTCTCTTGCGTTCGGCTTAACGAGGACCTTTATCTTCATAAACTTCCTGCGGAGCTTTATTGAATAGGATTGACGCTATCGAGTTTATTTTCCTTTTCCCCATTCCAGTACTTCGAGCCGGATACGAGCGGTTCCCAGTCGGATGAGGTCTATTTCTTTCGCTGCTCCGTACGAGAGGTCCAAGATTCTTCCTTCGTGGAAAGGACCCCGATCATTTATACGGACAATAACACTCTTGTTATTATCCGTATTTACAACACGGACCTTTGTTCCGAAAGGAAATGTCCTATGTGCGGCTGTACGAGAATTCATGTCGTAAACTTCCCCGCTGGAAGTCTGTTTTCCGTTAAAATCTTCTGCATAATAGGAAGTTATTCCGGTCAAGGTTAAAAGGATTCTCCCCCCTCCATTTTCTGCGGTAGAACCGGCTTCCGGGCGTGATTGCTGTGAAGAAGGGGAAGTCTTTGGCGGTTCCATACGTGTTTTTTCGGCAAAACGGGGAGTCGACGAGCATCCGGCCAGGATAATCGCCAGAAAGAAAATTGCAGGCGAATATCGAATGTTTTTATAAGAAATCATTCATTTGCTTACGGCGCAAGTAATCGACAATTTCTTTAACATCCTGGGAATGACCTTTTTTGCATATCAAAATCGCATCGTCGGTTGAGATAACGATCAAATCCTCCGCTCCTACGATGGCAATCATTTTATTGCCGGCGTCGATATAGTTGGAAATGGCATCTTTGACAATAACGTTTCCGCGCATTGTATTTCCGTCCCCATTGACAGGAGTCAGCCGTATCACTTCATCCCACGAACCCACGTCGCTCCAGCCAAAATCGCCTTTTGCGACATACACATTCTTCGCTTTTTCCATTACTCCGTAATCGATGGAAACACCTCGTAAAACACCATACGCGACTTCTATTGCATGATTGAATTGGGGTGTGCCTACAGTCGATGCGATCTTTTTTAACTGAACATCCAGTTCAGGAAGCAGTCGTTCAATTTCATCAAGAATAACGGAAGCACGCCAGATAAACATGCCGCTATTCCAGACAAAATCGCCCGATTTTAAAAATTTTTCTGCAGTCTCGATGTTGGGTTTCTCCGCAAAAGTTTTAACCCGGTAAATCCCTTCCGATACATTGATATTTTGATCGTCGGAATCGTCGAACTGGATATATCCGAATCCGGTTTCAGGATGCGTCGGTTTGATCCCGATCGTTACCAGCGCTTCATTTTCCTCAGCAGCACGAATTGCCCTGCGAAGAACAATCAGGAATTCTTTTTCGTTTTGAATAATATGATCGGCCGGAAGGACGACCATCACAGCATGCGGATCTTTATGGAACACCCATTGAGCTGCCAGTCCGATACATGGAGCGGTGTTGCGTCCAACCGGTTCGACCAGAATATTCTCATCCGGAATTTTCGGCAGCTGTTTTGCAATGAGTTCTTTTTGCAGACGGTTGGTGACTATACAAACATTCTCTATCGGAACGAGTGATTCAATCCGCTTGACCGTATTTTGAATCATCGTTCCGGAACCGACAATTTCCAGGACTTGTTTGGGCGTGCGTTCACGGCTGCGCGGCCAAAATCGCGATCCGACTCCGCCCGCCATAATAACGGCATACAAGGTGGATTTCATGTGTTTACTCGAACATCGATTTAAAATCGCGAAGGATTTCCAGAGCAGGATCCAAAATGCCTGCGCGATTTTCCGGTGCACTGTCTTTCCATTGAAGGTAGGGTCCTTGAATATTGGAGATGATATTCATAACACGGATATCATCAATAAACTGATTGGTATCGACGTAGTCCAGGAATTCCAGAATAATCCGGCAAAATTCATGCAGTTCCGTGCCGGATGATAAGGCGAGGAATGTGCGGCATTCCGTTTTCACCGACTCCATCAGCACTGTTCTATCTTCGGCCGCATTTTGAATGGCCTCTAAAAACTTTTCCAGCAAATCTGCAAGGCTGCGTTCTTGTTCGGGAGTAACCGCACCTGCGGTGCTTTGTTCTATGGCATCGCTTTTCTGTGGCGATGCAGAAGACTCAAAGGAAAAACCGGCAAATGGATTTGATCCCTGTTGCCCCTGTTCAGGAGCGGGTTCAGAGGCTGCACCGGAACCGAAAGAATCAAGAAGAGAGGAAGCGGACTCCTCTCCTGCCGCCTTTTTAAAAATCGAAAATACCAATTTTTCCTCATCGGCGGATGGATCGTAGTAGAATGACGGATTCGATTCTGCTTTTTCCATAATCCAGAGAAGGCTTAAAGCGAAGTCTGCAAGCCCCTTCACACGATAGAGAGCGATCAGGTCAATCTGCAGGTTTTCACAGGTCGCCAGACGTTCTTTGATTTCATCCAGCATGTTGCGATTATCGATGGACTTCAGTTCCCACGTGGGAATATGTCCCAGCAATGTGTCGATATATTGTTGTGCGTGCGTCATTTCTTTATATAGATACGGGGAACTCTCGAAGTAATAGCCGTGCAAATCTCATAGGGTATCGTTCCCAGATGATTCGCCAGATCCAGTGCGGAAATGGTCTCTTTTCCTTGAGAGCCGATAATAACCGCTTCATCACCGGGAGAAATATCGGCATCGTCTGTATCCACCATCAATTGGTCCATGCAAATGGCGCCTACAACGGGAAATTTCCGGCCATGGATAATAACCCGTGCTTTTCCCATAAGCAAGCGGGAAAAACCGTCTCCGTATCCAAGAGGCAGCGTTGCGATGCCTGTATGACGCTGTGCAATATATCTGCGGCCGTAACTGACGCTTTCACCTGCGCCTATTTTTTTTACCAGAGAAACGCGCGTCTTCCACGACAGCGCCGGAGTCAACGGCAATTCTCTGCTCACTTCATCCGACGGATAATAGCCGTAGATTGATAATCCGGGACGCACCATTGAAAAATACGATTCCGGAAAATCAAGGATTGCCGCGCTGTTGGCGGCGTGAACACATTCCGGTTCAATGCCGTGCTTTCTCAAAATCTCCAATGCCTGCTGAAATAGCCGCAGCTGTTCTCTTGCAAATACTTTATCATGCCAATCAGATGTCGCAAAATGTGTAAAGACACCTTGTATTTCGATGCGCATGGTCTTTTGTATGCCCGATAAAAACATTTCAAGATCGTGCACTTTTACACCGGCACGATTCATTCCGGTATCTACTTTCAGATGAACCGGAATCGTTCGACGCATTTTCCGTCCGAGCGTATCAAGCGTTGCAGCTTCGGAAATAGAACAAACGGCCGGTTGGAGTTTGTGATCGATGCAGACCTTTGCCTGTTCTCTCGTCAGCAAATTGACAAGCACAAGAATCGGCAGTTTGATGCCTGCTTTCCGCAGCACAACTCCCTCTTCGGGAAAGGCGACCCCGAATGCATCGGCATATTTTTTTTCGATATACTTCGCAACGGAAGCGCTGCCGTGTCCATAGGCATTGGCTTTTACGACTGCCATGATACTTACATGTTTACCGATTTTTTCACGGATGCGCAGTAAGTTGGAACCAATAGCCTTAAGATTTATTTCTGCAAACGTCGAACGAGTGTCTTTTTGCACCGGCTTTTTGAATAAACGAACTTGTGAGAATTGTTTTGAATATACTGTATCCGCTCTTGAATATCAATGCCTGCAGAGATATAAAAAACCCACCGCGAAAGGTGGGTCTAAATTATTTTGTACCGGAAAGTTTTAACCGATTGAGCGCTCGCTGCAATGCAAGCTGGGCACGCTCGATATCTACATCGTGCGCTCGTTCCTTCAGCCGTTTCTGCGCACGATCCCGCGCAGCTTTTGCTCGGTCTGCATCGATTTCCTGCACATTTTCAGCTGTTTCTGCAAGGAGAACAACCCTGTTGTCCCGCACTTCAACCACACCGCCGCTTGTTGCGTAATGAATCTCTTTTCCCAAAGCATCAGTCAATTTCACTGCACCCGCTTGAATGTTGGAAAGCAGCGGAGCATGACTTCGCAAAACCTGAAAACTTCCCAATGCACCGGGTGCGGTAAAACTGCTGACGTCGCCCTTAAAGACAATACGCTTCGGTGTTACGATTTCAAGATAATAATTTTTATCCGCCATACCGCTTTATGCCGCCCGTAATTGTTTTGCACGTTCGACGACTTCTTCAATAGTTCCTGTCATACGAAAAGCCATTTCAGGAATATCATCGTATTCTCCTTCGATAATGCCTTTGAATCCCCGAATGGTATCTTCGAGTTTCACATAGCGGCCGGCTTGACCGGTAAACTGCTCCGCAACCGAGAACGGTTGTGAAAGGAATTTTTCGATTTTCCGTGCACGCATAACAGCCAGTTTATCCTGATCGGACAATTCGTCCATGCCGAGAATGTTTATAATATCCTGCAAATCCTTGTAGGTCTGGAGAATCTCTTTCACGCGTTTGGCAACAGCATAATGCTCTTCGCCGACGACATGCGGATCAAGGATACGCGATGTCGAATCGAGCGGATCGACAGCCGGATAGATTCCTTTTTCAACGATTTGACGGCTTAAGACCGTCGTTGCATCGAGGTGAGCAAAAGTCGTTGCCGGTGCCGGATCGGTCAAGTCGTCTGCAGGAACATAAATGGCCTGCACGGATGTAATGGATCCTTTTTTCGTCGATGTGATGCGTTCCTGCAATTCACCCATTTCTGTCCCCAGTGTCGGCTGGTATCCTACCGCGGAAGGCATGCGTCCGAGCAATGCCGAGACTTCAGAACCTGCCTGCACGAAACGGAAAATATTATCGATAAAGAGCAGAACGTCTTTTCCTTCTTCATCACGGAAATATTCGGCCATCGTCAATGCTGTGAGAGCAACGCGCTGGCGTGCGCCCGGAGGTTCATTCATCTGGCCGAATATCAAAGCCGTCTTTGCTAAAACACCGGATTCTTTCATTTCCAGCCATAAATCGTTTCCTTCACGCGTACGTTCTCCTACACCTGCAAAAACCGAATATCCGCCGTGGTGCTTTGCAATATTATGAATCAACTCCTGAATCAATACCGTCTTTCCGACGCCGGCGCCGCCGAACAGTCCGGTTTTTCCGCCTTTTGTATACGGTTCGAGAAGATCGATAACTTTTATACCCGTTTCGAACATTTCCTTTTTTGTGGTAAGCTGATCGAAACTCGGGGCCGGTTTATGAATAGGGTATTGACGCTTTGATGCAATCGGCCCTAAACCGTCGATACCGGCGCCTGTTATATTGATAAGACGGCCGAGCACTTCGGGACCGACAGGAACCATGATAGGCGCCCCGGTGTCGAAGGCTTTCATACCGCGGACAAGACCGTCCGTGGAATCCATTGCCACCGCACGTACACGATCTTCGCCTAATTGCTGCTGCACCTCTACGATTAATTCATCTTCAACACCATCAATGTTCTTACGCGGTATTTTTACGGCATGAAGTATCTCCGGTAATTTACTGCCAGAAAAATCAATGTCGACAACCGGTCCGATAATTTGGACAATTTTTCCCTCATTCATATTTATCTTTCCTGTTCAATTGGATCATCATCGAATCAAAATCTTTATGAGCTGCTCAGCTTATTATATGTTGATATGCTGTAATCAGTTTCCATTTTTTAGTCCCCTTCTCAAAGGGGAGAAATGAGCATATTTAATATACGCTGTTGAGTTAAAATCCTTGTTAAGTTATAAAAAGATGCCGCCACAATCAAGGAATTTTTCTCCGTTTGAAACAGCGCTTTTACCTTCACATTGTGCAATGCATTCGTCTTATCCAAAAACAAGCATACGCAAGCCGAGTCCGATAAGAGCCAATCCTCCTGCCGCTTCAGCCGCTCTTCCAAGCATGCGATTAAATCTTTCTCCGATTCGGATTCCAAGATATGATACAATGCCCGTAATAAGACCGACAATGAAGCCGGGATACCAAACGGAAATATTCATGAATGCAAGGCTTAATCCGATGACGAATGCATCTATACTCGTAGCAACGGATAAAACAACAAGAGAGGAACCCTTGGTTGGATTTTTTTGAAGATGAGGCTCTTCCGGATAGAGTGCTGAATACACCATCTTCACGCCGACGAACGCCAGAAGTACGAATGCTATCCACTGATCGAATGGCCGTATCCATTGTGAAGCCCAAAGACCTGCAAACCATCCAAAGACCGGCATAATAAATTGGAAAAGACCGAAATGCCATGAAAGGCGCAGTATCGACCGCAGATCTCGAGCATGCCCGCCCGCACCTACACAGACGGAAACGGCGAACGCATCGGCAGCCAATCCGAAAGCGAGCAGGATTATTTCAATAAATTTCATATTCCAGTTTTGAATACCATTTTCAGAATCAAAAATGGGGCATGAGCATTGGGA
Source organism: Ignavibacteriota bacterium (assembly GCA_003162695.1). Lineage (GTDB taxonomy): Bacteria > Bacteroidota > Ignavibacteria > UBA10030 > UBA10030 > Fen-1254. The sequence goes on along the minus strand of PMML01000026.1, from coordinate 7,284 downwards.
TTTTATTTTTACGAGCGAATAAATGATTGCGACAACAGCATCAAGGTACGGAACAACGCGTAACAATGCAATGAAGGCCATGACAGCCGCGGCCGGTGTTGTCCCGGAGACAATGTCGTATATCTTCGGGATGACACCGGATCATTGAACTTGTGCTCTCGTTTTCGCACAACGGCCTATCGCCGTTTTTAAAGAAATGATGTCCTATTCCATGAGGCACAGCGCCGCGAAGACCATATCATTTCCATCAATGGAATACAACTTTAATTATTTGAAGCGTTACTCATTGCACATATCCAAAATCTTCTGAGGAATCCGAAGACCCAATTCATTTGCTTTCATGAAATCCGCCTTCGCTTCGGTTTTTAAATCGAGAGAAAGATATGCAAGCCCTCTGCCGTAGTATGCATTCGCATAATCCGGTTTGAGCTTGATTGCTGCAGTATAATCGACAACAGATCCCTGATTGTCCTTGAGCTTAAACTTTGCATACCCTCTGCCGTAGTAAGCGCTTGCATAATTGGATTGAAGCTTGATTGCCTCCGTATAATCAGAAAGAGACCCCTGAAGGTCGTTAAGCTTAAATTTTGCCAGCCCTCTGCCGTAGTAAGCATTGGCATAATCCGGTTTGAGTTTTATTGCCTCCTTGAAATCAGCAAGAGATCCCTGATTGTCGTTAGATTCAGACTTTGCATATCCCCTGCCGTAGTAGGCATCAGCATAATCCGGTTTGAGTTTTATTGCCTCCTTGAAATCAGCAAGAGATCCAAGATTATCTTTCAGCTCGGATTTTACATAACCTCTGCCGCAGTAGACTTCAGCATAATCCGGTTTCAACTTCATTGCCTCCGTGAAATCAGCAAGAGCTCCTTGATTGTCTTTCAGCTTAAACTTTGCGTACCCTCTGCCGTAGTAGGCTTCTGCATAATCCGGTTTCAGTTTCATTGCCAGCGTATAGTCGGCGATGGCTCCTTGATTATCGTTCAGTCTAAACTTTGCGTAAGCCCTGTTATAACAGGCCTCGGCATAATCCGGTTTAAGCTTGAGTGTTTCGGTATAATCAACAATTGATCCTTGATTGTCGTTCAACTTAAACTTTGCCAACCCTCTGCCGTAGTAACCTTCTGTAAAGTCCGGCTTCACTTTTACAGCCTCAGTATAGTCGGCGATGGCTCCTTGAAAATCGTTCAATGCAAACTTCGCATATCCTCTGCCGTAGAAAGCTTCGGCATAATCCGCTTTAAGCCTGATTGCCTCTGTGTAGTCCGCAAGAGATCCTTGATAGTCGTTCAGTTTGAACTTTGCGTACCCCCTGTTATAAAAGGCTTCTGCATACTCCGGCTTAAACTTAATCGCTTCCATAAAATCAGCAGCAGATCCCTGATAGTCATGAAGTTTAAACCTGGCCAGCCCTTTACTATAACAGGCTTCAGCATAATCCGGTTTGATCTGAATCGCTTCCGTATAGTCGGCAATCGCTCCCTGGTTGTCGTTCAGTTCGGACTTTGCATTTCCTCTGCCGTAGTAAGCTTCTGCATAATCCGGTTTCAGCTTGATCGCCTCTGTGTAGTCGTCAATCGCCCCTTGATTATCTTTAAGCTTAAACTTTGCATACCCTCTGCCGTAATAGGCTTCTGTAAAACCCTGTTTGAGTCTGATTGCCTCCGTATAGTCGGCAAGAGATTTTTGAGTATCGTTAAGCTTAAATTCTGCGTATGCTCTGCCATAGTAGGCTATGCCATAATCCGGTTTCAGCTTAATCGCCTCGGCATTGTCGGCAGCAGATCCCTGAAAGTCGTTCAGTTTAAACTTGGTCAACCCTCTGCCGTAGTAGGCTTCGGCATAATCCGGTTGAAGCCTAATTGCATCGGAGTAATCAGTGATGGCTCCCTGATAATCCTTACATTCGTAATTTTTATTTGCATGCTCGAATAAATCTGCAGCCGTTTTCTTCGGCTGTGAGAAAAATATTGACGGAAGAGAGAGAAATGTTGAGATAAAAACAACCAAATATTTTTTCATTGCTATCCTGTCGTCGCTCAGTGTGATGCTGCAGTTACAGCTTATGATCTGTTTTCATTTCATTTTGTCCCGTTCTTAAGGTGGACTACAGCAGGTTTTTTGATTTATGCCAACGATTCGACTGAGAACGGAAAGCAGCTGAATTTTTTAATTATCGAGGAAATCTCTAAAGCGGCCATCCGATATCTAAAACGATTGCGCGGCAGCATTTTCAATGCATAGTACAACAAAGCGGCCTCAAAAATCCAGAGACCGCTTTGAATTCCATTCCTTTAGAATATGCTTATATGAAATTCCAAAATTCCTAAGAACCGGTTCTTAAGGCTGGAAAGTCCTAAAAGCAGAATATCCGTTTGAACCGGCATTATTGGCTGCAGATACTCGCCAGTAATATGTAAGGCCGGCCGTTAAATATGCGGATGAAACCGCATAAGATGTACTATTGATTGGATTAGGAAGACTGTTGCTGTCAAACACAATTCCGGTAAATCCAGGATTCGAAGACACTTGCAGCCTATATGATGTTGCACCATTCGATGCGTTCCAGCTCAATATAGCCGGTAAACCGACAGCCACAGCGCCATTGCCGGGACTCAATAATAATGGCGGCGGCGGAACAGAGAGAGTAATCGTATTTGCAACCGCTGAAATAGGGTTTCCCGCAAGGTCGGCAATACCATTTTTAATGTTGATGGAATAGCCGGCAGGTATCGCTAGATCCGTGGAAATTAAAAGCTGGACAATATAGCGTCCTGAACCTGCATCATATCCCAGATAATCGGCTTTTGTGATTGTAAATGTAACCGTATCCGGATTGAGAATCGCATAATTTGTTACCGCTTCAGCATTGCTTATGATTAATGGTTCGGAGAATTGAAGTGTATAGTTCCACCAATGCAATGGAGCCGAACCGGTTCCGCTTGTTATCGATGCAGAAATAAGCGCAGGCGGCACTTCATCGGTAATTGTAATGGTATTGCTGGCGGGACTTTCAACAAGATCGGAGTTGACCGAATGTAATTGATAACTTACCGAAATTGATGACAAAGGATTGTTCCCCGTTGAAGGGAAACAGAGCGACACAATATTATTTGTATCCTGGAGAGAAAAAATGTTTTTATGCAGTAATTCAAACGGACCGTTGTCTACACTGCGATAGAGATTATAACTTTGTGCATTAGCTACATTGTTCCACTCCAGACCGACGATACCTCCCGAATAATCCAGCGGCCCGTAAAGCCCTTGCACGTTTCTTCGCACAAGTGTTGGTGCGGCAGGAACGACAGCGCCGTTTGTCGTGAAATTGAGAACTTCAAAGTCGCCGACGATGTCGGGCTCATTTACCAATTTATTGCCGGCCAAATCGGTAATATTACCTGAGTTAAATGCCGTTCGCAAATCGGCGGTATAATGCGCCGAACCGATCGCTCCTTGGGGCGTAATGGTAAGCTGTGTGAACATCGGATTCCATTGCATCGAGAAAGGAATAGCGCCTGCAGCTTTGTTCGGGTCTGTATAGTTTATAAGAATACCATCTATCATGGTATTCTGCCCGACCGGTAAATCGGTTCGTGTATAGGCAGTTTGCTTAATGGGTTCTGAAAACGTGTAAACTATTTGAAGATTGTTGGGGGAGACAACGGCATTATTTGCCGGTGTAATGTTAATGACATAGGGACTCACATCATCAGCGGGTGCGAGCATTATTTGTTCGGCAGCAACTTGAGACCGAAGCGAATCGATCGTCACGTTGAGCGGCAGTGTTAATATATGCGACAAGCCGCCCTGAAGAGAACCGTCGCTGCTGATTGCTTTGACGTTTATTGACAATCCGTTATCGACATGAGTAAATTGGTACATACCAGTCGTCGATGTATTTGTCTGGGCTAGCGCAATATTCGGGATCGTTGTTGCATCAAAGAGCGTAACAGCAGCGCCGGCAACGGGCTGCATCGCTTGATCGACAACTTGTCCGATGACTGTCGTGTTGAGATATGAAATTTGCAGCCGCACACTTCCCATCATATCGCTCACAGCAAAGGAATCACCTGGGGCAAGAGATGTAAACGCGATTGTAAGCGTGTCGAAGTAGTAATCACGATATTTTTTTAAAGGGTCGGGTTGTGAAATATTGTCGTTCACCAAAGAAACGGTAAGCGTATATTGGCCGGTGAAGACGGCGCCTCCATTGACAATCTTATATTCCCCCACAGGCACGTTGGCGATGGAAAAAGCGCCTTCGCTATCGGAGGTTGCCGACTGTACGCTGCCGTCGAATCCAAGGGAAAAAAATGCGCCTGCTATAGGTGTTTGTGTTGCCTTGTTATTTATCAATCCGGTGATCGTTCCTTTAGGCTGCAAGGTTTGTTCAACCTCGACCGGCGTAGAGGCTTCTCGTGTACATCCGGCCATAACGGCAATGATGCAAACAGTACAAAATCTTATAAGCCAGGGTATTCTGATCATGATAATCTCCTTAAAGTGATTATTATTGTCCATAAAAATAAGTTTAATACAACATGAGCAAAGGGATGCCGATGCGAATCCCGGCCGTAATCCCCTTCAGGGTAAAATCAAGATCAGCACGCTGCGGCACGATGGTTGCCGCATAGGTGTACCTTCCTTCAAAAGCGAATGAAACACCGGTGGAGGAAAAAAATTCTATTCCAAACATTCCGTGGAGTTCTGCCAGTTGAGCGTTAACGGCGGCAACCCCCAGATTTGAAGTATACGTGCGCTGTGTATTTAACCAGATATATCCAAGCCCAGCGCCGCAGTAGGCTGAAACCAGGGAAACCGGTAAACTGAGAATATAGGAACCACCGGTATAATATAATTGCATAAAATTTGTAGAATTATCTTTCACCGATTTCAATAAACTTCCCCCAAATTCACCCTGTACGGACTGCCCCTGCGCATTTTCAGGAGTAAAGCGCACTCCTACGAGCGCGAAGCAGTAATTTTTAAAATCGCTTCCCGCAGGCAATGAATAGGTCTTTTCGATTGTTCTATATTCGTCGTTGATTTCGTTCATTTTTGATCCGTAATAGCTGCCCTCAATAAATATGGATAACACGGGAATCTTCGATTTTGTCTTTTTAACCTGTTCTGTCGTCTGCTTAACGGGTTTTACAGCCGATTGTCCGAGTACATACGATGTGAAGGAAAAAAGAAGAGCAGCTAAAAGCAGATAAAGATAAAGGGAAGATTTTTTCATGACTGAATTCTCCAAATTGTAATCATAAGAGCATTTACGGTTAGCAGCGTTTATGATTCCTTCTATCGTATCAGTCAGAACACGAACGAACTTATTTTAATGATGATACAATATATTGCCGCCGCTTGAACTACTGATTCGATATCCATTGTCTATGACCATATACTTATGTATGGATAATACAATTGCATTCTTAGACTTCCGAAACGAAGGTGCATAATACCAATAGAACACAAAATCCTCTTTCTTCGCGATTCGTCGAATCCAGAGGATGTATAATAGTACTACTACAAAAGTCCTCGAGACTTGATGTAGATGCTACAATTTGAAATTATGTTTTTTTGGAACAGTCTTAAGCTAATGTAATGGAAGATGAAAAGCAATAAAGTACTCAAGGAAGCGTATGCTCAGAGCTGGATTCATTTTGGTGTTTGCAACAGCGATCGGTTCTGCACAACTAAAGCCGGGGTGTTTGGAATTCAGGCCTGAGTTACGGGCGGCGAGGCACTATTGTGAAGCCGGCAGCGGCCTTAGAGCTTTTCCATTCTTCTTCCCCTCACAAGGCCGCAAGCTTGTTTTTTTATCCGATCTTGAAATCCGGATTTTCGATTAAACCGAACACATTGCCAAAAGGATCGATCACAGTTGCAACTCTTATGTTTCCGTCCACATTTTGAATCTCGCCATTTTCCTTCGCACCAAGAGCCAGGATACGGGCATATTCAATTTCGATTTTCTCAATGCTCCAATAAGCGACAACATTGTTCCCTTTAATTATTCCGGTCATATCGGGATCTAGACCCAATTCATATCCGCCGATGTTAAATCCGGTATAATAGGCCTGATCGAAATAAGGCTGTACATCAAGAATTTTTGAATACCATTGTTTTGCCTTTTCAATGTCGTCCACATGATATATGACGGTCCTTAAACCTTGAAACACCTGACCTCCGTTTATTGTTTGATAATGATATTTTGTAACATTGTACGATCTAATGATAGTTCCCTCAATGTGTTTCGATCCCCGCCATTTCTCAATGGTGAAACATGACAGTCCTACCTGCAGGGGTGGAATATTTTCACTCCTGCCCACTTTTAATCGATGCTGACATCTATTTTATGATGGGCAGGATTCCCTAAAATCTCTATCTTCAACAATTGGAAGGAAAAGGTGAAAATCGTTTTCGAAAAAGATTATTGGCAATCTTTCCATCCCTTTCGGTTTTACTATCCGCCGGAACGGATTCTCTTCGATGTAATTCCATTGGACAGCCTTTTCAAATGCAGAGGCAAGGTATCCGAAATATTTCCGCGCTGTCCAGTCGGATGCTTCCCGCTTCTTTACGCTTAAAAAAATGTTCGATCTCCCGAATTCCGATAGGACCTAAAAGGTGATTTCCTTCGACTCTAAGAAATTCTTTAAATGCAGATTTTCTGTTATGACGCATGAGCACCTACTTAGGTGGTATTTAATGCGTATCAAAATCATTATATGGTGTCTTCAAGGCAATCGCTACGTAGATTTCTAAAAGTGTCTGCTTTATAGGATCTTTTTCAACAACGTAACGATAATTCATTTTTCTAATTTTTTCCTTTGCCCTTTTAATTTCTCTCCGAAATTTGCTTTGAGACGATAAATGTTTTGTAGAACCTTTCTCTTTATATGTTGCTTTTTTGTTACCAGTTGCTTTTCGTGCCATTTTAAAAGCAAACGGCGCATCTAGAACTGAGAAACTAAGATGTTCTCTATGCCGACGCTTAAGGTTATTTGTTCTGCCTACATATAAATGTTTCTTTCCCTTAGAAAAAAGATAAATTCCAGGTAATTTGGGAATGTCACTAATTCCATTTTGCTTTGATATAAGAAGATCACGATGCTTTCTTTCCAGAGTATTAATATGTGCTTTAAACGTTTTGTTCATCTTCTTCTCCAATTATAAACGCCGCTTAACGAATTCTATATTGGCTTATTCCCACAATGCTATCGCCACTCCTGCATACCGCTCATTGCCTGATGCTATCGCGGAACGCATTGGGAGTATATT